>LQGW01000037.1:33201-191180 GCA_002838815.1 Clostridiaceae bacterium JG1575 | reverse complement strand
TAGCTTCCACAGTGGCTGGTTTCTATATTGCCATACACAATATTCTCAGAGTCATAAGCGCCAACCGAATACTCTCTAATCCATCCTTCAATTTGTATTACCTTGCCGCATTTTGGACATAAGTTATTATCTTCGGAATTAAAGTTGTAAACTATATCAGGCCCCATCCCATTTTCTCTCTCGTCGCTGCTCTGGTCATAAAGGTAATCTTCCAAATCAACTTCGTTCAGTTCACGGCAATGAGGGCACTGGATATTTCGGATCAACGACACCGGGCGGTAGCCATACATATCTTCGATGTTGATGAATTCCTCACCATCTTCTTCTCTCTTAGTTATAACTTTCCAGTAACGTTCAGTTTCAAATGTCTCAAATTCCGCCTTGTCATCTAGCAATTCTGAAAGCAAAGACAGAGAGTTTCGCTTTCTGGCAATTTCTGCATCAATACTCTGCTTACGCCAAACAATCGCTTCTTCCAAAGTCCATTCGCCATCCTGCAGTTTTCTTATATCACTACATGTAAGCCCGGATTTAATAAGCACTACAAGAAGACGTAAGTTTTTACAGTCTGTATCTGTATAATTTGTGCTCTTATTTCCTGATGGCGGATGCTCCGCAAAGAAGATGCCCTCTCGCTTAAATAGCTTTATTCTGTCGGCATCGATGCCAAGTTTTTCTTGAATCTCTTTTGGTCTCATTTAACTTCGACCTCCTTTCAAGACTCATTCTAACAAGTGGGGGCTTTGTCCCCGTCAAGCCTTTTTTCAAAAATAATAGAAAAATTTCTTTGCTCAAATGCATATCTAACCTTTACTACTTTTTGCTCAATATTATTCAGAAAAACTTAATCCCAGCAAAATCCGAAAAACATCTAAATCGACCACTTCAAGCCTATGTTATCTAAATCGACTACTCACTAAGTACCGACATCTAAATCGCTCAGTCACTTTCAAAATCATGCCTCTGGACTTGTTTCCAAGAACGGATATTTTTACGATTTTCATACATCGGTTTTTAGCTCTAAAATTGCGAAAAGCCTTTATTTCAAGGCTTTTCTACACTCTCACTTATCTACCCTTGACATCAATACTACCGTCTCCACATGATCTGTTTGTGGAAAATTATCTACTGGTTGAACCTTTTGTATCTGATAGCCGTAGGTGGCTAGCAAGGCGAGATCGCGTGCCAAGGTAGCAGGGTCACAGGAAACATAGATTATTTTAGGGATGTTGGCGACTCCAATAGCATTTAGCAAAGAGGCATCACACCCTTTGCGTGGAGGATCCACGATCACAACATCGATGGGATGCTGGGGACGAAGAAGCTCTTCAATCACTTCTTCTGACTTTCCGCAACGAAAGGTTGCATTGGTGACTTGATTGAGCTCTTGATTAAATTTGGCATCTTCCACAGCCTCCGCCACCACCTCAACTCCCGTCACATGAGCGACCGAAGGCGCAATATATAGGGAGATGGAGCCTGCGCCACAGTAGAGATCCAAAACATGCTCACTCCCTTGGAAATTCGCCAAACTTCGGATGGTATCATATAGAGCTTTGGTTTGTGCGGAATTCACTTGAAAGAAGGAATGTGGGGAAATCCGGTAGCGAGTCTCCCCAATGGAATCTAGAATATACTCCTTTCCATAGACGAGAATATTCTGTGGTCCCAGGATCCGATTGGTATTCGCTGGATTAACGTTAATCAACACCCCACTCAAGGCGGGCAATGCTTCTCGTAAGCGCTTTACCAGTTCGTCCATGCCGATCACATGCTCACTGTTTGCGACAAGAACCACCATAATCTGATCGAGATCCCTTGTCCTGCGGAGTAACAAATGCCGCACAGCCACTTCTTTTTGAGTCTGGTCGCTCCAAGTAGGAATGTTAAGATCGTTGATCCATGAACGGACGCACTGAGCGGCCGCATCTGCTTGGGTCGGCTGAATCAGGCAATGTGCAATATCGACCATGCTTTGGCTTCTTTCTTGATAGAAGCCCACCGCAACGCCTTCTACTGTTCTTCTGAGGGGCATTTGGACCTTGTTGCGGTAATGCCAGGGCTCTTCCATCCCAAGGGTGGGCTCCACCAAAACATTCGAAAAGCCGCCGATTCGCTCCAAGCAGTCCACCACCCGCTGTCGTTTAAACTCCAGCTGGCCTTCATAGCTTTGGTGCTGAAGATGACATCCCCCGCATTGGCCATAGTAGGGACATGGCGGCACTCGGCGCTCTATTGAGGCTGAAATCACCTGTGAAAGCCTTGCAAATCCATGGGTGCGGTTGGTTCGTAGCACCCGAGCCCGTACCCATTCTCCAGGCAACGCTTGGGGAATGAATAGCGGGTATTCTTCGATGTACAAAACGCCTTCCCCGCTATTGCCTTGACGCAGTACCTGAGCTTCCACCATATCGTTTTTTTGAACCGGCAGGATTTGATCCTGATCCCTCTGCCGAACCTTCTTCTTTCCTGGCTTCCCCAAAATATATCTCTCCTTGCTTCTTCTATTTACAGGAGGGCAGCTTTTTTTCTTTCGCTGTAACTTCCTCCATGTGGATTTCAAAAATTCTTGTTCGATCCATGCCAAGATCTGCCCCAAGGTCAAACCACTCCATGGCCCAAGGCGTAAAGCGCCTACATAAAAGCTCCAGGGCACGTCGTTTTTTCAAAGGATCCTGCACTTCCTGAATGTACCCTTGTGCCATCACCGAAGCAAACTCAGTGGTGAACACTTGGGAGAGTAGGGAGGATGCACCTTTTGCTTGAATTTTCTTTTCAAGAAGCTCTCGCTCCATGGGCTCAGGAGAGGCCACCCTTGCGGCAAACACCACCTGTACCTGATGGTTTTCTTCGATAAAGTCCAGCTTTTTCCCTTCTTTGGCACAGTGAAAAAACAGAGAATCGCCCGCCCTCACAAACGATAAGGGAACCCCGTAGCCACGGTTTGAAGACGCCAAACAAAGAACGCCGTGGTCTGCTTCATCAATGATTCGATCGGCAAATTCCCGATCCCGCATTCGATCTTTTCGCCTCATGGTCCTCTCCTTTTCCTTCTCCCCTGGCTTACCAAATTCGCTCCCCTTTTTAAAACCTACTACGACTTTACCATCTGAACCTTGGGATGAAAAGACAATCCAAGAGGGATCTTCTCGTTTTCATTGACAGCAGGCTACAATGGGTTAAGATGAAACTATAAAGAAGAACCCCAAAGCAAAGGAGTTTATCATGAATCAGCAATACCCTGGATGTGATCCGGACCTCGGCTGCACCACACCTCATCCTGCTGGACTACTCCGCGAGAGAGCCCAAAGCTTCAATGTAGATGCCCCACGCCGCTCCATCACCCTTTTTTATATTACCGACCCCATTTGCTGCTACTGCTGGCAGTTGGAACCTGTGCTTCGTAAGCTTTTAAGCCTTTACGGCCACTTGATCGATTACCGCATCGTCATGGGAGGCCTTTTGCCCTCTTGGGATAATTTTTCCGATTCCGCCAACGGCATCCATCAAGCCAACGAGGTGGGCGCCCACTGGCGGGAAGCCGCCGGACTTTACGGCATGCCTTCGGATGGCAGTCTTTGGCCGTCTGATCCTATTTTATCTTCTTATCCTGCTTCCCTCGCCTTTAAGCAGGTACAAAAAATCAGCAAAACCAGCGCCAGTCGCTTCTTGCGCTCCGTGCGTGAAGAGGCCTTGGTGTTCAACCGAAACGTTGGTCGGGATGATGTGTTGGTGGACATCTTAAACCGCTTAGACCGCAATGGGAAAATGATCGTTGCGGACAGCCAAACCGAAGAAGCCCGCCGCCTCTTAGAGGAAGACCTGTCCCTCTCCAGTACCCTGGGAGCCAGCGCCTTTCCCACCCTCGTTTTCGTAAATTCTGAAGGAGATGGGATCCGACTGCAGGGAATGAAGGAATTCGAAGAGTACGAACGCGTCCTGACTGAACTTTTGGGAGAGGAACCCGAATCGGATCCCCTACCAGAACTCTCCTCCCTCTTCTCCTACTCCCGCAACGTCTTCTTTCGGGAACTAGAAGTCCTCTATGACTTGGAGAAAGAGGCCATCGCCCCCTTTGTTGCCTATAATCTTCCGAGCGACACCTATGAAATTCGATCCATTTTGGGCGAATCCTATATCATTCGAAAATAGACGCTGCCCTCTCACATCAAAAGGCCGCAGGCAACCTCCTACACCAGGAGTTCGCCTGCGGCCTTTTGATGTCGTCGCTGGGATCGACCGCCAAGAGTTCCTGTATCAATTTCCCAGCAGCTGCGGGAATAGGGTGTCCTCTTGCAATGATCAACCACATAAACCGACCCTTTTTCTTGGAGCGCTCGAAGAATCACCGAGTGCATACGTCCCCAAGATCTCCCCTAAGCGCCTAACATTGCGCGCTCCAACCCCAAGGGAATGCTCTTTTCACGCAACACATCGGATCCCCGCATCTGGGTTTTTCCAATACTCCGGCCACGCCAAACGCTGGGGCAAAAAGGTCCTGGAGGGATTCACGATCCCCGCTCTTTGCCCCTCAGAAGACGATGCATCGACCCTTCTCTCCCCGTGAAGAGCCGCTTTCTTAGAACGGAGCCTTCTTTAACGCCAACCTTATGTTTCTTTTTTGGATCTTTGTTAGGGGATGAGGAAGAACGTCCTCCCCTCTTTTGCCGTCATTGATTGACGATGGCCTTGACGAATCCAACTCTTTCATTGAATAACCTAGGCTATTGTATGTCAAATGGGCTAGGGCCTCTTCGCCCTGGTTTATTTCGAAGCCCCAGATGGAGGCCGCATTCGAAGGAGGACCTACTGCGAGAACTTCTCTCAAGCCAATCGCCCAGCGAGGGTAACGCTTCACACAACAACCAGGGACTGTGCCCCGGGACCCATACGCGATGGCGCACCCTGTAACACATAGGACCAAAGCGCCATTGAGATTCTTCAGACCTCTTCGGGCGCAGTTGCCCTCCACGATGAATTTCTTTTCCTCCACTGCCCAAAACGCGTGCCGTGGACCTACTCCGTCGCTCAAAGGTTCGCCGATTGTACCTCTTCTAAAAACCAAGGAGGTGCTGCCTTAAAGCTTTATAATCCCTGGGCTCAAAAGCTGTCCAGTCCGAGACTCCATTGTCGTAGGATTTCAATAAACACTCCCGCGGCAGGCGTTATTTTATGGAAAGGGCCGCCCTTCTCTTGCGGCATCCGCCGAAGCGCCAATGATCCAAAGCGATTCTTAGAGTGCCTTTTATCCCTCGACTGCATGGTCCTTTTGTCCTACTCGAGGCTGCGGCGCTCGTTGAACCAAAAACTTCTCCTTTTGGCAAGGGCTGGGTTTAATGAGCGCCCGCGCCCGATACCATCGCTTCATAGCGCCCCCCTTGAGCCATGAGCTCCAGATGACTTCCCTCTTCCACAACGCTCCCTTGCTCTAAGACCAAAATGTGGTCGGCTCTTCGGATGGTGGAGAGGCGATGAGCGATGATCAGGGTTGTCCGATGAGCAGAGGCTTCTTCCAAAGCTTTTTGAATGAGCGCTTCGGTTTTTGTGTCAATATTGGCGGTGGCTTCATCCAAGACAAAGATCGCCGGGTCGTGCGCCAAGGCCCGAGCAAAAGAAAGGATCTGCCGCTCCCCCATAGAATAGCCTACTCCTGCCTCCAAAACCTCCGCCTCAAACCCTAAGGGATTCCTATCCATAAGCCCTCGGGCTTGGGAATCCGCCAAGGCTTTTTCCAAAACTTTTGGGGGAATGTCATCCCCCAAGGTGATGTTCTCGCGCAAGGTGCCCGAAAAAAGAAAGACATCTTGGAGGACCACGGAGATTTTTCGCCGCAAATCCCGCTTCGAAAGTGCCTCAATGGGTATGCCATCCAAAAGAATCTCTCCCTCATTTACGGGGTAAAACCCACACAACAGGGAAATGATGGTGGTTTTTCCCGAACCCGTCTGACCCACTAGGGCAAAGGTCTCTCCCGGGTGAATGTGAAAGGAGACATCCTTTAGCACATATTCTTCCCCCTCATAAGCGAAGGAAACATGCCGAAACTCGATCTCTCCGCGAAGAATCGGCAAGGCAATGCCCTGCCTCAGACGTTCTCCCTGACTTTTCTCCTCCAGCAATTCAAAAATACGATCGGCAGATACCAACGCCGACTCAATCTGCGTAAAGGATTCGGCAAGATCCGCCACAGGCACAAAAAATTGCCGGATGTATAAAGTCAAGGCGATGAGTCCACCGATGTCCGCCGTTCCTGCCTTCATAGCTCCGAGGCCCATCCCAAGAATGAGGACCGTCGCAAGGCTTTCAAAGAGATTGGCGGAGGGCCCTGACAACGAGTGCATCCGCATCTGGACCAGTGCGTGTTGATAGAAGTCATCATTCAACCGAGTAAATTCGCGCCATTTGGCCTGCTGCCCGTTAAAGAGCTGGACGATCTTCATCCCTGAGACATTTTCGGCGATGAATCCATTGAGACGGCCCGTGATTTGCTTGAGCACCACCCAGTTGGCATGAATTTGCTTTCGGATCCAAAGGACCAGAGCCGTCATGGGCGGCAACACTAAGAAGGCCCAGCCCGTCAAGGAAGGGCTCAGGCGAACCATAGCCAACAACACCCCCACCACTAAAATCCCATCCTTGATGAGGCTGACCAATATATCGGTGAAAAGTTCAGAGACGGCCTCCACATCATTAGTGGTGCGGGTGATGAGCCGACCGGCTGAAAAATGGTTCAAGCGGCTGAGGGGCATATGGAGGATTACGGAAAAAACCTCTTCTCGCAACCGGCAGGCGATGCGCATGCCCAACTTCGTGATGAGGAGTGTTTGAAGGTAAAAAGCCCCCATGCCAAAGAGCATGACGCCGATGTAGGCAAAGGCCAATACGGCCACGGAGCGCCCCTGACCATTGATGAATGCGCCGGGGACAATGAATTCATCGGCCAAAACCTTGATGAACAACGGTTTGGCCAGCGCGGAGAGATTCACCGCCGCGATCAGTCCCAATATGGAGAGGCTCAGCGCCTTATGCGGCAAAAGATACGCCAATAAACGCCTAAAAGTTCCCTTCGCTCGAGCGCTCTTCATCGCTCCCCAAGCGGTCTTGGACTTGGCTTTGGTAGAACTCATGATACCTTCCTCCTTTCAATAGAAGCGCTCCGTGGTCGCCGCGTTCTTGGATCGTTCCTTCGGCCAGCACGAAGATGACGTCAAAGTGCTGGGCGCTGGAGAGGCGATGCGTTGCTAAAAATGTGGTCTTGTTTCGCCGTACCTGCTTTAGGCGGTGGAGAATCTCCTCTTCCGTTAGCGAATCCACTGCCGAGAGCGCATCATCGAGGAGCAAAATGGCCGGATCCCGAAGCAAAGCTCGAGCAATGGCGATGCGCTGCTTTTGCCCTCCAGATAGGTTGACGCCCCGCTCTCCCAGCACCGTTTGATAGCCTTTAGGAAGCGATGCAATAAACTCATGGATTCTTGCGTCCTTTGCCGCTTGGATCACCGCAGCCTCATCATAGGATTCCTCGAAAAATCGGATGTTTTCTTCGATGGTGACGTGAAACAAAAACGTATCTTGGGGAACATAGCCCATGCAACTGCGTAACGTCGCCAAAGAAAAATCATTAATGTCCTGTCCGTCGAAAAACAGCATCCCTTCAGGCAGGGCATGAGACTTTAAAAAAAGATGCAAAAGAGTGGATTTTCCCGCCCCGCTCTCCCCTAGGACTGCCGCATGCGTTCCCGCAGGAAGATCAAAGGAGACGCCCTTTAATGCTGGCTTTGAGGCATACGGATACGTAAAGGTCAACTCATTGGCCCTCACAGCACCCCAAGGGATGGATTGAGCAGCGCCACTTCCATCGAGTACCTCCCGAGGCGCACAAAGCACCACATCCAACCGTTCCAAAGACGCCCGCCCCCTAGAGAGGACATTGATGATGCGCCCAATGAAGGTCACCGGCATCAGCATCATGCCAAGATAGTTGGCCGACGCAGTAAAATCCCCTAATGTAATCTCCCGCCGCACGGCCAAGGGAACGGCGATGAGAAAAAACAAGCCGAAACTCACCGCAAACCCCGCCTGCACCAAGGGACTGAGAATTCCGGAAACCCGTACCATACGCTGGTTTCGCCGGGCCATGTCTTTGGAAAGTTTTTGAAAGCGAGCCTCCTCTTGCTCTTCCTTAGCATAGGCTTTGATCACGCGGATGCCGTGAATGCTTTCGTGAACGCGATCGGATACTAGGCCAAAGCCCTCTTGGACTTGGGCGAAGCGCTCGCGGATCACCCGACCCAACCAAAGCATCAAAGCGACCACCAAGGGAATGGGCAGAAGAATCTTCGCAGTAATGCCCGGACCCAAGCGTTGGCCCATGCCAAGGATCGAGACCCCTACCATGGCGGCCCCATTGATGCTCATGACCAGCGCTGGCCCAAAGGCCATGCGCACCGCATTGACGTCGTTGATGGCGTGGGCGATGAGATCCCCTGTTTTATGGTGCGCATAAAAGGTCTCGGAGAGTTCCTGGAAACTTTGAAACACCTGCGCGCGCAGCTCCCGCTGCATTTTACGCGCGTTGCCGATGATGAAGTAACGCCACACATAGGACCCCAAAAAGGCAATGAGGGCAACGATCAACAGGCGCACCAAAAAAGGCCAAAGGCCCTGGATCTGAGCTCCCTCGGAAACCAGATAATCCGTTGCATCTCCCACGTATTCAGGATACAGCAGACGAATTCTGGTGGAGGCGATCATCAAAATAAGCCCCACTAAGTAGGAAGGGGCGTGATGCTTAAAAAACCGGAGAATAAACTGCTTGCCGCTTTGGGGGTTCATAGAAGCCTCCTTTCTTTCGGTGATGTGCTTTCATTATAGCGAAAGATGGATGCTTGCTCTTAAAGGGAGCATACAGTTTCCCAAAAAAGGGCACACATCCCAAGGCTTTTTTGTCTTAGGCCTTCGCCCCAACTTCAAACGCCTCCTTAAAATAAAAAAGAGCGGCGATTCCCGGCCGCACTCTTTAGCTCTTTGAACAAACCCTTTACGCGAAAAAACACCCTTTCGGGTGCTTTTTCAGGGTGAACAGAATCAGTTGCCGTTGATTCTTTCTGGTGATCTTAGGATACCAAAGGGGCTTTGGGAATGCACTTGGATAATGGTAAATCTTTTGTAAATTTATTTTTATATTTTAGTGAACAGCTTTTTGCGTTTCTTATGAACTCGCCTGCTAAGCGGTTTCCCGAGTTTTTCATCACAAATGTGAATCTTTTTATAAGCCCTTTTCATCCCCAAAGAACCATCGACCGCAACAGCCGATGCTTCTTTGAAACACCATGGGATAGGGGTTCTAGGAGCGCATGGCGGCCTTGCCGCTGAGCACCAGGCCCCGCTTGCCATCCACCGTGACCATGGTACCCTCCTTGAGTCTCATCATGGCATCTTTGGCGGCATAAACGATGGGCAGATCCATTTTCAAGGCTTCCACCGCCACATCGGGATCCACCTGCTGGGCTTCCACCACCACGCCACTAACTTCATGCAGACTCTTGAGGTATTCTTTGGTGAGGCGATCCACCACCATGATGTCACCGCCTTCAATGCGGTCCTCCGCTTCTTGGGGACTACGCGCCATAATGGCGATCCCCGAAACTTGTTGCTCCGTCTGCTCTAGGCTCTTGCCTTCTACGAGGACGTCGCCAATGAGCTGAATTTTCATCATATTTGTAGACCCCACATATGAAGTGGGAATGCCCGCCGAAATGACGACCAAATCGCCATCCACCACAAACCCCTTTTCTTTAGCGGCTCGAGTGGTTTTCTCAATCAATTCATCCGTGGACTGGAAGGTTTCTGAGACCACGGGATAAACACCCCAATTGACGGAAAGCCTGCGCGCCACCTTCTCGCAGGGCGTTACGGCAATAATTGTGGCCTTCGGTTTGAATTTTGCGATGTTGCGGGCCGTGGAGCCCGACTGCGTTCCCGTAATGATCGCCTTAGCCTCCAGTTGATTTGCCGTCGTGCACACCGCAGCGGAAATGGCGGACTGCACCGTCTGGTTTTGGTGGGCGAGATGGCTTTGCAAAAGAGGACCGTAGTCCATGCGCGCTTCCGTCTCCAAGGCGATGTGCGCCATGGTCTGCACCGCCTGAATGGGCCAAGCGCCCGAAGCGGTCTCCCCAGAGAGCATCACCGCATCCGAGCCATCCATGATGGCGTTGGCGACATCCGAAACCTCGGCCCGGGTCGGTCGGGGATTGCGCACCATGGAATCCAGCATCTGGGTGGCCGTAATAACGGGCTTGCCCGCGGCGTTGCAAAGCCGAATGATTCGTTTTTGAATCATGGGGACCTGCTCCAAAGGAATCTCAACGCCCATATCTCCGCGAGCCACCATGATGCCGTCGGAATACTTAATGATTTCCTCCACATTGTCCACTCCTTCCTGATTTTCGATTTTGGAGTAGATATGGATGGCGCTCCCGCCCAATTCATGAAGGACTTTTCGGATCATCAGGACATCCTCTGCCTTTCGGATGAAGGAGGCGGCCACAAAATCCACGCCCATGGCCACGCCAAAGGCTAAATCCTCGCGGTCCTGCTTCGTCAGTGCCGGAAGATTGGTGATCACCCCGGGCAAATTGGCGCTTTTTCGATTGGACACCTCCCCGGTGTTGCGAACGAGGGTTCGCACCTCATTTCCATCGATGGAGAGCACCTCCAAATCCACCAAGCCATCATTGAGTAAGATGTGATTTCCAGGCGCCAAGACCTTGCCCAAATCCTGATAGGTCACAGCGAAGCGATGCTCATCGCCCGGAAAATCCGCTCCGGCCACCACCGTCACCTCTGTGCCCTCCTTCAGAAGGACCCGACCAGCGGCAAAATCCCGCGTACGGATCTCCGGTCCCTTGGTATCGAGTAAAATTGCGTAATTTCGATTCGTTCTGTCCGCCACTCGCCGCACCCGTTCCATGGTTTCCCGATGACTTTCGTGGGATCCGTGGGAAAAATTGTGGCGCGAGACGTTCATTCCTGCTTCAAAGAGTTGCTCAATGGCTTCCTCCGTGTCCGTGGCCGGTCCAATGGTACAGACGATTTTTGTTTTACGCAGCATAATGTCCTCCTAGGATATTTCCATGGCGATGGTAAAGAGCTTTTCATCGAATTTCTTCTCCATGGCTAAGGCTTCATGGATGTCCATGTCGATGATTTGATTGTTGCGAATGCCCACCACCCGGTGAGACTTGCCCTCCAAAAGAAGCTCCACGGCCCGATGCCCAAACTGGGCGCCGAGGATCCGATCCATGGACGAAGGAGAGCCGCCACGCTGGATGTGTCCCAAAACAGTTGCCCGAGTCTCAAGTCCCGTGACCTCTTGAATCTCCCGAGCCATCTCCTGAGCCCCGCCCACGCCTTCGGCTAGGAGAATCAGGTAGTGATGCTTGTCTTGCACCCGCCCCTCTAAGATGACCTTCACCACATCATCAATGGCGTAAGGGCGCTCGGGAACGATGATCATTTCAGCGCCCCCAGCGATGCCTGCGTAGAGCGCAATGTCGCCGCAGTGGCGGCCCATAACCTCCACCACGGAACAGCGCTCGTGAGAGGCGGAGGTGTCCTTAATTTTATTGATGGCGTCCACCACCGTGTCCACGGCGCTGTCAAAGCCCAAAGTAAATTCCGTATACGCCAAATCATTGTCGATGGTTCCTGGAATACCAATGGTGTTGATGCCAAGCTCAGCGAGCTTGGAAGCGCCCATAAAGGACCCATCGCCCCCGATGACCACAAGCCCTTCGATGCCGAAGATCCGCAGCACTTGAGCCGCGCGCTCTTGAACTTCTTTTTGCGAGAAGGTGTCCATGCGCGCCGTTTTTAAAATGGTGCCGCCCTTATTTAAGACATCCGAGACGGACTTTTTATGCAGAGGTTTGAACTCCCCATTGACTAGGCCCAAATAGCCCCGTTCAATTCCCATCACTTCCAGCCCATTGTAAAGAGCCGTGCGGGTCACCGCACGAATGGCGGCATTCATCCCTGGAGCATCTCCTCCAGAGGTTAAGATCGCTATTTTTTTCATTTGTTTTCTTTCCTCTCAAAGTCCCCATGATCACCGGTGGCGCCCACGTCTTCTTCTAGAAGACGTTTTTGGCTCCTCCCTTGCTTTTTTGGGGGTCACTTTCATTGTATCGGGGCGGTCGCATCCCCTCAAGGGACCATTTATAAAAAACCACTTCCAGGGGTGCACTCCTAGGCGCCTTCCCTTGGCCCGGATCTTTTTACGTTTTCCGACCCAAAGAGCCCTTGCAGCTCCCGCAAAAGCTCCGGGGATCCGTCCACGCAGGATCCCGGACCCATGCGATAGGCTCGCTGCTCCTTGGCGAGGTATAGATACAAAGGGATGCTGCCCGAATGGGCCCGCAAAAGATCCCCAAGGTCCCGTAAATTCGCTTGGGCCGTTTCCCGGTCGGAAAACCGCAAATATATTTTATCTGCCGCCTCTTGCGCCGTTTCCTTCCCCTTTGAGGGGGGTACGGGCTTGGAAGGAGGCCCTTGGGGCTCTGGACTCTTTTTTTCAGGCGCCAGGGTCCGCCGGGTCTGTGGCCGGCCCTTGCCCAAGCGAAAAAGGGGGGTCTTCCCACGCTCAATGGGCACGATATCCTCCACCAAAATCTTGGCGCCCTCTTCCTCCCGCATCTGAAGGCGCCCAGAAACAGCCACCACTTCATCTTCCCGCAAAAATCCCTTGAGGGATTCATAGGATTGGGGAAAGATGACAAGTTCCACCTCTCCGGTGGGATCCTCCAAAACCGCAAAAGCCATCATGGTATTTTTTTTCGTAATTTTCCGCGTGATGCCCGTAACAATGCCACCCATGGTGACGCGCATCCCATCTCGATAGAGCGGGTCTTCCCCCAGGTTTTGCTCCAAATGAAGACTGGCTTCATCCCGTACATCATCCAAAAGGCCGTCCGATTGTAAATCGTCGGCATACACGGTGGAAACCGCCGCCAGCTCCTCTTGATATTCGTCCAAGGGATGACCCGAAAGATAGAGACCGGTCATCTCTTTTTCCATCTGCAGACGATCCTTCAGCGGAAACTCCGGAAGCTCCGGCGCCTCAAGACCCAATCCCAATCCCTTAGGAGCCCCCAACGCCTCGGACGCCTCAAAAAACGAGAGTTGCCCTTTAATGACGCTGCGCCTTTTGGCCGAGTAGCTCTCCAAAAGGCGTTCATAGACCGCTAAAAGACTGGCGCGGGCCACCCCGAACCCATCGAGAGCGCCCGATTTGATGAGGCATTCACAGGCGCGCTTGTTGAGCCCGACTTCTTCTGTAGCGGCCACAAATTCGCCAAAGGATTGGAAGTGCCCCTTGTCTTGGCGCACCGCGATCACGGCATCCAAAAAGGAGAAGCCCAGGTTTTTGATGCCGCCCAGACCAAAGCTGATGCTGTTGCCTTTGACGGTAAAGCGCGTTTTGGATTCGTTGATGTCTGGGGGCAATACGTCAATCCCCAAAGATTTGGCGTAGCGAATGTAAAAATGAGCCTTGTCGGCAGATCCAATAAAGGAATTGAGCATGGCTGCGATACATTCCACGGGATAATAATGCATCAGGTAGGCGGTCTGATAGCCAATCACCGCATAAGCGGCGGCATGGGCTTTATTGAAGGCATAGGATGCAAAAAAATCCATCTGATCGAAGATCTTTTCCGCCGCTTCGTCCGGGATCCCGCGCCGGCGGGTGCCCGCGACCTTGATGACGCCATCCTCCACAATGCCCTCAATGAAGTTTTTCCGCTCCTTTTCCATAACGTCATGCTTTTTCTTACTCATGGCTCGGCGCACAAGATCCGCACGCCCCAAGGAATAACCGGCCAGATTCTGAACAATCTGCATGACTTGTTCTTGGTAGATCATTACGCCGTAGGTCACGTTGAGGATGGGTTCCAATTCCGGCGTTAGATAGGTGACTTGTTCGGGATGGTGCTTGTTTTCGATGTAGCGGGGAATTTCCGCCATGGGTCCGGGACGGTATAACGAGATTCCCGCGATGATGTCTTCAAGGCTCTCTGGCTTGAGCTCCTTCATAAACGAGGTCATGCCCGCCGATTCCAACTGGAAAACCCCCACCGTGTGCCCCTCGCCGATCATCTGATAGACTTCGGGATCCTCAAAATCCAGGGCATCCAAGGCGATGTCGACGCCCCGATTCTCCCGGATCATCTCCACCGCGTCTTGCATAACCGTCAAGGTGCGAAGGCCCAAAAAATCCATCTTTAAAAGACCCAACTCCTCCAAAGTCCCCATGGGAAACTGAGTGACGATGGCGCCGTCGTTCGCCTGCAGCGGAACCTCCTCCACGAGGGGGTGTCCTGAAATGACGACCCCAGCGGCATGAGTGGAGGCGTGACGCGGCAGGCCCTCTAACCGCCTTGAGATGTTGATGAGCTCTTGCACCCGCGGATCCTTCTCATAGGCCCCTTGAAGCTCTGGATTCATGGTCAGCGCTTTGTCGATGGTGATGCCCAGCACCTGCGGCACCATCTTGGCGATTTGATCCACCTCCCCATAGGGATAGCCCATGGCCCGGCCCACATCGCGAATGCACGCGCGAGCAGCCATGGTGCCAAAGGTGATGATCTGCGCCACATTGCCTTGCCCATACTTCTCCACTACATAATCGATGACTTCCTGACGGCGCTCATAGCAAAAGTCGGAATCAATGTCGGGCATACTGATGCGCTCGGGGTTCAAAAACCGCTCGAAAAGCAGCTGGTAGGCGATGGGATCAATTTTTGTAATGTTTAGGGTGTAGGCCACGAGAGAGGCTGCGGCAGATCCCCGGCCGGCCCCCGTGGGGATGCCGTGGTCGTCGGCAAATTTGATAAAATCCCAAACAATGAGAAAGTAATCCACATAGCCCATGCGGTTGAGGACGGAAAGCTCATACTGCAACCGCTCATTCAAGGTTTTTGCTTTGGGATCTTCCTGTTCCTTCATGCGCGCGACGAGGCTTTGGGTCATCTTTTGCCCCCGTGCAAAAGAAAAGACCTCGTATTTTTGGGCCAGCCCCTCATAGCAAAGAGCCTCCAGCGCCTCCCCATGATCCACCCCTTCGGGCAGATCAAAAGTGGGGACGTGTTTTTGGGTAAAATCGTAGTCAAAAAAACATTCATCCGCAATGCGCCGGGTGGCCGTCAAAGCCGAAGGCACTTCCTTAAAAAGATCCCACATTTGTTCGGGGCTTTTTAAATAAAACTCCGGAGAAGGATATTTCATGCGGTCCGATTCATCCACCGCGGTCTGGGTTTGAATGCAAAGCAACACATCATGGCTTTTCACATCCTCTGGACGGATGTAGTGCACATCGTTCGTGCAAACCAAGGGAATATCCAGCTCCCGAGCCAATTCAATGTTGAGGGCGTTGACCTTTTTCTGCTCCGCCAGCCCATGATCTTGAAGCTCTAGGTAGAACCCGTCCTGGAAGGTTTCCTTATAAAACAAGGCCGCCGCCCGGGCTTTTTCATTTTGACCGTGATTGAAATTTTCCTGAACCTCTCCCCCAAGACAGGCCGACAAGGCAATGAGGCCCTCGCTGTGGCGCGCCAAAAAATCGTGATCCACCCGGGGCTTATAGTAAAAGCCGGAGAGAGACCCCTCGGAGACAATCTTCATGAGGTTTTGATAGCCCGTCTGGTTTTTCACCAGCAGCACCAGGTGGTGAATGGCGTTGTCGTGCAAGGTGCGTTTATGCATGTCCGAGGCGCACACATAGATTTCACTACCCAAAATGGGCTTGATTCCCGCCGTCTTGCAGGCCTTGTAAAACTCCACGCAGCCGTACATGACGCCGTGATCGGTGATGGCTAGGGCATCCATGTTCAATTCCTTGGCCCGAGCCACCATCTCTTTGATTTTGCCCGACCCATCCAGCAAGGAATACTCCGTGTGCAGATGAAGGTGCACGAAATCCTTCTTCCCAGCGGGGATCCCTTCTTTATGCCGTAGCGCATTTGCTTCTTGGTTTCGTTTCACTGCTTCACTTCCCTTCCTTTTGGATCCGTTCATCCCTTCATGACAAAAGACCGGCAGGTGCTGAAGATTCAGCACTCCTCGCCGGCCCGACCTTCTCCTTCGCCTATGCGCTGGGAAAATCTCCCGCCGCACTCATGGCGATCAGCGGACGAATTCGCTGCAGCACCTGCTCTTGATGATAGGCGCTGACTTGGTAGCGCTGCATCTCCTCCTTGGATAAAAACCGAGTGATCAACACCACATCGTAATTTCGTTGCGAAGAAATGTCGTTGAGCCCAACCTCCAAGCCCTGGAGCTCTGGGATCTGGCCTTCCATGGACCGCAAAACCTCCGCTACCGTTGACGCGTCTTTGGGATCTTTGACCCGAAACAACACCACATGAGTATACATGCCTTTCGCCTCCCACGTGTCCTTTCTTTCCTTTTATTGTACCACATGGCGTCCCCACAAAAAAAGGACCCCTGGTGGGAGTCCTCTTGCCCGCCGCAGCGCGACGGCCGTTCAAAAGGTCGCAGTTTCTCGGGCGATGGCCCATTTTCTCGCGGACTTTTTTAGCGTAACGAAAAGCCGTATTTCACAGGATCCGTTTCATCCATAACAAATTGATGAAACCCTGTAATCCAGGCAGATCCTTGGATTTTGGGGATCACAGCGTCGAAGGGCCCCACGGTGGCGGTTTCTTCAATGCGCCCTTTAAAGGTCGTTCCGATGATGGATTCGTAGACGAAGTCCTCACCCACCGCCAGCTGGCCTTTGGCGTAAAGCGTGGCCATTTTCGCCGACGTTCCCGTGCCACAGGGCGAGCGGTCCACTTGGCCTTCCCCGAAGATCACGACGTTGCGATAGGTTGCCGCCTCAGAGGTTGCCGCCCCGTAGATCTCCACAAGATCCACGGTCTTGATGTGTGGCAGCGTCGGGTGTGCTACCTTGATTTCCCGATTGATGACCTCACGCAGAAGAAGCGCTTTGCGCATCAGTTCTTTTTTATTTTCCGAACAGATGCTGCAGCCGAAATAGCGGTCTTGGACGATGGCGAAAAAGGAGCCCCCAAAGGCGATGTCGAAGGTGACTTCTCCCATCTCCGGAACCAAAAGGGTTGCGTTGCGCTGATACAAAAAGGATGGAACGTTGGTGATGGTGACGGATTTGGCGTGACCGTGTTCCACCTCCACCTCCGCCTGAATCAAACCGGCCGGAGCTTCCATACAAATGCGCGTCATCGGCTCCTGGGCCGGCACAATGCCTGTCTCCACAGCAACGCTGGCGGCGCCGATGGACCCGTGGCCGCACATGTTGAGGTAGCCCCCCCCATCCATGAAGATGATGCCAAAATCCGCCTTAGGATTCGTCGGCGCCGTCAAGATGGAGCCGAACATATCATCATGCCCCCGTGGTTCATGCATGAGGCTCGTGCGCAGCCAATCCATGTGCTCGCTAAGATATGCTTTCTTCTCCGGCATGGAGGCCCCAGGAATGGTCGGAATTCCGCCCGTGATGATGCGGGTGGGTTCCCCGGCCGTATGGGAATCCACGGCATTGATTACTCTCGATATGTTCATTTATATCCCCTTTCGCATGTGGAGCTTTAATAAAGCCAGCGCCAAGCGCGCATCCTTGCGATCCGTGGTGTTTTCCCCCACCACTTCGCTTTCGATCCCTTCTTTAGTCTTATTGACATCCACCATGGGCACCTTGGCCCGCGGCGGCACCACAAAGGTTCCTTGCGTCCCCTGAAAGGTGACCCCTACGGTGGGAATGTGTTCTTTGGCCAGTTGGTCCAAGATTTCCACAAAATCCAAGTGAGAATTTCCCCACCCATCACAGGATACCACAGCCCCGCCCACGCGCATCATCGAAGCCACCTTCGCCACACGCTGACTGCAGTGCAGCTTTTCCAGCTGATCCTGAGGCGTTCCCACCACCAAAACCCCAAGAAAATCCACGTCCGTATCCTCAGAAAGCGCTTCAGCCAGTGGGTCTTGGATGCGATGGAGCGTCGTTTCCTTGGTCGACGGTCCGATTCCCATGTGCGGTTCCTCCTAATGTAGGGAGCGCAGCGCGCCGTCCCGATATTCGTTGGGGGTGAGAAGCTGTGGGCGGTTTTTCAGATCGATGATGGAGTCTCCGAATAAACCTGCGGGCTCTTTGGGCAAAACCATGGTATCGTACATGGCGCCTTGCCCCGCCACCTGCTTGACCAATAAGACCCCCGGACGCCCTTTGCGCGTCCCTTGATGAAACGTACGCACCGCATGGGCGCGCTCTCCGGGCAACTGTTTGAGGATCTGACGGATGGGGGCAATAAAGTCTTCACAGGTTTGAAAAGCCGCCATAGCGAGGGCCCGATCCAAAGGCCTTTGGCCTTGCAAGAGTACGTCCAAATGCAGGATTAGATCCGTCGCCCCAGGGGTCCCAGCTCGCCCACGTCGCATTTTTTCCGTGAGCAGGCCGTTGGACGCCCCAAATTCATGCATCTGACGCCCGGTCTCATCGCAACCCGTCAAGAGGACGTACACGCCCAAGAAGGTATGCGTGATGCCTTCGCCCAGCGCCCCCAGCACCTTGGCTGAAAGCGGCAGGATGTCCATGATGGTGTTGATGGTCCGATCGGGGTCGCTCGGGCGGATCCGTGTGAGGGTTGTAGCCACCACGCCCTCACGGTGTTCTTTTTTTAGCCCCGGAAGGCTCAGCACCCCGTCTTCGTACCCCAAGGGTGCATTGAGGCGAACCTCTCGAACCAAAAAGCCCTTTACCGTGAGGCTGTCTTGGAACCTTTGGCCCATGAGCTAGACCTTTGCGACGTATTCGAAGGGCAAGGGGACAATCTGTCCCGCGGAGGAAATTTGGGTCAGCGCCTCCAATGTCGCCCGGACAATGGCGGTCTGCATTTCTTTATTGTTGGGTTCTCCCGCATTGGCCCCCATGGGCACCCGGGGCGCAACCGCCCGAGGCGTGCCGTTTTGACGCACGACGGGTGGAAGCGCTGCAATGATAATAGTAGGAATTCCCGATTCCTCAATAGAGCGCTGCACGATGACAGCGGATCTATGGCAGGTGCCTCAGCCCGCGGTCAACAAGACGGCATCTACGCCTTCCGCCTTGAGCTGTCTTGCAATTTCCGGGCCCGTTTCCCGGGTGAATTTTTCCTGATCGCCGCCGCCGCCCATAAAGCCGTAGTGGAAGGGCGCGACCTCTTTGATGAAGCCCTCCTGAGCCAGCTCCTGCAGGCGGTTGATGGGAAACATGCAGTTGATGTCCTTATTGACATCGGCATTATCGTACCCGCCGTGCGTAACCATCAACTCATCGCTCGTCACATCCCCTGGGATGGTCCGGAAGGTAAAATCTCCGGCCAAATTGAATTTCTTGTCGGTTTTCAAATGAACGCCTGCGGCGCTGGCGATGGCCACGCGCATTTGTTTCAACTCCTTGGTCACCGGTGTCCACACAGGCTGGGGCGTTACCGGGACGTAGATTTCTGACTGCAAGCCAGAGACCACAGTTAATTGCATGAGTGTTGATCCTCCTTAGGTGTGTTGGGATGCTCGAAAGACTCCCGGGGCGCTTCCCGCAAAACCTCGGGATAGCTCATCAAAAAGCCTACTTCCATGCCGGGGGTGATGGGCCAGTCGGTGATGACCATGCGCCGGGGCACCTTGAGGGTCCCCAAACGCCCTTTGAAGTCGATGGTCACCGATCCATCGGTAACCTCTATGATGATGCCCTCATGGTACTGTTCCGTGGAGGCATACTTTAAGTGTTCCATCCTATTCGTCCTTTTCGTAGATTTTTGCGCGCTTTTCGGATTTCGCCAACACCTCTTCGTTGGGTTCCAGCGTCACAGCAACCCCAGTGACTTCTTCGATGCGGGCGAGGTTTTCAAGCTTCACGTTGCGATTGTACTTGCGTTCCGGCGCAGCCACGGGTTCGCCGGCCATGGCCGCTTTGATCATCGCCATGGCCCGAACGGCATCCTCTGGAGCCAAGCAGTTGTTTTCTAAAATTTCATTCTCAATGCCTTGACGGGACTTATTAAGGTCCACCATGTGCGTCATGTATTCATTGCCCACCACCAAGGCGCCCTGGACGGCGGAGAAGGTCATGCCTACCACGGGAATGCCCCGCTTGCCCACCTCTTCATGGTGCGCGGCAAAGTCGATGTGGTTGTTGCCAAAGCCCTCCGTGGTGATGATGACCCCATCGGGCTCCACGGCTTCAATGAGCATGCCAAGGCGTTGCGAAACATAGAATTTTTCGCTGTTGATCTGGGGGGAGCCCACCAACACCACGCCATAAAGATCCACTTCTTCATCCTGGAGGGCGGCCAAAACCAAGGGTTCCCGGAAGTAATGCCGCGACGTTTCTTTGGATGCGGGGCCAATGCAGGTGAGGGCGTGAATGCCGCCGTCGAGGATCTCCAAGGGGGAGAGGACCACCGGAAGATTTCCCAGGTCCACGTTGGGCTTGGCTCCTAGGGTGCCCACGGGCTCTGTGGGCAAAATGAGGTTGTCGTGCATAGCACCTTGCCCCATAATCTCTTTGACCACCAGGAGTTTCTTTTTGCCCGGAGTACGGCTGTGGGTGAAGGTTTCCGAAGCCCTCGCCAAGGCAGGATCCGCTTCTTTTAGCGCATCCCGGATCTCCTGGGCGATGTAGTCGGAGGCCTTATGAGCCGCCAGAGGGCCTCGCCGCTCCATATTGGTATGAGCTTTGATGGTCACCTGGGTTTTGATGAAAATCTCTCCGAAATCCGGAGCACCGGGACGGCCCCACATGATGTTTCGGTCCAGGGGGCCCTCCGAGGAGCCGAATTCTCCGATTTGAACTCCGAGTTCATCGGTGCCCGTAACCATTAAGACTACGCCATCGAGCACCCGAGTGACTCCAACGCCCAAGTCTCCGGATTCTTTCACCGCCAAGGGCTGCACATCCAAAATCGTCTCTGAGTAGTCGCCATAGCGTTCCTTAGGAATGAGATCCAAGCGAAGACTCACCACTAGATCCTGGGTTTGGGCGGCTTCTTCTTCAATGCCTTCGCGTAAAGTCAACACCGTTCCCTCAAGGACGGTTTTAGGCCCACGGCGCACCTGAGTGATGGGAAAATGCTTGCGCTCCAAAGTTCGAAGCACGCGATGGGGCAAAGAGGGGGCCGCGGCCTTTGGCGTCGTAGGGTCTGGGGTCAGGACTCCAGAGGCTGCGGGCGTGCCGTAGCCCGCTAAGGGAATTTCCAGATGGATGTCCTCCCCTTTGCCGATGTGAATCAAAATGGAGCCCTGGGGGGCAACCGCTGAAACGCTTTGAGCCGGAGCGGGGACGTCCCGAGGGGAGCGCTCCTTTGGCCCCTGGGGCTCTTCCTTGTCGTCGCTGATCTGGTTTAAGGAGTCTTCCTCCACATCCTCCTTCGTGATGGGCGTCAGGGCATCGAGGGTTCTGCGAAGTTTTGCACCAAGCACTGCGCCGATGGGCAAGACCTCCTTTGTAAGGTCCAAAAGTCCCGTGTCGATGAGGTCGGGAAAAATCGCTGGATCCTCTAAATTGTGGGCATCCAACACCGTGCCTTCTTCAAATCGGCAGCAGGTTACCGCCGGATCCTTGGCATGGGCCAAGGCCGTTTCCTTCGTGATTGACATGACAGTCCTCCTTGAAATGTCTTTTGGGGATCGAAAAGAAAGAGTTAGAGTTGATCTTCATCATACGTTCGGATGAGGGGCTTGCCCAGGGTCTTCATAATGTGGTCCGTGCAGTGATGCACGGTCATCTGAAGCTTAGGGGCGGAGCCCATGACGGTGTTGGTGCAATCGGTGCAGTGACCGATGAGCACATGGGTCGCTCCAGCCTTTTTAAGGGCTAAGACCTTTTCCGCCTGTCCGGGACAGTGCCCGGGATTTTCACATTTATAGGCACCTTTGACTTCATGGGCGTTTTTACAGATCTCATGGGCCACCACCGGAGCGCCCATGGACTGAGCGATCTGCAGCATCCGCGGGTATGTAGGTCCACAGGCGCACTGAATAATTCCCAGCGGCTCGCCGACCTTCTCGAAAGGCTCCGTGGGGATGATGCCGCCCAGAATTTTCGTAACCCCTTCCCCCGCCTCGGCCCGATGCCCCGTGTAAGGACCGCCCAAAAGGACTTCCCCCAAGGGCTCTTTGACTCCCCCTAAGTCTGCCAGAACCTTCTCCACGGGGGTGCCAATGGGTACTTCGAGGACCCGGGAGTCGCCTTTTTCAAAGCCGTTTACCGCTCCAGTCACGGTGAGCCATTTGTCTATCAAAGGCTTCCCCTCATCCACGGCCCGGCGGATGGAGTCTAGGGTCTCTGCGTTAAAGACCACGCAGTGGGCCGCCATGGGCAATTCCCCCGGGCCTAAAAGGATGTTCAAGGTGTCCCGAATGAGGGCCCGCTCTTCACCAACGGGATAAACATTGCGCAGCGGAAGCACGCGGATGTCCCCGATGCCCAAACGCTTCAAGGTCCCCGTCAAAAGACGGATCGTGTCCCGATGCTTCCACTTAATGCCGATGATGCCCTTGGGGGCGCCCGTTGCCTCCATGGCGATGCGCATCCCCCGCAAGAGGCCCTGCGGATTGCTTTTGATTTGGGCGAGGTTATGGCAAAGACCCGGTTCACATTCGGCCGCGTTGCACAGCACATAGCCGCCGTCCTTAAGATCCGTCTGAAGTTTTACATAGGCTGGAAATCCTGCACCGCCTTGGCCGATGATGCCCGCTGAGCGTACCAGCTCGCCCACGGGCAACGTCCGATCCAAAGCAAGAAAATCCTCGGAACGTTTCTCCCCCCGAATCACCACGGCCTCCGCGGTGACCTCCTCCACCACCCCCGTCACCGGGGAATGCAGCGAAACGCTGAGGGCCTCGGGAACGTATCGAGCAATCATTTGACCTCGTTGTACGGGATCGTTGGGGGCCACCACGGGCACTGACGGCGCCCCGATGCCGTTTTTCAACGCCAAACGATATCGATCCTTTGTCATGTTGCGATCCTCCTTTTTATTTCCACAAATATACTTAAGCAAAAAGCGTGCCATTTCCCCTAAAAAAAAGAACAACCCCGGAAAAGGGCTGTTCCAGCGGGTTTCCCCCAAAATGAGAGCCGGGTTGCCCCGGGGGTGCCGCTTCCGCACTGCTGAATATTCATCAGTTAGCGCTGAATATTCAGCGCCTTTGGGGGCCGATGCCCAGTTTTTTCATTCGATACTGCAAAGTCCCCCGCGCAAGCCCCAAGCGCAACGCGCTTTGCTGCACATTGCCCCCCGTTTCCTCCAGCGCTTTCAAAATAAAGGCTCGCTCCACCTGCAATAGGTGCTCGGACAAAGAGAGGGAGGCCCCCTGCGGGGCGGCACTTTGCGCCAAATACGTAAATTCTGCCGGCAGATCCGCCAAATCAATGACCGCACCTTTGGCCAAAATCACCATTTGACGCACGGCGCTCTCCAACTCTCGGATATTGCCATACCAAGGATAGGCACAAAGCAGCCGCAATGCTTCCGGGGAGAACCCCGTGATGCTTCGCCCATAGCGAAGGGCGCTGCGCTTACGGAAAAACTCCAAAAGATCCTCAAGATCTTCTTTTCGTTCTCGCAAGGGAGGAATGGTCATGGTGACGCCCTGGAGGCGGTAATAAAGGTCCACTCGGAAGGCTTTTTGCTCCAAAAGGTCCCGAGGATTTTCATTGGAGGCGCTGATGATGCGCACCGCCACGGGGATTTCCTTCTCTGAGCCCAGCGGACGCACCCGACCTTCTTGCAACACCCGCAGAAGCTTCGTCTGTTGCGCCCAGGGCAGCTCTGAGATTTCGTCTAAGAACAGCGTGCCGCCATGAGCCTGTTCAAAATAACCGGCTCGTCCCTTTTGATCGGCTCCCGTAAAGGCGCCACGCACATAGCCAAAAAATTCACTCTCAAAGAGCGTGTCCGGGATGGCGGAGCAATTGACGGCGACAAAGGCACCGCTTCGTCCGCTATTTTCATGGATGAATCGGGAGAGGACCTCCTTGCCCGTACCCGTCTCGCCGAGGATCAACAGAGGAACATCCGTGGGCGCAGCTTTCAGCGCCCGCTGAATGCCCGCCACCATGGCGGGGCTTTTGCCGAAGAAAAACTCTTTCGTTTCTCCCTTCGCCAACAGATCGATGTTTTGCTTGAGCTTGACAATAGTTTTGGCCGCCTCACTGAGCTTTTGGGAGAGCTCTTGAATGTCCTTTTGACTGCGGTCAGAACTCACCACCCCCAAAATTCGTCCCTTCTCCCACACCGGAGACGCCGAAATGACGATCTTGGTTCCCGGACGAGGCGAATGCGGCAGATCTTTGACGGATTGCCCCGAAGCCAAAACGCTGAGGTTCACGGCATCTGGAAAGAAATCGCTCAGCGAGCGCCCCAAGATCTCTTCCTTTCGCACCGCATACAGTTCCTCAATGGCCGGATTCCAATACAGAACGCGGGCGGACTCATCCACCACACAGATCCCCTCCTGAATCTGATCCAGCACCCGGCTCAGCAGCGAAACTTCCTTGGCCTGATCGGAGAGCATCGATTCAAAGATCGCCGGAACATCCAGGGCACGTCCCGAAGGATCCACCACAACCCTGGGGAAGTGGGCTTCAAGAAGCCCGGCCAGCGCCTCTTTTTTGTTCTGGCCCTCCCAGTTGACGTGGGGAGCCCGTTCACTTGCCGCATCTTGAGGGACGACAAAGGATTGCGCCCAAACAGGCAGGCCCTTGGGGGAAGACTCCCGGTGCTTTTTATTCATCAGTGCACCGCAGAAATCAGCCCTAGGGCAATGCACCGCCCATCGGCATCCTTCACCCGAAGCTCTGCCTTGGAGTAGCTGCGGGAGGAATAGACAAGGTCCACTTCCACGAAAAAGCGATGCTCCGGCTGTATGGGCTTGATGTAATTGATGCTGATGTTGTCGATCTCGGTGTAAAGATTCTTGTTTTTAAAGATCACCGAGGAGCACTTCACCATGATCATCGAGAGTAGACTGCGCGAGAGGGTGCCCAAAGGATCCAACATTTCTCCGGTGACTCGCCCTTGGAAGACGGACTTTCCGTCTTTTTCTTCAAAAGCGAAGCCCTCCATGATGATGTCCTCCAAGGATTCATTGGTCTTATGGGACATCCACCGTTCCTTAAGGCCCTTCAGGACGTCCCCTCGGGAAATCACGCCCAACAGCTTATCGCCTTCCGTCACGGGGATCTGCTCCACATCCTCCCAGTCCATGAGATGAGCGGCATAAGCCACGGTGGTTTTTGGATTCACCTGAATGGGCTTTTTCATAAAGCGGCTGATGAATTCCTCGGGATCCTGACCTAAGGCTTCCCGAGGACTGATCATGCCCACCAGCTTGTCTTTTTCATCCAACACTGGAAAGCGCTCAAATCCAGTTTTTGCCGCGCGGTCCCGCCAGTTTTGGATGGTCTCAAATTCCCGCAACGCCTGAGGGGTGGACTTCATAATATCGGAAACATAGAGGATGCGCTGGCGAATCATGTTTTGCGAGAGTGCTTTATTGATGAGGCTCGCCACCGTATACGTATCGTGGCTGGAGGAGATCACGGGGATGGACAGCTTGTCGGCCATTTCCCGGATTTTATTCGTGGCCTGGAAGCCTCCGGTGATCAGCACTCCGTTTTCATGCTTTAAGGCCATGTTTTGAGCCGCTTCTCGGTTGCCCACGATAAGGATGCCCCCGGGGGTGATGTATTTTTTCATGGCATCGAGCTCCATGGCCCCGATGACAAACTTGTAGATGGGTTTTTCGATGCCGGCACCGCCCCCTTGAAGTTCGCCTTCCACAATTTTCAGCACTTCCTCATAGGTGAGGTTTTTGATCTTTTTTTCCTTGGGCGACTCCACCCGAACGGTCCCCGCCCGGGGCAGGGTTTTTAGGTATCCCTCCTCCTCGCACTCCTTGATGGCTTTATACGCCGTGCCCTCGGAGATGGAAAGCTCCTGGGCGATGGAGCGCACGGAAATCTTTCGTCCGATTTCCAGGTTCTTGATGTAATCCACAACAAGATGTACTTTCGCCATGATTTATCGTCCTTCCTTTTCAAGTTCGCTCGCTATTTTTTCAATCTTTCTGAGGCGATGATTGATGCCGGATTTTCCCACGGGAGGATCGAGCAGCTCCCCAAGCTCGGCCAAGGTCAAATCGGGATGATGGAGGCGGGCCTCGGCCACCTCTTGCAAAAGCTCTGGCAACCTTGAAAGGCCGATGGTGCGCTCAATGGCTCGAATCGCCTCCATTTGGCGCACGGACGCGTTGACGGTTTTGCTCAAATTTGCCGTTTCGCAGTTGACCAATCGATTGACGTTGTTGCGCATGTCCTTGACGATGCGGATGTTCTCCGTCTCAAAAAGCGCCTGATGCGCCCCCATGAGGTTCAAAAGATCCACGATCTGCTCCCCTTCCTTGAAATACACGACCTGGCTGCCTTTTCGAGCGATGATGCGCCCGCGCAGATCGTAGCGCGCCAAAAGGCGAACCAGCTCTTTGGCGTAATTCTCCGAATGAGTGACAAATTCCAAGTGGTATTGCTTTTCGGGATGGGCAATGGACCCTGAGCCCAAAAAAGCGCCCTTGAGGTAGGCGCGCATCGGCCCCTCGGCCTGTGTGAAGCGCCGCGCAATTTGGTCGCTGATGACGAGGTTCTCGCCTTCCAGGGCTAAAATCCCCGTATCCAAAAGCAAGCCTTTCAAATCCGCGATGTCATCTAGCTTGAGCACATAAAGATTGTTCTTTTTAAAGGTGGACCCGCGCACAGCGACGACATTCACCCGTTGATCCACATACTGCTTAAAATACTTGGTCAAAAGACGGGCCGTAGCGGCATTTTCTGTAGAAATGCGAAAACCCACTCCCTGTCCCGGCAAAAGGGACAAGGTCCCGCACACCTTCATCACGGCCGCCAAAAGGGCCATGAATTCTGGACGGGTGGGTTCAAAATTACGAATGATTTCTGCTTTCACTTGAGCGGAATAGGACATGAGACCTCCTTCGACCATCACAGACAAATCTTGGGACGATCGGGGCTTACTATTAATACAGGCCGCCTATAATTATAACAGAAATTGAAGTATTTTTGGATAAAAATAGGACTCCCCGTTAAAAAAACTACGGACTGTTCCATTTTTTCAAGCGCCCACTGTGACCCCAGAAATGACCCCTTTTGCGCCATTTTAAAACAGCTGGTTGCCGGCAAAAAAGCCTTCTCTTTTCCATCGCCTCCCAGAAGCCTTCTCTTAGATGCCCTACGGCCAAGCAAGGCCTCGATAAAAAAACACCAAACCCCCCCTGCAGCCTTTGGATGCTGCGCGACGGCATTTGGTGATGTTCGGATGGATGTCCTAAAGGAGGGAATTGGGCAGGATGTGGTTGACCTCGGAGTGCTCCATGCGTCTCTCCTGAATGATCTTGCTGCGCTCGAGATAGATTAGATTCATCGGATTCGTGGTTTTTTTAAAGGAACGATCGTTCAAGATCGTCTGATAAATCGTGGAGGCGAGCTTTTGGCTGGAGTGGCGCACAATGTTGTCCTGGACTTCAATAATGTCTCCAAGTACCGTCATGCATTTGCGATCGTCTCTTCCCGAATAGTCGTCCTTTACAAAGTCGGACCCTGCCGCCTCATAGCTCTTTAGCACATCGGCCGGCGGAGCGGCGCTGTTGATGATGACGTAATTCCACGCTTCAAAGTGCCCAACGTCTCGAACGGCATTGAGGTGATCGGACACCGTGTAGCCATTGGTTTCCCCCGGCTGCGCCATGATGTTGGTCACATAGATTTTTACCGCGTTGGCTTTTTGAATGGCCTCGGTCACTCCCCCCACGAGGAAATTCGGGATGATGCTCGTGTATAAGGAGCCCGGCGCCACGATGATGGCATCCGCCTCTTGGATGGCCGCAAGCACTGCTTCAGTAGCCTGGGCGGCTGAGGGATCAATGAAAATTTCGCGGATGCGGTTTTCCTTCGTGGCCGAATGTCCGATTTTCGATTCGCCCTCAATCCATTCCTGGTTGGCCATCCTGGCTTTCAAAGACAGGGGGGTGGGCGTGACGGGCAGGACCTTCCCCGTGATGGCCAAAACCTCCGAGGTTTTCTGCACGGCCTGCTCAAAATTATCGGTGACCCGTTCCATAGCCCCAATGAAGATATTGCCAAAGCAATGTCCTTCAAGCGTCCCATGATCAAAACGGTATTCCATTAGGTTGGACATCAACTGATCCGTATTGGCGAGGGCCACAAGGCAGTTGCGGATGTCGCCTGGAGGAGGAATGCCCAGATCCTTGCGCAAGATGCCTGAGCTGCCGCCATCGTCCCCCACCGTCACCACCGCGGTGATGTTGTCGGTGTAATGCTTCAGACCGCGCAGCATGGTGGATAGGCCGGTGCCTCCACCGATGGCGACGATCTTCACCCCATGCGCCTTCAACTCTCGCTCCGCATAGGTATTGTTGATCTGTCGCGAATTTAAATCCACCTGTATCTCGCCTCGATACATGGATTCCACAAAGTTCTTGACCCCTTCCAGATGGCTGAGGATCACGATGTAGCTGCCCGAGACGATGAGCAGCCCGTAATAAATTTGGTAGTTCATGGAATAAAACCGATTGGTCAGAATCTCGGTGCTCCCCAAGAGAATGAGCAAAATGCCCAACAGGCCAAAAACAATCCATCGCTTGAGACGCAGGCCATAACGCAACCAATCTTTGCTTTTTCGTAACGACACAAAACCACCTCCTAAAGGCGCAAACTCCGTTCCCGTCCATCCTCCTCGCAATCCCTATGAAAAGAAGTGGCCGGACATCCGTTGTGGCGCATTCTAAGAGCGATCTCCTCTGTAATGGCGACGCTGCGATGCCGACCGCCCGTGCAGCCAATCCCTACAATTAGTTGCTTTTTGCCCTCCTCAAGGTAATGCGGGACCAGAAACACCAAAAGGTCCAATACCTTTTCCAAAAAGACCTTCGTGATGTCGTTGCCCAAGACAAAGTCCTTGACCGGCTGATCCAAGCCCGATAAGGAGCGAAGCTCATCAATATAAAATGGATTTTCAATAAACCGCACGTCAAAAATCAGATCCGCATCCACTGGCACGCCGTATTTAAAGCCAAAGGAGAGCACATTGATGGTCAACGTTTCCTTGGATTCTTCTCGCACATAGCGCTTTTTGATCTTTTCTTGGAATTTACGTAGCGGCAGCCCCGTGGTGTCGATGATGTAATCGGCTCGCTCGCGAATGGGGGCTAAGAGCTTTCGTTCCTTTTCGATTCCGCTTAAGAGCCGCTCCCGATAGGAAAGGGGATGTACCCTGCGGGTTTCTTTGAATCGGTTGACAATCTCATCGTCCTCGGCGTCCAAAAATAGGATTTCAAAATCCACATTCTTGGCTTCCAAATCCTTGATGGACTCCTCGATGGTATCGAAAAATCGGCCGGAGCGGATGTCCATGACCAACGCGACTTGGGCGTATTTATTTTCCGAGTTGGATAAAACATCCACAAATTTTCCCATAAGATTGGGCGGCAAATTATCCACAACATAATAGCCCAGGTCTTCAAAGACCTTCACAGCCTGACTTTTTCCAGCACCGGACATCCCCGTGATGATGATGATTTTCATGGTTTGATCCCTTCCTTTTACGCCCCATGCCCTGGGGGCGCTGCACTTTTATTATACCCTTAATGCGCCCTCTTTTGGGGTTCTTCTCAGGCAGCGCCAAAAGGCCCGGCCTTGACCTGTTCAAAGGCAAAAAAAGTCCCCCGCATTCTAAAAACACCCGCTACAATAAAGACAACAAACGACTCCCTGGAGGTTTATCATGAAACAGCCCCAACGCACCGGGCCCCTTTTGGCTTTGACCCTTTGTTTGATCCTCAGCGGGTGCAGCGGCCAAAAAAAGCCCGCCCTCTCTCCAAAAATCAATACCCAGGTTCCCATTGCCACCCATTTGCGACCGCAAAGCAGCATCCCCACCACCACGCCTTCCGTGGAAGAAATGACCTCATACCTTTCTTTGACGGCTTTAAAAAAAGAGCGCGACGAAGGCGATCCGGATTTAAAAGAGGTCCAAAGGATCTATTGGATCCCCCAGCCGCCCACCGGCCTTGTCCCGTTGTATTACGCCAAGGCGGGGCGGGTTGAGGTCCGCTACGTCCATGAAGCCTCGGCGGATCTTCGTCTGAGCCTTCGCACCGAGAGAGTGCCCAACGCGCAAAAAGCCAAGGAAGAACTGGAGAACAACCCGCTTCTCACCTCGGATCTTTACGGTTCTCTACGCTTTTATCTCGAAAAAGATCCCTCAAAGCCCCATGCAACCATGGCTTATGCCATCATCGACGGCTGCCGCCTCAGCGTCTTTTCGAAGAATCTCGACGATCACACCCTACGCCTGGCCCTGACGAGCATCCGAGCGGAGGATTTGACCAAAACGAAGCCCTAAGATTTTGACTTTGGCAACGAAAGCAGCTCAAACGAAGGAGCCTTAAGGGCTAAGAGGTCTTTTTTTCTTGGGAAGAGGCCAAAGGCGCCACCCGTATGAAGGAAAAGAATCCGGCGGGCGCCCACAAGAAGCGAGTGTCCCTGAAGCGTTTCCATCCAAAGGCCTCGAAACGCCTTTCCCGTGTACACAGGATCTAAAAGCACCCCTTCGGTTTGAGCCACCTTTTGCAAAAACAACAGTTCCTCCGGCGCGCTTTTTGCATACCCTTGTCCCACATAACCGTCCAGAATCTGCAACTCCTTTGCCTGCAACGCCTTGGGTCCTCCTAAAGCTTCAACCCCCTGGCTAAGAGGGGGCAGGCTTTTTTGAAAATCGGAAGCCTCTCCTAGAATATTAAAGCCCAATACCTTGCGGCCCCGCCCTTCTTTTTTTGCCCCCATGGCGAGGCCAAGGTAGGTGCCGCCCGATCCCACGGCACAGGCCACCACATCAAAATAGACGCCCAGGGCACTTTCCTGCGCGCGTAGCTCCTCAAAAGCGTTAATAGAACCAAAGGTCCCCAAGGGGTTGGATGCGCCCATAGGAATGACGTAGGGGTTGCCCCCCATCGACCGCACCCGTTGAGCTGCCTGCTCAAAGAGCGCTTCTCGGTGCTGGTCATACGCTTCTTTCGTCACACATAGAATCTTGGCTCCAAAGAGAACATCCAAAAAAAGATTCCCATCTAGAGCCTCTCCTTGTTCCACGGGCAAGATCAGCCAGCAGGCAAGATGCAGCCGGGCGCAAGAGGCCGCGGTGGCTCGTGCATGGTTGCTGCCGCTGGCGCCGCAGGTGATGATGGTATCCGCCCCTTGGTCCAGTGCCTGCGCCAAAAGATATTCCAACTTGCGGATTTTATTGCCAGAGCAGGCAAAGCCCGTCAGGTCATCCCGTTTAAGATACAGCGGGGTTCCAAGCTCTCCAGAGAGTGCCTCCAAGGGCTGAATGGGCGTTGGGGTGTTGGATAATTCTAGGCGTTTCATCGGCTGCCTCCCATCGGCTCTTCCAAAGGAGCCTTTTTTTTATTGTAGCAAATCACCCCCACCGGGTAAAAACGGCAATCGTTCTAGAAATCGGAGGCTATGGCCTTCTCCTCTTCTCAGAGCCCTTTTTATGGACTTGACGGCGCCTACCCTTTTAAAACTCTGGGCTATATAATGACGAAGAGTTCTCTTGCTTCCCATAAAAAGAATCTCTTTTTATCGGACCATCCCTTAAGAAAACGCACCAGCCCCGCTGGGCCCCCTTCCCAAAACAACAACATCTTGTGAAATAATCTTTTTGATCCGCTACATGTTGTCACCATAATTCTAAACTGCTATACTTAGGTTGATTTAAGAAGGACCTATCGGCTGTTGAATCTTTGATCTGTGCCTCGCATTCATGGGCTAAATAGGGGTGGGTTTGTTGCGGCCTTTTCCGCAACAAAGTCGCCTGGAGCCGAAAAGTACTGAGCCCAGGAACATACGCAGACGGACTTCGCCAGCTCTTGGCGGGCTTTTTTTATCGATATTTTTATAACATTGTATTTAGACGTTTTGAAGGGATCCCCTGCGGGGTCTCGAACCACGAAAAGGAGAGGATAAATATCATGCAGGTGATCAAACGAAATGGTCAAATAACTGAATTTAGACCGGAAAAAATCTCAAGGGCGATTGAACTTGCCATGAATTCTCCCCAGGGACTCTTTGTTCCAGGACAAGCCCGTCGGATTGCGGAAGAAATCGAAGAATCCGTACACTCCTTAGGCAAAGAGACCCTCTCCGTCTATCAAATCGAAGATCTCGTATATTATGCCCTGGTGGAAGCCGGCAATGCACAGACGGCCCGAGCCTATGAAAACTATAAAGCCGTTCAGGCTTACAAGCGTCGTACCAACACCACGGACTCCGTCATTGAAAGCCTTTTGAATGCTACCAATGCCGAGCTCATGGATGAAAACTCCAACAAAAATGCCCGGGTCATCGCCACGCAGCGCGATTTGATCGCCGGTGAGGTCTCCAAGGACATCGCTAAGCGCTTGATTTTGCCCACGGATGTGTTGGAAGCCCATGAAACCGGTGCCATCCACGTCCATGACCTGGATTATATGATTCAGCCCATGTTCAACTGTTGCCTCATTAACCTGGCGGACATGCTGAAAAACGGGACGATGATCAACGGCAAAATGATCGATGAACCCCGCTCGTTCCAGGTGGCCTGCACCGTCACGACGCAGATCATTGCCCAGGTCGCCTCCAGTCAATTTGGCGGCCAGAGCATCAACGGCTTGGACCGTATCTTGGCCCCCTACGTCCGAAAGTCTTATGAAAAATACTTAAAGCAAGTTTTGGAGGAGCAGCGCGAGGTTTACCACTTGACCGAACCCGATCTCGTTGCGGCAGAGAAGATTGCCTGGCAGCGCACCAAAAAGGAAGTCAAAGACGGCGTGCAGACCATCCAATACCAGATCAACACCTTGATGACCACCAATGGGCAAAGCCCCTTTGTGACTCTATTTTTGTATTTGGACCCGAAGGATTCCTTGGCTAAAGAGGCGGCCCTCATCACCGAGGAGATCCTCAATCAGCGCATCACAGGCATCAAGAACGCCGCCGGAATCCACGTCACCCCAGCCTTCCCAAAATTGATCTATGTTTTGGATGAACACAACATCCACCCCGATGCCCCCTATTATTACCTGACGGAGCTCGCCGCCAAATGCTCAGCCCGGCGCATGTACCCAGACTACATCAGCGCAAAGAAAATGAAGCAACTCTACGAAGGCAATGTCTTTAGTCCCATGGGCTGCCGCGCGTTCCTCCCCGCTTGGACGGATGAGACGGGCGCATACCGCTTTGACGGACGGTTCAACCAAGGCGTCGTCACCATCAATTTGCCCCAAATCGCCATCCTCTCCAAGGGAGATGAGTCACAATTCTTCCAGCTTTTGGAGAAACGCTTGGAGCTGATGAAAAAAGCGCTCATGGTTCGTCATGAACGCCTGGAAAAAGTAACAAGCGATGTCTCGCCCATCCATTGGCAGCACGGCGCCATTGCACGCCTCGCTCCCGGAGAATCCATCAAAAAATACCTCCACAACGGCTATTCCACGCTGACCATGGGCTACATTGGCATTTACGAAGCCTCCCTTTTAATTACCGGAAAATCCCATACCACGCCCGAAGGTGAAGCGTTTGCCATGCGCATCATGGAGGTGCTCAATGCGAAAAAAGAAGAATGGACCGAAGCGGAAAAAGTGCAGTTCGCTGTTTACGGAACTCCCGCCGAATCGCTGACCCACCGCTTTTGTTCCTTGGATTTTGCCCGCTTTGGCAGCATCGAGAACGTTACGGACAAAGGATATTATACGAACAGCTACCATGTGGATGTTCGGGAGCCCATTGATGTGTTCTCAAAATTCCGTTTCGAGCAAAAGTTCCAGGAACGCTCCACCGGCGGCATGATCAGCTATGTGGAAATTCCCAATATGAATCAAAACGTTCCCGCACTTCTCACCCTCATCCGCTTCATCTACGACAACATCATGTATGCGGAATTCAATACCCGTTCCGATTATTGTCATGAATGCGGCTACGATGGAGAAATTCGGGTCAACGAAGACGGTCAGTGGGAGTGTCCGCAGTGCGGCAACCACAGCCGCCAACACCTCACCGTGGTCCGCAGAACCTGCGGCTATCTTGGAGAAAACTTCTGGAATGAGGGGCGGACTAAGGAAATTGAGGCCCGGGTTCTCCACATATGATGCGCCAAGCCCTGATGCGTCCCCTGGACGTGGCCAACGGCCCGGGCATCCGTGTGAGCCTCTTTGTCTCGGGGTGCCGCCACGCCTGCCCGGGGTGCTTTAACGATATTTTCCAGGATTTTTCTTACGGAACCCCCTGGTCCTCAAAGCTCGAGCAAGCACTCGTTGCCGCGCTGGACGCGCCCCTGATCACTGGCCTGAGTCTTTTGGGCGGAGAGCCCTTTCAAAACACCGAAGGGTTATTGCCCCTGCTGCGCCGCCTGCGCGACCATTGGGAAGAGCAGGGGCTCCAGCGAGACGTTTGGGTCTGGTCGGGCTACACCTTCGAAGAGCTTTTGCAGGATCCAGAAAAGAGAGCGCTTTTAAGCCTTTGCGATGTCTTGGTGGACGGCCGCTTTCTTCTGGAAGAAAAAAACCTCTCCCTCCCCTTTTGCGGCAGCATGAATCAACGGGTTTTAGACGTTGAGCTAAGCTTACAGCAACAAAAACCCGTCCTTATCGGTCCTTTGTAAACGCATTTAAATATTGGCTCAAAAAAAATCTACAAGGTACTCCATTTGGGAATACCTTGTATGTCAACAGTCTAAGCCAAGGAGTTGCTCTTTAAAAACAGAGCAGCCCCTTGGCTTTTTCCATGAGCGTTTCAAATCAGGAAACTGCACCGCCCACGCCATTTTTGGGGGCCCCACTTTAAAAGGAATCGCGCCCCACCAGCAGAACCTCCGGTTCTAGGTGGTAGCCCGTGGCCTCCTCCACTCGCTCTTGAATCAAGGCGATGAGTTCAATCACGTCCTTCGTGGTGCAATCCTCCTGATTTTTAATCAAGAAGCCCGCATGCTTTGGACTAACGGCGGCTCCTTTATACACAAAGCCCTTGAGGCCCGTGGCGTCGATGAGCGCGCTGGCGTACTGTTGATCTTCCCCTTCCCTACGATCCGGCCGCTTAAACGTGGATCCGGCAGAGGGACTCTCCAGGGGTTGGCTCGTGGTTCGTTTGCGAGTATTCTCCGCCACAAGGTGGGAAATCTCCTGGGAATCTCCTTTTTCCAAAACCAAGGTTGCCTCCAAGGCAATGAGATTTTTTTTGCGCAGCACTGAGGACCGGTAGGAAAGGTCCAATTCCTCCCGAGACAGCTCCTGAATGCGCCCATCCGGCGTCAGCACCTTGAGGCTTTGCAGGCAGGATTCAAAAGATCCTGAATACGCCGAGGCATTCATGAAAATCGCTCCACCCATAGATCCTGGAATGCCGCAGCAAAACTCCAATCCCCGCAAGGAGTGCGCCAACGCCACATCCGAGAGCACCTTCAGCAGCGTGCCCGGTCCGACCTTCATGACGTTATCGTCCAGGTCCAGCTGACGCATCAGCTCTAATTTCAAAACCACTCCCTCAATCCCTTCATCCATCACGAGGATGTTGGAGCCGTTGCCCATGACGAATACGGGAATGCCTTCGTTTCGGCAAAAGCGAACCAACGCCACGAGTTCCTCTTGGGTCTCAGGAAACACCATGACGTCCGCCCGGCCCCCGAGGCGGAAATTGGTGTGCTCTTTCATGTCCACATCGAATTGAATGCGCTCCAGTCGCACCTGGCGGTGGGCCGTGTGATCCATGATTTCCACAAGATCCGCATCGATGGTCAGCCGATTTTGATCCAAGCATTGCGCGAATTGGTCTTTGTATTTTCTATATTGATTCATTTAAATCCTCCCATCTTCTCATTCGTTGAAAAAGCAAACCGGGCGCCCAAGCCATTGGTTTTGCCCTCTCGGTTCACCAATCCAAGATTGACGACTAGAAGAACCCTTCTAATACTAACTTATTCTGAGCGGCGGCTCAACCAAAGCCCTGCGAACCTTTCGCATTTCCCTGTTCCGGCCCCGTGGATGCCTCCGACGGGCCTCCCTCTTTTGGATGGAAAAAATCCATCAAAGAGGCGACGGATCGCTTATCCATGGCGGGCACTTTTAAAAGCGCCTCCGCAGTGGCTTCTTGAATGGCCGCCACCGAGCCAAAGTGCAACAGCAGATTTTTGCGCCGCCGCGGGCCAATGCCTGGAACGTCCTCCAAAACCGAACGAATCTGTGTGCGCTTTCTTAAGGAGCGATGATAGGTGATGGCGAAGCGGTGCACCTCATCTTGAATCTTCGTGAGAAATTGCAAGACGTTGGGATTTTTTTTAAGCGGCACCTCCCGACCCTCATAGAGAATCCCCCGGGTTCGGTGGCGATCATCCTTCACGAGCCCCGCCACGGGAATGTCTAGGTGAAAGGCTTGAAGTACCTGCTGCGCGGCATGAATCTGCCCCTTACCCCCATCCATCAAAATAAGATCCGGGAAAAAGGAAAATTTGCTCGCGTCGACGGCAAGATCCTGAGTTTTCAGCGCCTCAATTTCCTGTTGTCCTCGGGCAAAGCGCCGGGTCATGATTTCTTTCAAGGACGCCACATCATCGGGGCCGCGCACGCTTTTAATGCGAAAGCGCCGATAATCCGAGGGTTTTTCTTTGCCGTTTTCAAACACCACCAGACTCCCCACGGAATCCACTCCGGCAATATTGGAGATGTCGTAGCTTTCGATGCGCGTGGGCGCTTGCGGCAGCCCCAAAAGCTCTGCCAACTGCTCTAGGGCCTCCTCTCCCAGCTGCGCCTCCCGAAGAATCTTGCCCTTGAACGCTGAGAGCGTTACTTGGGCGTTTTTTTCCACGAGATCCAAAAGACGCTTCTTATCCCCACGCAACGGCAGGTCTAAGTGCACGGGGGCATCTTTTTTTAGGGACAAAAACGAGGCGATGAGTGCCAGATCCTGAGTCTCTTGCACGTAAATACGACTGGGAATATACGCCGTTTTTCCATAAAAACTTTTTAAAAACTCCCCCAAGAGTTCCTCGGGCGCCTGATCCAGGGTTTGCTTTAGAATAAAATGCTCCCGTCCCTTAATTTTCCCCTCGCGAAGAAAGAACACCTGAATGCACGTATCCTCTGCATCTTTGGCGAGAGCGATATAATCCTCATCGGAATCCTTTTGAGCAAAATGAATTTTTTGCTTTCGCTGGACCGACTCCAAGGCGAGAAGCTGATCGCGCAAAGCGGCCGCCTCCTCAAAGCGCAGGGCTTGAGCCGCTTCTTCCATCTGTTTTTTCAACGTTCGGTTCAAACGAACCTCATGCCCCGAGAGCACCTGCAGGATTTCTTCGATCATGCCCCCATAAGCTTCCTGCGAGATGAGCCCCGCACAGGGCGCCTTGCAAAGACCCATGTGATAGTTGAGGCAGGGACGCTGCGGCTCGCCCCCCGCTATAATAATCCGCTTGCACGTCCGAATGGGATAATTCTTTTTGAGGTACTCCAAGGTTTCCGCCAAGGAGTCCACATCCGTATAGGGGCCAAAATAACGGGATCCATCCTTTTCTAGGCGGCGGGTCATGAAGACCCTTGGGAAATCCTCCTTCATCGTGATCTTGATGAAGGGATAGCGTTTGTCATCTTTTAAATTGATGTTATATTTGGGCAAATTCTCCTTAATGAGGTTCTGCTCCAAAATGAGGCTTTCCACTTCGGTGTCCGTGACGATGTAATCAAATTCCGCTACGTGAGACACCATGAGCTGCGTTTTTCGATCCAGGCGCTGCGGCGATTGAAAATACTGGCGGACCCGGTTGCGCAGTACCTTGGCCTTCCCAATATAGATGATGTCCCCCGAAGCGTTCTTCATGAGATAGACCCCCGGTGATTTGGGCAAAAGACTCAACTGATGATCAAAATCAAACATGGGCTCTCCTCCTAAAATACTGATGTCGGTGTTAACAAATGCCTTGGGGGGGCTTTGATGGTGGTATTTTTTAAACTCCCCTGTTTTTTCCTAACATACCATAGGTTTTTTACCATGCCTACCCCCATACGGGGCCCGGATCCGCTGAAAAAAAGCGGCAAAGCACCCAGGGCGTTTCTCCTTCTCGTAGGAAAAGCGCTCTGAGTGCGAGAGAGAACGCCTGCGTCCTTTCTCTTTCCTTTCTCTTTCCTTTCTCTTTCCTTTCTCTTTCCTTTAACGGTCCAGCCAGTACTCCAAGATTTTTTGCGCCACGGGAATGGCCTGCTGGGCCCCGGTATTTTCCTTGACGTCCGCCAAATCTTCCATGCACACGGCAATGGCGATGTCGGGATTGTCGTAGGGGGCAAAGCCGGTGAACCAAGCGTGGACGCGCTTGCCTTTTTCAGTTTCCACCTCTGCTGTACCGGTTTTACCCGCCGCCGACCAGTCCATCACTCGCGCATATCCAGGAGCGCCGGCTTCCACGTTGCCCCGCATATAGGCGCCCACCTTTTGAGCAACGCTTTGGGTCAACACTTCTTGAAGCTTGGGCTGAGGCCGCGGCGAGAGGACCTTGCCGTCCTTGTCTTTGATGCCGGCAATGATCCAAGGCTCGGGCATCTTGCCTTGATTGGCAATGGTGGCGGCCACTAAGGCCATCTGAAGCGGCGTGGCCGCCACCCCGCCCTGACCGATGGCGCTGAGGGCTTTTTCTCCCCCCTGATACTCCGTGAGCTTAGGAAAGATGCTTTTTTCCGCTTCCATTCCCTGAAAAACAATGGGTTTATTGAACCCAAAGGCTTCTGCGGTCTGGCGCAGCTGCTGATTGCTGAGCTCCAAGCCCAAATTGCCAAAGACGTAATTGGACGAATTGGTGAAGGACTCTTGCAGATTCATGCGCCCATAGACGTTGTTGTTGAAGTTATTGAGCCGGGTGCCGTCCTTAAAAGCAATGAATCCCTTGTCATCAAAGGTCCGCTTGGCGAGGTTCGGCAGGTATTCCAACCCCGCCGAGAGCGTGATGGTCTTCATGGTGGACCCTGGAGCAAAGACCGAATGCAGGGTCCGGTTGATGAGGGGCGCCTTGGCGGCCCATTCTTTATCTTCATTGACTCGCTTCATCACCGCATCCAGGTTGTCGGCGGAGAAGCCTGGAGCGGAGACCATGGCTAAGATTTCTCCGGTTTTGGGTCGAATCACCACCACGGAGCCCGGCCGACCATCCATGGCCGCATAGGCGGCCTTTTGCAGGCCAAGATCCAAGGAAAGGGTCAGGGAATGTCCTTGCTTCTTCTTTGTCACCGCTTCCTCGGGATGGATGAGGGAGCGCAAAAATTCCTTGTTGAACACCGCCTTGATGCCTTCATCGGCGCTGAGCGTCCGATCCATGGAAGCTTCCAAGCCCGTCACCGAATATTTATCGGAGACATACCCTACGATATTCCCCAAGGCAGCGCCGCCATTGTAGGTGCGCACCTGGGTGCCGTCCTCTTTGAGCCGACTTTGCGCCAGCACCTGACCCTCTCGGTCAAAGATGGCCCCCCGCAACACCTTGGCTCGCTCTTCGGCGGTGCGACGATTCTCCACGTCCGTGCGCAGCCCCTCGGCCTTGGTGACCTGAAAATAGACGATGTAACTGATGAGGCTGACAAAAAGCAACACCATGACTCCAGAGACCTGGCGGATACTGCGGTGCACCCGTTGGGTGGACTCCTTCTCCTTAGGCTCGGGGGGATGGGCCCCGCCTTCCACGAACCGGGACGGTTCGTCCCCTTCGTCGCGTTCTTCTTCTAGAGAATCGGTCCCTTGAACCTCCTCCCACCAAGGGTCCGTTCCTTCATCGGGGACTTCATCCCTTTGCAAAAAGAGTGGTTGGGATGCCTCTTGATGTAAAGAGTCTTCGTGAGAGGGACGCCAAAGACGACTCCACCATGATTTTTTATTGGGGTCTGTCATTTATTGCACCTCCTCCGATGTTTTTTGAATGATGCCTAGGGCAAAGAAGACCGTGAGCATGGAGGTTCCTCCATAGCTGATCAAGGGCAGCGTAATGCCCGTCAAGGGAATGGCGTTCATCACCCCTCCGACGATGACCAGCACCTGCATGGCGATCATGATGGAAAATCCCACGGTAAGCAGGGAGGAAAATAGACTCTCCACATTTAAAGACACCCGGATGCTTCGATAGAAGATCAAAAGGTACACTAAGAGAATCCCGAGGCAAAACAGCAGCCCCAGCTCCTCCGCCATAACGGCAAAGATGTAGTCGGATTCGCGCACCGGGATGGACTGGGGACTGCCCTGAAAAAGGCCTCGTCCAAAGAGCCCGCCCGAGGCAATGGCGTAGAGCCCTTGGACAATTTGATAGCCGTCGCCATTGCGGTCGCTGAAAGGGTTGCGCCACATCAACACTCGGATGCGGACGTGGCGGAAAAGCTTGTAACTGACCACCGCCCCGAGACTTCCTACGCCAAAGGATGCCAGGATGTACTTCAGCTTATGGGTGGCGACAAAGAGCATGGCCAAGGCCACAAAGGTAAAAATCAACGCTGAGCCCAGATCCTTTTGCAGCACCATGAAGCCAAGACAGACCGCCACCACGGCCGCAGGCTCCAAAAGACTCTTCAAATCTTTGTAGGTGCGCAGGGCGCTGGCTAGGTAAAGCACATAAAAAATTTTGCCAAATTCACTGGGTTGAAAGGAGAAACCGCCGATGAACACCCAGTTTTTTGCGCCGTAAACTTCCGTGCCGATGAGCATGGCCATACTGACAAACGCCAAGGTGAGCACCAAATAAAGATAACGCAACTTGGCAAAGCGTTGCAAATCCGGCAATAGGATCACGACGACGCTGAAGACGAAGATCCCTAGAATAAACCAAATCACCTGGCGAAACGCCAAGGCCGAATTGATGCGGTAGATGAGTGCAATCCCCACCACCGGCAGGATGCTGACTAAGCTCACGAGGTAGGGATCCCCGTAGGAGAAGAACCGGCGCACGAGAAAATGCACGTAGGCGATGAGGATGATCATGGAAAGACCAATGATCAAAGCTCCAGGATCCAAGGGTCGACTGGCCAAGGTAATATTCAAAAATAGGGCCGCTGTTAAAAGATAGATGGGCAGCGCGATGCTCTTGCGTTTGGGTTCCATGGCCCGCCTCCTAACTGACGACCCGTAGGGTCGTTTCCCCAAGGGTGATGAGATCGTTGATGCGCAGATAGGTTTTCTGAGCCAAAGACCCCCCGTTGAGCAAGGTGCCGTTGGTGCTGTTTAAATCCTCGATGACGAAGCGCTCGTCATGCACAAAAAATCGAACGTGATAATAAGACACGTAGGGATCCTCTAGGACAATGGTGTTGTCTTTTTTCCTTCCCAGGGTCATGCCGCTCTTCAACGGAATCAGCATGCCTTTTTTCAGCCGGCTTCCCGCTGGGGTCTCCACGACCTCCAGTCCCCAGCGCGGGGCGCCACTTTGCAGCGGTGCACTCTTTTCAGCTTTGAAGTCAGCCCGCATCAGGCGCAGGGCGCGAAAAATAAATACATAAAGCAATACGAGAAAAATAACGGAAAAAATGCCGGAAATAATTTTTGTCGGTTCCATCAACCCACCTCCTTTGAACGTTCGAAAATCTTTGGGCTGCCAATAAGCTCCCAAGGCTTTTCCCCTGCCCCATCTCTTCTTCCTAGGAGTGTACCAATTCCCAAGAGAAAATAGGTTAAGAAAAAATGAAAGGCTGCGATAAAAAGTCCCAGCTCTTGACGAAGGGCCCAGAATGTATCCTACCAGCGGCATATGAAAATCAGTTAAAAAGAACCTTTCAACTTCTTAAGATTCGACCGCCTCATCGTCTGGCGTCTCTTTTTTTATCCTTGAACGGTAAAGGAAGGCATGCCACAACCATGGCATGCCTTCCCATTCGGGCCTTCGCTCAACGCCCGAAAAGTCCTGCTCTTTTTCTCTGGGGAGGATTCTACTGATCTTTTTCTTGGATGCGAGCCACCAAGGCGTCCAGCGCTTCGCGCACCCGAGCCTTATCCTCTTCCTTGGGCGATCCGTTGAATTCCACAGCGCCTACCGTTTGATAATTCATCCGGTTGCGCTCCACGATTTCGTTGTATTCTTTGAGGGCGCCGCCGCTCCAGCCATAGCTGCCTAAATAAACGGCACTGCGATGGAACACACGCTTTTTCCCCAGCTCGTCTAGGGTGTGGGCCATGGGGGGGAACATCTTGTACTCATAGGTAGGGGCTGCAAACACTAAGCCCTTGCTCTCTAGAACGTACATCAGCACCGTACCGAGGTCCGTTTCTGGAACCTGAATGCACGTCACGGGCACGCCTTTTTCCAATAAATAGCTTTTGGCATACTCCACCATCTTTTGCGTATTCCCATACATGGTGCCCCAGACAATGGCCACGCTCTCCTTGGCCTTTCCAGAGGAATACTGCACATAGCGACGATAATCGTTGTAAATGCGTTCCATACGCTCCTCGCCATCCCAAATCAGGCCGTGGCCCGGGCAAATCATCCGCACCGGCAACGCCTGGGCTTTATCAATGCCTTTGCCAACAAAGGTAGCGAAGGTCCCTAAGATGCCGGCATAATAACGCAGCTGCTCGCGCTCAATTTCCTGAAGACTCTCGTTGCTGTGCTCGGAAGCCAAATGCTGATCGAGCTTTCCAAAGGCGCCAAAGGCATCACAGCAGAATAAGCACCCCGTGCTCTCATCCAAGGTCATCATGGTATCGGGCCAATGGACGTTGGGCGCTTTGGTGAACCGCAGGATCTTTCCGCCAAGATCCAACGTATCCCCGTCTTTGACTTCATGGATGGTTCCCTCAAAGCGGTAGAAGGAGCGAATCATTGCCGCTGCTTCCTTGGTGGCCCAAATCTCAAAATCCTTATGCAGTTTTTGGAAGTCTTCGATCCAGCCGGAGTGATCCGGTTCCATATGGTTGACCACCAGATGGCGGATGGATTCCAAGGAAACGCCAGCCTGGTCCAAGAGCTCATAGAGGGTCTCAGGGATTCCATCCCAGCCGCAGAATCCATCAATGATGGCCGTCTCTTCCCCTTGGACAATGTATGTGTTGAGGGTTACTCCATGAGGCATTTCCCACATGCCTTCAAACAGAAGATTCTCCACATTTAACGAAACCAATTGAACGCCATCGGCAATTTTTTTGATCATTCCAAACCTCCAAAGTTATGATTAATGCATCTCTCACCTTTTATTTTAACATGGATCCCCCTTCTTGTCAGAAAGAAGGCCGATCGCTCCCCCCGGACTTTTCCCCTTGAAAGAACCAAGAAAAAGGAGGAGCCCCCCGCCCCGAAGGGACGCTTTATCCTCAGGCTTCAAGCCGCAGGATCAGCGGGCGCTTTTGGCGGTCTTCTTCGTGGTCGAGGCCTTGGCGATGCTGGCTTTTTTGCGAGCCTTGCCTGGGCTCTTTGCCGCTCGGGGGACGGGCGGCTGGTCTCGATGAGCGGCCAAAATAGGCGCCAAATATTGGCCCGTGTAGGAATCCGCCTGTTGAGCGATCTGCTCAGGGGTCCCCACGGCCACAACACTGCCGCCACGGTCTCCCCCTTCAGGACCTAAATCGATCAGGTAATCACAGCTTTTGATGACGTCGAGGTTGTGCTCGATGACAATGACGCTGTTGCCGCCGTCCACCAGGCGCTGCAAGATCTGAATCAGCCGATTCACATCATCCACATGTAGACCCGTGGTGGGTTCATCCAGAATATAAAGGGTTTTTCCCGTGGACCGCTTGGAAAGCTCATAAGCCAGCTTCACCCGCTGGGCTTCGCCGCCGGAGAGCTGTGTTGAGGGTTGCCCCAGCCGAATGTAGCCAAGACCCACGTCCATCAGGGTCTGAAGCTTGGAATGAATGCGTCCAATGTTTTCAAAAAAGCGCCAGGCCTCCTCCACCGTCATGTCCAGCACCTGCCAAATATTCTTTCCCTTATACTTTACCTCGAGGGTTTCCCGATTGTAGCGTTTGCCCTGACAGACCTCGCAGGGCACATAGACATCGGATAAAAACTGCATCTCGATTTTGATGATGCCGTCCCCGGAACAGGCCTCACAACGGCCGCCCTTGACGTTGAAGGAAAACCGTCCGGGTTTATAGCCCCGAGCCTTGGCCTCGGGAGTGGCGGCAAAAAGCTCCCGAATCAGATCAAACACCCCGGTATAAGTAGCGGGATTGCTCCGAGGGGTTCGCCCGATGGGGCTTTGGTCGATGTCAATGATTTTATCGATCCATTCCGCGCCTTCCAGATCGCGATGGCGCCCCGGGAGCACACGGGCCTTATTGATCCGTCGATGTAAGCCCTTATAAAGCACTTCATTCACCAGGGTGGACTTCCCCGAGCCCGACACCCCCGTCACCGCCATCAGCGTGCCCAGGGGGAAGGAGACGTCGATGTCCTTTAGGTTGTTTTCCTGGGCGCCTCGAACCGTGATGGATTGGCCGGAGCCCTTACGGCGCAACGCCGGAATCTCCACTCGCTTACGTCCGTTGAGGTAGTCCGCTGTGATGGAGCGCTTGGCCCGCATCACCTGAGCCAAAGTGCCTTGGGCCACCACTTCCCCCCCATGTTCCCCGGCTCCGGGGCCGATGTCCACGATGTAATCTGCACTGCGGATGGTGTCCTCATCGTGCTCCACCACCACCAGGGTATTGCCCGCATCCCGCAGGGCCCGCAAGGTTTCAATGAGGCGGTCGTTGTCTCTTTGGTGCAAGCCGATGCTAGGTTCGTCCAAAATGTAGAGCACGCCCATGAGGGCCGACCCGATCTGCGTGGCCAGGCGTATTCGTTGGGCCTCTCCGCCAGAGAGGGTTCCCGCCTGACGGGCCAGATCCAAATAGTCCAATCCGACATTGGCCAAAAACTGGAGCCTTGCGCGGATTTCTCGCAGGATCTGCTCTGCAATGGTCTGCTCCTTGGGCGTGAGGGCCAAATGCTCCAGAAAATCAATTTCCTCCAGTACAGAGAGCGCGGTAAATTCGGAAATGTTCTTCCCCCCCACCGTCACGGCCAAGGCCTCTTGGGACAAGCGCATGCCATGGCACTTGGGGCAGGGGTTGTTGCTCATAAACTGCTCAATCTCGCCCTTCATCCAATCCGATCCCGTCTCGAGGTACCGGCGCTTGAGGTTGTTTACCTCCCCTTCCCAGACGTGATTGTAGACGCCCTTCGTGTAATCCTTGGTGTAGTGCACCTTGATTTTTTCTCCATGGGTTCCGTAAAGGAGAATATCCACGATCCCTTCAGGGAGTTTCTCAATGGGAGTGGCCAAATCGAATTTGTATTTTTGGGCCAGCGCTTCCAAGATCCCAAAACTCCAAGAATTCTCCTTCAGCCGCCCCTCCCCCCAGGAGGCAAAGGCTCCTTCTAGTAACGATTTGGAGCGGTCGGGGATCACAAGGTCCGGATCGATCTCCAAGAGGGTGCCCAGACCGTCGCACTCATCGCATTTCCCCCAAGGGGAGTTGAAGGAGAAGGTCCGTGGTTCGAGTTCCGCGATGCCCACCTGGTGGATGGGACAGGAATAATGCTCTGAAAAGGTCAAATCCTCCGCGCCGTCCACATGAACCAACACCACGCCTTCCCCGAGCTTCAGGGCCTGCTCCAAGGAACCAGTAAGCCTTGCGGCAATGTCCTCCTTCACCAAAAGCCGGTCGATGACCGCTTCAATGGTGTGGCGTTGATTTTTTTCAAGGGTCACGGTTTCTTCCGTGAGGTCCACCATAACCCCGTCAATGCGGGCGCGCACGAAGCCGTTTTTTCGTATGGATTCCAAGACCTTTTCGTGTTCGCCTTTGCGCCCCCTTACGAGGGGCGCAAGGATTTGCAGGCGCGAGCGCAAAGGCAGCTCGAGAATCCGATCCACCATTTGATCGACGCTTTGCTTGGTAATTTCTCGCCCGCAGATGGGGCAATGGGGAATGCCGATGCGGGCGTAGAGGAGCCTTAGGTAATCATAGATCTCCGTCACCGTCCCCACGGTGGAGCGAGGGTTTCGGGATGTGGTTTTCTGATCAATGGAGATGGCGGGGGAGAGTCCTTCGATGGACTCCACATCGGGTTTGTCCATGTTGCCTAAAAACTGACGGGCATACGCCGAGAGCGACTCCACATAGCGCCGTTGTCCTTCGGCATAAAGAGTGTCAAACGCCAAAGACGTCTTTCCAGAACCGGAAAGACCCGTGAAAACCACCAGCTGATCCCGGGGGATCTCCAAATTGATGTTTTTTAAATTATTGACTTTGGCCCCTTTAATTGTGATTTTATTTTTCATAGTATCTAATACCTCATTTTCGGGGAGTTACAGGCCGCTTTTGACCCGGTTTCGTTCTTTCTTCAATTCAAAAAGCCGATCTCTAAGATGGGCGGCCTGTTCAAACTGCAGCGCCTTTGAAGCTGCTTTCATCTCCCGCTCCACGTCCTTAATGAGACGCTCGAGTTCTTTAGCATCCCGAGAAACGGCTTCTTCCAGGCTCTCATAGTGCACCTGCTCAACGTCTCCTTGAGAGATGTCGATGACTTTACGAATGTCCTTTTGAATGGTGGTGGGGGTGATGTCGTGGGCTTCGTTATAAGCCATCTGCAGGGAGCGTCGCCGGGTGGTTTCGGCGATGGCTCGTTCCATGGAGCCCGTTCTGCGATCCGCATACATGATGACGCGGGACTGCGAATTACGGGCGGCTCGGCCCACCGTTTGAATCAACGAGGTCTCCGAACGCAAAAAACCTTCCTTGTCGGCATCCAAAATCGCCACCAAAGCCACTTCCGGCAAATCCAAGCCTTCGCGCAGCAAGTTGATGCCGATGAGCACCTCCGCTTCGCCCAAACGCAAGGAACGAATGATGCGCATGCGCTCCAGGGTGTCAATTTCCGAATGCATGTAGGTGACTTTCACGCCAAGCTCCTGAAAGTAGCGGGTCAAATCCTCCGCCATCCGCTTGGTCAACGTCGTGACCAAAACTCGGAACCCCTTCGCAGTGGTTTTTTGGATCTCCGCCAGCAAATCATCCATCTGCCCCTGCACGGGCCGAATGAGAATTTGAGGGTCCAAGAGACCCGTGGGCCGGATGATCTGCTCGGCCACCATGGCCGAATGTTCTTTTTCATAAGGACCGGGAGTGGCCGAGACAAAGAGACACTGATTGATTTTCCCAGTAAATTCCTCAAAGGAAAGCGGCCGGTTGTCATAAGCCGCCGGGATGCGGAACCCATAGTCCACCAAAGAATGCTTGCGGGAGCGATCCCCCGCCTGCATGGCTCGCAGCTGCGGCAGCGTGACGTGACTTTCATCGATGAACAGCAGATAGTCTTTCGGGAAGTAGTCGATGAGCGTATGGGGCGGCGTTCCCGGCGCCCGGCCATCCAAAATTCGGCTGTAGTTTTCGATACCGCTGCAATAGCCCATCTCCTGAATCATTTCCATATCAAACTGGGTGCGCTGCTTCAGGCGCTGCGCCTCGAGGATTTTATCTTGGGCCGTCAATTCCTTCAGCCGCGCCTGCAGCTCCTCGTCGATAACGTCCAAGGCCGGCTTGAGCTTTTCTTCCCGCGTGGCAAAGTGCGATGCCGGACGGATGAACACATGGGAGAGTTCGCGTAGAATTTCCCCGCTCACAATATCGAATTCCCGCAGCCGCTCGATCTCATCGCCGAAAAACTCCACCCGAATAGCGTTCTCCGAGGTAAACGCCGGCACAATGTCCAAGACGTCCCCCCTCACCCGGAAGGTGGAGGTGGTAAAATCCACATCGTTGCGTTCAAACTGCATTTCAATGAGCTTTCGAATGATCTCATCGCGATCCTTCACCATGCCAGGACGTAGCGAAAGCGACAAGTTCCGGTATTCCTCCGGATTTCCTAAGCCGTAAATGCAGGAAACCGAAGCCACAATGATGACGTCCCGCCGCTCAAAGAGGCTGTTGGTGGCCGAGTGACGCAACTTTTCAATCTCGTCGTTGATGGACGAATCCTTCTCGATGTACGTGTCCGATTGGGGTACGTAGGCTTCGGGTTGATAATAATCGTAATATGAAACAAAATATTCCACCGCGGAGTCTGGGAAAAATTCCCGAAACTCAGAACAAAGCTGAGCCGCCAAGGTTTTGTTGTGCGCCAACACCAAGGTCGGTCGCTGCAACTGCTCAATGACGTTGGCCATGGTGAAGGTTTTGCCCGAACCCGTAACGCCCATCAAGGTCTGGTAGGTATTGCCCGAGCGGATGGACGAGACCAATTGGCGGATGGCCTCTGGCTGATCCCCCGTAGGTTTGAATTTTGAACTAATTTGAAAACGTCCTTCCAACGATACCCCTCCTCTTGGCGCCTGGGGATTGGATTCCAGGCCAAATCAACATAAACATACGTTCTACTTCTCCATTATGCCACAGGCACGCTCTTCGTCAACGAGGGATCCGGTGAACTTTTTGGAAAATAGCCCGCTTCATTGCTTTTTAATGGACCAAAAGAGCCCCGGAGCTTCCCGCACGCAGACTGCGGGAAGACACACCGAAGCTCGATGAACCAAGGAGCCAGCGCTCCTTATTGCCTATTTGGGCAGCTTGCCTTTTAAGATTTCAATGGCTTTTTGCAGCTGCGTATCTTTTTCCTTGGTGTATTGATCCGGCGTCAAATCCTTCGGCATAGCCACCGAAACATCGGGTACAATCCCCTTTTTATGAATGGAGGTTCCTTTGGGCGAATAGTAGGCCGCCGTGGTAAGCTTCAGACCTTCCCCGTGGGCCAGGGGCTGAATACTTTGAACGATGCCTTTGCCGAAGGTTTTCTCTCCCACAATCACGGCGGCGTTGTAGTCCTTCCAGGCGCCGGCCACGACTTCAGAGGCGGACGCTGAACCGCGGTCCACCAAAAGCACCAACGGAACCCCGAGGTAGTCGCCGCCTATGGAACGATCTTCGTGTGCTTTTTGATATTTATCCTTTGTGGAAAGGACCAGGTCGCCTTTTTTGATGAAGTTGGACGCCACGCGGATGGATTCATTCAAATAGCCCCCGGGATTGCCCCGGAAATCGACGATATAGCCCTTGGCACCCTTAGCCTTTAATTCATCCAGCGCGGCCTTAAAGTCCACATCGACTTTTTCACTGAACTGAGACATGGTGATGTACCCCATGGATCCGGGCAAGAGTTCCGACCGAACGCTTTTTTGCGTGATTTCCGCTCGTTGGATGGTAAAGCTGAGCTCTTTTTTGTTGCGGCGAACCGTCAGCTTGACCGGCTTGCCCGCCTCGCCCCGCATATGGTTCACTGCGCTCTCAAGATCCTTGCCTTTATAGACCTTATCATCGATGCGCACGATGACGTCTCCCGACTGGATGCCCGCAGCCTTGGCCGGGCTTCCATCAATGGGGGCTACAACGACAATTTCATCGTTCTCTACGTTGATCTGAATGCCTACGCCGATGAACTTGCCCGAAAAGCTTTCATTGAGCTGTTTGAATTCCTTAGCATTGAAGAATTGGCTGTAGGGATCACCTAGGGAATTCACCATGCCTTTGATGGCGCCTTCCAAAAGAAGGGCGTCATCGATGGGGCCGTCATAGGCTTTATAGATTTGATCCTTGATTCGGTTGAGCTTATTCCAGTCCGCCCCTGCACCTTCCCCAGCCCCAGCGGGGGACGCTTGGGGAAGGTACTGATTCGGTGAGCCGTTTTTCTCGCCCAAAAGCCAACCGCCCAAAAATCCGCTGCCCAGCAAGATGATGGCGCTTAACAAGAAAAGCAGCACCCGCCCCCCTTTGCGACGCTTGGGCTCATAATTGTAGTTGTTTTGATCCATATGCGGTCTCTCCTAACCCCTACACATTGAGGTGCTTGCGCGTGGAGAACAGGGAACCGACGGCGCCGATGGCCATTCCTCCCAAAGCGAAGGTCCAAGAGTACGTGGTGAGAACCACTTCGGGGTGCGGCAAAGTAACAAAAGGCAGGCCGATGGTGGCTTGAGTGTACGCATAGCGATAGCCAAAATACAAGAGCACCACCGCCAACGCCGCACCAATGAGCCCGATCAGGATGCCTTCAATGATAAACGGCCATCGGATAAAGGTGTTGGTGGCGCCGACGAACTTCATAATCTCAATCTCCTTGCGTCGTCCATAAACCGCCATCTTAATGGCGTTGGCGATGAGGAAGATGGAGATCACCAAAAGGACCGCAAAGATCACCATACCTGCAACCCGGATGATGTTGGCCCAACGGATCAACAGATTTACGGTATCCGAATCGTTGGCGACGGATTCCACCCCACTGGCTTTCGCGGTGCTTTTCACAAAGTTCTCACTGTATTCCGGCTTCTCCAGTCGGATGATATAGGAATTGGGATAGGGGTTTCGAGTATGCGCATCGTAGCCTTCCAGGAGCTTGGAGTCGTTGCCGAGCGCTGCTTGGGCCTTTTGAAATGCCGTAACCTTATCTTCAAAGGTTATTTGGGCGACGCCCAGCTGGCTTTCCATACTCTTTTCCAGCCGACTTCTTTGCGCCGGCGATGCTTCTTCTTTCAAAAACACGCGGACTACGGTTTGTTCTTCCACGCTGCGCACCAGATGGTTGATGGAGGTGGCAACCATGAGGAAGACGCCAAAAATCAGCATGGTGGCCATCATGGTGGCCATGGAGCCCAAGGTCACCGAAAAGTTTCGCTTGAGGGATTTCAACGCATCCCCAATCCCCATAAAAAAGTTATTCATGGCTGTACCGTCCTTTCTCCTCATCCCGAACGAGGCTTCCCCGCTCCAGGGCGATGACCCGCTTGCCCATGGAATCTACAAGCTCCCTGCTGTGCGTTGCCATGATCACGGTGGCTCCCTGGCTGTTGATCTTTTGAAGAATCTCCATGATCTCGTGGCTGGTGGTCGGATCCAGATTGCCTGTGGGCTCATCGGCGATCAGAATCACAGGCTTGTTGACCAAGGCCCTGGCAATGGAAACCCGCTGTTGCTCGCCGCCGGAGAGTTCATTGGGCCGAGCTTTTTCTCGCCCCGTCAGCCCAACTTGAGCCAAAACTTCCGGAACCCGTCGTTTGATGGCGTCCCGCCGGGCAGAGGTTACGCGCATCGCAAAGGCAACATTCTCCCAGACCGTCATGGTGGGAATGAGCTTAAAGTCCTGAAACACCATGCCGATGCGCCGTCGATACGTCGGAATGTCCCGGTTTCGGATGCGTGATAAATCCTTGCCATCCACCAAAACCTTCCCTTGAGACGCGGTGATCTCTCGCAACAAGAGTCGAATAAAGGTTGATTTGCCGGCTCCGGAGGCGCCGATGAGGAAGACGAATTCCCCATCCTCGATGCTTACGGAAAAATCCGTCAGCGCCGTGATGCTTTTGAACTCCTTAGTCACATGCTGAAATTCAATCATAACGTGTGGTTCTCCTTTATCATGGGAAAGGGTTCTTCCCTTTCCGCTCATTGGCGGATCCTAAATCTGGACCCCTCGTTCGTTCTTTTTATATTGTACCCTCTATGAGTAGTCCATTTTGTCACAAACATGTGAAGATCCCATAAGCTTTCCGAAAACCCCGCCCGCAGGGCTACGGATAGCCAAAAGGAGCGACTGCCAGATCTCGGGCGCCGCTCCTTGGTCTGCCTTAGCCTCTTTGGATGCTCCATGAGGAGGCCAAGGACGTCTACGTCCTAAAGGACGGAAATATCCTGATATCCTTCGCCCAACACTTCTCGAACTTCATTGACGCTGACGAAGGCTCGAGGATCCACCTCTCGGATGAATTGTCGAAGGCTGATGTAATCCCGGCGGTTGAGCACCACATAGACGACTTCCGTATCCGCCTTGGTGTAGCCGCCATAGCCCTTAAGCAGCGTGCAGCTGCGGTCGAGTTTTTGTAAGATGAACTTTCGAATGGCGTCGTGCTCTTTGGAGATGATCATAATCTCCTTGGCGGTCTTCGTGCCATCCATTAGTCGGTCGATGAGGTTCCCGTTGATGAGGACCGAGAGCAGGGAATAAAGCCCGACCTCAGGACCAAACACCATAAATCCGCCCAGTGTGATGACGAAATCCACCACCAAAAGGGATTTGCCCAAATCCGAATGAAAGTATTTGTTGAGGATCTTTGCAATGATGTCCGTGCCCCCAGTGGAGCCCCCATAGTTGAAGACCATCACCATGCCCACGGCCGCCAAGAGCGTTCCATAGAAGGTATTGAGGAAAATGTCCTTTGTCAACGCCACATCCCCTACCGTAAGGTGCAGCACTTCCAAGACTCCGGCCATAAAAAAGCTCGCAAAAATTGTTTTTGCCCCAAATTTTCCGCCCAGGAAGATAAAGCCGATGATGAAAAAGACTATGTTCAAAACCAGAACGTAATTCGCCTTAGAAATGAAGGGCAAGAGCTCCTCCAAGATAATGGCCAGCCCGGAAATTCCACCCGCTGCAAGGTTGGCCGGAAAGTAGAAAAAGTGCAGCGCGATGGCCACAAGGATGCATCCCAAGGCTATCATGATGTAATCTTTTAAGGCCGCTTTTTTGTTTTTCATGGTTTTCCCCCCTATGAACCGTGTCTGCCTAAAAGGGTCCTCACCCAAATAAAAGCCTCCCGGGGGAGGCCTGTGGAAACACGGATGTATAATATGCGACAGGCTGGAGACTGTATGATTAGCAAAGAATCCTCCGCCGCTTTTCACCTTTTTCATTATATCAAGGCCCAAGAAGGTTTTCAATCAATCCCCATGACGTCAACCGACGATCGGTTCAAAGATCAAGGTCGCCCTGGTTCCTATTCGCTCATCAGCCCCAGCTCCCCCCTTCTACCGACCAAAGGGCGATGTCGCCACGCAAATTGCCTTGAGAAGACGTCCTTTCGTCTGATGCCTTGGGGGATGCCTCCATTGTAAGAGCGGGGCGTCCTCTCTGGTTTTTGACCCACCAGACCATGCCCCTAATCGGGTGCTTGAATAAGAAACTCTCCACCCCTTAGCCCTTGCAACGTTTTTATAACTCAACCTCAATATCGTAAGAATCTTCAATCAATACGTAGTTCACCTGATGTTTTCTGGCGAGCTTGAAATAGTGTTCATTCTCTTTTAGAACACGATCCATCGTACAATAGTCATCGTTTATTCGCTTTTCAACAATGGTTGCATATTCCTGGATGCGAGCAAAATTCTTCTTGATGTATTCCTGGCTCATAATGAGACACACATAGTGAATATGTTGTAGATACTCATGGTCAAAATCTTTCCGCCAATCCAAAGGAATGTAGCACCCCTCCACGATGAGATTTTGATGATTCTCGATGGCCGTTTTGATCATCTCGCAGACGATAGGCCACAAATAGTCCGTAAGCGCTTGATCGTTGCTATCAGCCGTCAATTCTGTATTCTTGCTACGAATCAGTCCCATTTTCAAATGGTCGATTGATAGGTACGGATAGTGGTATTTTTCAAGTAATTTTTGGGCAAGCGCCGTTTTTCCCGTATGAGATGCCCCTGCTATCAACACTATCATTGTATGCCCCCCGCTTTTGCGTGTTCGTAGGCTATGGACTGGGTCAAGCCCTTCTGCTTTTGTTGACTATGGTGCCACTGGCGTAGCGTTGCCAGCGACTCCCCGCTAGAGTCGGCTAGGTTCTCGTTGGATGCGCAGGGGACGCCCTATTGCCCTTCTTTTTTTCCGTGGATGTATTTTCTCGGCACTCTACGGCTGATGTCGCAAAGCACCTCGTAGGAGATCGTGGACAGGTCTTTGGCCATATCATCGGCATCATAGACTGCGCCGCCATCGGTTCCAAGAACGGTGACCTCATCCCCGACTCGGGCCTTTGGTATTTGCGTCAGATCCACCATGCACTGATCCATGCACACAAGGCCCCGAATGGGGGCGGCTGCTCCGCGGATGAGGACGCGGCCCTTGTTGGAGAGGGCCCGCGTCAATCCGTCCGCATAGCCCAGTGGAATGGTTCCGATGAGGCTCGTACGGGGCGCACGCCAAGTTTGGGAATAGCCGATGGGCGTTCCTTGGGCTACCTCTTTCACTTGGATGAGCTTGGTCTTCCAAGTTAAAACAGGCGACACCTTGATGCTCTTTGAAGGCTCTTTGGCTCTGGGATAATACCCATATTGAATAATTCCCGGTCGAACCGTATCCATAAGGCTCCCGGTGTGGTTTAAGATCGCTGCGGAGTTGGCCATATGGTAGTGCTTGAAATGGACGCCGACCTCGGCCAGCTCTTGGCGAAACGCCTCATAACGAGCCAGTTGCCGCTTGGCTTCCCGAGGATCCCGCGCATCCGCCGTGGCAAAGTGACTGAAAAATTCCTCAAGACGCAACCCTGGAAGCTTCGCGATGGCCTGTATTTCCTCCAAAGTCTTTGGGGAGGGCACATACCCAATGCGACCCATGCCTGAATCCAAGACTATGGCGATTTTCGCCTCCTTGCCCAGGCGGCAAGCCTCTTTCGAGAATTCTTCCGCCACGGAATAATCAAAAACCGTGCTGGTGATGCCTTCGCTGATGGCAATCCGGGCTCCGCGGGGATCCGAATACCCAAGGACCATAATGGTGGACTCAGGATCTTTCTCCCGAAGCTCCACGGCCTCTCCCAAAAGGGCGACGGCAAAATCCCGGATCCCGCAGCTTTTAAACGTTCGAGCCACAGGGATCATTCCATGACCGTAAGCATCCCCCTTGACCACGCTCATAATCCGTTTGCCCGGCACCGCTCGCTGTATGGCTCGCATATTCTCCGCCAATTGATCCAGATCCACCTGAGCCCATACGGGCCGTTCCAATTCGTACATACTTATCCCTTCCTTCCCTCCAATCTGCCGGGTTTGATCGGACGGTCCCCTCGTCAAAGCGCGGGGGGTTTATTCTCGATGCGTCGTTGCTGTCCGTTTCATGCCGCCTCAAAGGCTATCGGTCCTCGCTCGCGCCCTCTTCTTGAACCATCCGCTTCAATTCAAACGGAATCTTGGCGATGATCTCCGATGCGGTCACGGCGTAGCGTGATTTGGCCAATTCATCCCCGATGCGTCCATGAATATAGGCAGCGGCAATGGCGGCCTCAATGGGGGCCAGTCGCTGACCGGCCAAGCCCGCCATCAATCCCGTAAGGCAATCCCCCATGCCGCCCGAGGCGATGGCCGAGGAGCCGGTGGGATTGACAAAACAGGTCACGCCATCGGAAATAATGGTGTTGTGCCCTTTTAATACCACGGTCACGTGGTGCCGCCGGGCAAACTTTTTACAGATGTCCATGCGGTTTTTCTTGATTTCCTCGATGCTTAATCCCGTCAGGCGGGCCATCTCCCCAAAATGGGGCGTGAGGATGATGCGCACCCCGATGTTCTCCAGAAGATCCGTTTGTCCTTCCAGTACATTCAGTCCATCCGCATCCAAAATAAGCACCGTATCGGACTTGCCCTCAGCGCGCAGCTTTTTGATGATGCGGATGAGTAAGAGCATGGTGTCTTCGTTGTTCCCCATCCCCGGGCCAAAGGCGATGACGTTGCTGCCCGCGACCGCTTCCTCGATGCAATCAGGATGCACCGTCATGGCCTCGCGCACGTGATCGGAAATCAGCTCCATCACCCGAGGATCCGATGAAACGGTGACAAGCCCTGCCCCAGATGCAATGCAGGCCTCCGATGCGATTTTATTTGCCCCGGTATAGCCCGGAGAGCCCGCAACGATGAGCACCTTGCCGTAATCCCCTTTATAGCCGGTGCGGCTGCGCCTGGGAATCAACCCTGTTACGGTTTCGTGACGGATCAAATATTCCGCGCTCCCCACTTGGTTGATGAGCTCTTGATGAATCCCCGCGTTTTCCACTGCGATATCGCCGCAGTACTCCACGCTGCAGTAATTTAAAAAGCCTTTTTTGTAGCAAAAAAAAGTGACCGTCTTTGTGGCTCGAATCGCAGTGCCCAATATTTCCCCACTGTCGGCGTGGATGCCCGAAGGCACGTCAATGGAGATCGTGCAACGACTCATCTCGTTGATGATTTCAATAACGTCGGCATGGATGCCTTTCACGGGGCGGGAGAGCCCGATGCCAAAGATCGCATCAATGACGACATCCGCATCATTGATGGCCTCGCGAAGATCCCATAGATCCGCCTCTTCATGGAGAAAATACGTATTGATCCCCATATTTTTACAGATGTTGAGATTCATCACCGCCTCAGCGCTGCCCGAAGCATCCGCACAAAGATAGTAAATGTCCACATCCTTGCCCAACACCCGAAGCTTGCGAGCCAAGGCCAATCCATCTCCGCCGTTGTTGCCGCGGCCTGCGACCACCACGAAATAGCTCATGGAAAGATCCACATGCTTTAATACCTGCATGGCGGCCTGTTCCATGAGAAGAATCGAGGGGATTCCCAGCTCCTGGATCGCCCGGCGCTCCAATTCTCTTATCTGTTTTGCTGTGGCGATCTTCATTTCTTCGCGCGCTCCTTCCATGGACGAATCCAAATGGTTTTTTCTGTATCTTTTTTTTGCAGGACCACTCGATCCACTACCCCTTTGGTTTGCGGGTAGACAATATGAAAGTGCGTATCGTCCCCAAATAAGGAATACCGCACGCCAATGTAGAGCACCCCGTCTTCGTAGGTCAAAATACTGCCTACGTAAGAGCCGATGTTCAAAGCGGTGACGCCGTCAATGACGATATCCCGCCCCTTCTCTTGCACCTCTTCCACAATGAGGTAGTTGGGTTCGGTCACCATTTTATAGCCGGTGTAGCGCCAGCCGTACTGATAAAAAAGAGCAGTCCCAAAAAAGAGGAGCACCAGCGCCCCGAGGGTTAAACGGTTTTTGCGTGTATTGATGGAAATCCCCTCCTTTGCCGGGGTCGACTCGGCCAAGTCTTTCCCTTTAGTGCGAATGCGCTCGCTCTAAAATGCAGGTGGCCACGGCGTATTCTTTTTCATGAGAAATGGACAGAAGAACCCGTAACGAATCGCAGATGTTGGCAAGGGTTAGGACCTTGCGAAGGGAATCTGCCGTAATGAAAGGCCGGCCCCATTCGTCCCTTAGCACCTCCACATCCAAAAGCGTGAAGCCGCGAAAGCCCGTCCCCAATGCTTTCGCAAAGGCTTCTTTGGCGGCAAAGGCTCCGGCAATCCGCTGAGGATGTCCCAAAAGATACGCGCACTCGCGCGGCGTAAAGCAGCGGCTCAAATGTGCCGGTTTTTCAAACACTTTTTCAATTCGGGAAACTTGCGCGATATCGCACCCCATTCCGTAAATCATAGGCGCCCCCTTTGATCCCATTCATCCTCCCATTATAGCATCCCGAAGCCTTTTACACACCAAAAACCCAGCGACCCAAAGTGGATTGCAAATTGCAAATTAAAGGGAAAGGGATTTTTAGCGAAGCCAAAATCAATACCGGCTCATCTTGGATGAGGACATCCCCTTCAGCCAGACCTTCCGTCAGGGCTTTTTAACGGATTGGACCTGGCCTTGACCGGTGGGCTCCGGTCGCACCAACTTCGCAAAGGCCAAGAGTTCATTCCCCCAAGGGGCCTTTCTATACTATAATGAGGAATAGATTGTTTCAAAACACGCCCCCTGTAAGGGGCTCGATAGGAGTAGATATTATGGAACACCTCGTCCTCGTCGGCAACGGCATCGCCGGACACAGCGCGTTGCAAGAGGTCTTAAAAAGCGATACGCCCTTCAAAATCACCGTGGTGTATGATGAAGACCCCCGCACCTACATGCGAACGCAACTGATCCCCTATACCTTAGGGCTCGTGTCGGACGAAAAATTTTTTATGACGGCCCGGGACTTTTACGAATCCCACGGCATCCGCGCCATTGCCGCAACCCTTGTACGCCTCAATCCAGAGGACGCCTCCCTTATCCTCTCCAACGGGGAAACGATCCATTATGATCGCTTAATTTTGGCCACGGGCGCCTACAATTTCGTCCCACCGATGCCCTGCCTTGGGCATTCCACACTGCAAAGCGTCGATTCCTGGACCATTGATGAGGCTAAGGGTGTTTACACCATGCGAACCCTCAAGGATGCCTCACGCATCCGCCGGCATATGAAGTCTGCGAAAAAAGCGGTGGTGGTGGGCGGAGGACTTTTGGGTCTTGAGGCCGCTTCGGATTTGCTGGATCAAGGGCTAGACGTCACCGTAGTGGAATTTGCCCCACGCCTTTTGCCGCGCCAGCTCGATGAGAAATCCTCCCAGTTCCTCCAGACCCAAGCGGAGGAATATGGCTTAACCTTCCTTTTGGGAACCTCCGTGAAGCAGCTGCAGTTCGATGACGATGCCCTAGTGGGCCTGACGCTGCTTTCGGGGGAATTCCTCGAGTGCGACATGTTGCTGATGTCCATCGGCATCCGCCCTCACCTGGCTCCTTATGAAGGGGTGTTAAAAACTCAGCGGGGCATCGTGACGGATTCCACCCTAGCCACCTCCTTACCCAAGGTCTGGGCCTGCGGCGATGCCGTGGAGCGCGAAGGCATGGTCTACGGTACCTGGAGCTTTGCCATGCAAAGCGGAAAACTCGCTGGAAAAAACGCCACCGGCTGCTGCGATGCACTCAAACCCTACATCCTCAATACCTTGTTCCATTCCTTGGGCTGTAAGGTCTTCTCCACAGGCCAAGTACACTTTGACGATCCGGAGCTTCGCACCTATGAGACCGGCGATTACCATAAAGACTACATCAAACTTTTCTTCAAAGAAAACCATTTGGTCGCCGCCGTCCTCATGGGCAACACCGCCGCCGCCATGAAACTATCCAAGGCTATTGAACGCCATATGCAGGTGCAGGATGCTCTGGCCAGCTTCTGCGCGAACCCCTTGTCCCAAAAAGGCACCCCTGTCCCCTAAGTTTGCATTCTCCCCCGGGCCGCTGCCTCCTTTTATTCCCTTATGATAAGATGGGAGAAAGATGGGAAGCGATCCGGTCGATGCTCTCGTTTTGAAACGGCCCGGATGGTCCATGAGCGAAAGGAGCGCGAAACGCGATGAAAACCACACCCGTAAAGGGCACCAACGATTTTAGCCCAAGGGAATCTGAAATTCGAGACTATCTCCAGCAAACCATTCTCGAGGTGTACCGTCGGTACGGCTTCGAGCGCATCGTCACGCCCATCTTGGAAGATGCAGAAAACCTGGATAAAAGCGAGGGAGGCGACAACCTCAATCTGGTCTTCAAAATATTAAAGCGGGGCGAAAAACTTCAAGAAGCGCTGGGGGCCGCCCAAGAAAAAGAGCTTTCCGATCTTGGGCTGCGCTATGACTTGACCCTACCCCTTTGCCGCTACGTGGCCAACAACCGGGGCAAGCTCATACAGCCCTTTAAAGTAATCCAAATGGGCACCGTATACCGTGCAGAGCGTCCGCAAAAAGGGCGCCTGCGTGAATTCATGCAGTGCGATATCGACATCATCGGGACCTCCTCTTTTGCCGCTGAGGTGGAACTGCTTTACGTCATCGCCCAAACCCTTTTGGCCATTCAAATCCATGGCTTCACCATCCGACTGAACGATCGTCGGGTCCTAAAAGCGCTGCTTTTGGACATGGGGTTTGCCGAGGATACCTTGGATTCTGTCTGCATCAGCTTTGACAAGCTCGATAAAATCGGCGCAGGGGCCGTTGCCCAAGAGCTGACGGACAAAGGATTTCCTTCCTCGGCTATTGAGGCCTTCTCTGCCTTTTTAGCGAAAGGATCCTTCGATCTAGGATCCCTCATGGCGCGTCTGCCCGGGAATGAAGCCGCTCAGAATTTAGAGAAGATCCTAGCGGTCTCCCAAAGCCTGGCCAAAGCCCAAGCCAAGGGCGACCCTCACCGCGCCTATGAAGTGGTCTTTGATCCCTCCTTGGTGCGGGGCCAAGGCTACTACACAGGCACCGTGTTTGAAGTGGTTTCGGACCAATTTTCCGGGTCCATCGCCGGGGGCGGGCGCTACGACAACCTCATCGGCAAATTCATTCGGGAAGACGTGCCCGCCGTGGGCATTTCCATCGGCTTTGAGCGCATCTTTTCCATCTTGATGGCCCAGGAATTCCAGATTCCTGGCGAAAAACCCAAGACGGCGCTCTTGTATGATTCTAAGGATTTGGAGGCCGCCTTCCTCGAGGCCGAGCGCTTGCGGGAGCACTATGCCGTGACCCTCCTTGAGACCCCCAAAAAGCTGGGCCCCTTCCTCAATCGGCTCAAGGAAAAGGGCTTTGAAGGGTTCCTTTCTTTAGGGGAGGAGCGCGTGCGGCCGCTGAACTAGCAGCGACCGATGGTCAGGCGAAGAGGCCGCACCGGCAAAAACTTCTTGCCTCCCAAAGTCACCTCAAAATAATGAGTTTTAAAGAAAAAACGACACCAAAGGTGCCGTTTCAGATTGCAGCCAAATCGGGTACTCCAGCTTGGAGTACCCGGTCGTTTTTTTTGAGCGACGCCATAAGACTACCTTCTTTTCTTTTTCGTCGCCCAACCCAGGATTAGATGCGGGCATCCTTGGAATCTTCCTCTTTAGTCTCCCGATACTTTTCCCGAATGGCGCGCTTGGCCGCTTCGCTCAATTGATTGGGCGTGGCGCGAGCGCCCGCGCAAAAAGGTTCAGAAATGCCCAATCGCTCAATGAGTAGGGAGTTTAGCGCGCCTCCGATGACCATGATCATGGACACCAAAAGGAACCAAAACATTAAAATCACCACAGCGCCAATGGACCCATAGAAGCGATTGTAATTGGCAAAGCCGTTGACGTAGATCTTAAAGCCCAAGGAAACCAAGGTAAAGGCGAGGGCAGAAAAAATGGCTCCAGGCATGGCGTAACGAAACTTGACGCGGCGAGCCGGTACAAACATGTAGAAGATGGCAAAGAGCACAAAGATAAACCCCAGTGGGAAAATATAGCTGAAAATGCTTTGAAACATGTTCAAATTGGCGTTGGGGAAAAAGGCTCGAAGACCATCGATGATGGGTTGGGCAAAGACCAACAGCAAGAGGGCTCCGGCAATGCCAAACGCCAGCAGGATGACGTATAGAATGGAGGCCGCATTAAAGGCGATGATGGATCGCGTCTCCTTGATGCCATGGACTTTATTCATGGCCTGCATAAAGGCCTTAAACCCCCCCGACGCAGCCCAGATGGCAAAGACGATGGACAACGAGAGCAAGGTCCCGTTTTGCTTGGAGGTGACTTCCTTAATGATTCCTTCGAAAAGTTTATAAGCTTCCCCGGGCAAAACCCGGGCGATCTGCGCCAAAATGGCGTGGGGGTCCAGATTCATAAACCCGATCAAGGTGAGTAGAAAAATCATAAAGGGAAATAGGGCCATGACGAGGCTGAAGGCCAGTTGATACGCATAGGGGATGGCGTCGTCTTTCATCAGCTTATCCACTAGACGTTTGACAAATGAGAGGCTTAGAATGCCCTTGTTTTTATGTTGTTCCATAGGTACCTTCCTTTTGAGGGTCGCTTCGAGCACTCCCCTCAGAAAAACCTCCCAAGGAGCACCCATTGGTCATTTTAACAAAAAACCATGACCAAAAGAGGTCCTAATCAATGAAGAATCCCTAAATCCTCTAAGAAGAGCCTAAAGGGAGCGATCCTCGCGCTCCCCCAAGGGTTTTTCTCCTTTTCTATAAATCATCGGTTCCAGGGGTTTTGTGTGTCGGGTCCTGGCAAGATTAGCCCTAAAGCAGAGGACCCAAAGCCTCAAGGCCCCTCCTGAACGTTTGCCTCTTGAGGTCCCCGGGCAGGGGGCTTTGCCATAGGGAGCCAGGCGGACGGCAAGAGGTGCTGAATGTCACTCATTTGATAGCGGGTATCCATCAAAAATAGAAGTCCCTCATCGGTTTCACTGCGAATCACCCGCCCCCCTGCCTGCGTGATTTTGCTCAAGCCCGGGTAGGTGTAAGCATAGGCAAAGCCCTGTCCGCGATCCGCTTCAAAAAACTGCAACAAAAGCTCGCGCTCATAATCCAGAGGCGGATACCCCAGTCCGATAAGGGCGCAGCCGATGAGTTGATCCCCTTTTAAATCAATCCCTTCGGAAAAGACCCCGCCCAGCACCATGAAATACAACAGGGACTCGTCGCGCGCTTGCGAAAAGGTCTTTAAAACCTCCAACCGCTGGCCTTCGCTTTGTCCGGGGGTTTGCGCCTTGTAGTCACATACTTTGCCGTAGCGGGCGTCAAACACCTCAAATACGTTCTCCAAATATCGATAGGATGGAAAAAAGGCGATGTAATTGCCTTTTTTTTGGCGCACCATCCACGCTAAATTCTCGGCAATGGCCTCATAGCTTTGGGGACGCACTCGGTACCTCGTATCGATGCGTTCATCGCAGTAAACCGTTAAATGCTCTTTGGGAAAAGGAGACGGCAGGCGCATGCGGTAATCCGCCTCAGTCCCGGCGTATAAATCCATGTAATACTGCATGGGGCTCAAGGTGGCGGAGAAAAAGACAATGCTGTCGGCTCGAAGGCTGGCCGCTTTTAAATTGGGCGCAGGATCCAGGCAAAAAAGCTTGCACAAAAAGTGCTCTTTTGTTTGTTCAAAATAGGTTACATGGCCCGGCCCATAAAGTTCTGCGATGCGCAAAAAGCCGATCAACTCAAAATAGTGGGCCAAAAGCGCCTCGCGTTCTTCCTGGAGCTCTTGGGCGCCGGCTTGTTCTTCTTCCAACACCTTTTGCAGCGCGTCGCGAAAGCACTCCGCTGCCTCAATGAGCTCCTGGGGCGGCTCGGGCGTTGCCACGCGCCCTTCATCCCCCAACGCCTCTTGAACGCTTCGAAAAGCCTGCAAAAAATTCTGACTTCTTCTTTTCAAAGCGGCTTGCTTGGCGGGAAGGCTCTCTTCAAAGGCTTGAAACTCTTCCAACACCAAAGCGGCAGAGAACATACTGCGCGCACGATCGAGGAGGTTGTGGGCCTCATCCACCAAAAAAGCATACCGCTCGCTTTTTTCATCAAAAAAGCGCTTCAGATAAACCCTGGGATCAAAGGCATAATTGTAGTCCCCAATGATGATGTCCGCATATAAAGAAAGCTCCAACGCAAATTCAAAGGGGCAGATTTGATGCTTTTGGGCATAGGCTTCCACCACGCTGCGAGAAAAGGATTCTTCCTCTACGAGAATATCGCGCAAGGCCTCTTGCAGACGATCGTAGAAGCCCTTGGCGTAGGGGCATTCCGACGCCTCACAGCGAACCTGCTCCATAAAGCAAATCTTTTCTTTACTGGTCAGGGTAATGCTGCGCAAGGAAGCTCCGGATCGGCGCATGCGGGCAACGGACTCCTCCCCGATGGCCTTTCCCGTGCTTTTAGGAGTTAGGTAGAAAATCCGATCGATTTTGCCCTCCCCCAGCGCTTTCACCGCGGGAAATAGCGTCGAGATGGTTTTGCCGATGCCTGTCGGAGCCTGAACAAAGAGCTTTTTGGCTTCTCGAATCGTGCCATAAACGCTCACCGCCAGTTCCCGTTGGCCCAAACGATAGGTTGAAAAAGGAAAGGGCAGCGAGGCGATGCTTTGATTGCGCCGAATGCGCCAAGAAAGCTCCAGGCGACGAAAGAACACGAAGCGGTCCAACACCTCTTGGACGAAGGTTTCCAATTCCTCAAAGGAATAGTTGCGCTCCCGGTGCGTGCGCTCAGCGGTTTCCACATGAATGTAGGTCAGGCGCAGCGGTAGGACTTTTTTTTCTTGATCCAATGCATAAAGATAGCCGTACACCAGCAACTGTGCCCAATGCAGCGGGTTCTCATAGCGCTCTAGCGTGTCCTTGTCCAGGTAGGTGCTTTTGATCTCTTCAATGTATTGTCCCGGGAGAATGCCGTCGGCTCGTCCCTCAAGAGTAATGGCTAAATCCTCAAACTCAAAGGTATGCTTTAAAAACACTTCCCGCTCATAGGTCGAATCCTCTTGTTGTTGGCGTTCCTGATGCGATCGATGCACCCTGGACCCTTCCTGAGCCCTTTGCGGCGAAAGCATCAGTCCTTCAGTCCCCAGATCGCCGCTCATCAGCATGGATTCCACTAATTTTCGTACGGATAACATAATGGACCGCATGGCCTGGTCCTCCTCCCGGCGATCGCTCGCCCAAAATAATGAAGATTCGTCTCAAAATTCCCTCTAATGGTACCATAAGAAAAAACTTCTTGGGGTTTGCGGGATCCCCGCAAAAAAACCAGCGACCCCCGCAAAAACCGCGCAGCGGCCCTCGGGGGTCTTCCTCAAAACCGGAACGGGGGGATCCCCGCTCTATCGCCTGGCCCTTTGGCGCTCAGGCGCTTTCGAAGCCTATGCTTCGAGTCTTACTTTGTATTTTTCTTCGCTTGGCATTCCTTAAGCTTTTGAGGATAATTAGGATCTCCCTTTAAAATCGCCTCGTCGCGCTTGAAGATTTTTTCGCAATCTTTTTCCACCACGGTGCGAAGATAGATGATGTCCCGGGCTGCAGGCAAGACGACTTTCAGGCGCTCCTGAGCTTTCGGGTAATTGGGGTCTTCCTCGAGGACCTTCATGTATTGCCGAGCGGCCATGAGGGCATTGCTTTTTTCTTCGAATTCCTGAGCCTTTTCAAAGGCCTTGGTGGATTCTTCCAAAGAAACTTTGGGTTTGGATTCATTGCTTTGGGTCGCTTTGGCGGCGGTGGTGTTTTTAGGCGTCTCTTTAGGTCCTGCGGGAGTGGCCTTGGTGGGGCCGCAGGCAGAAAGCATGCTTCCCATCAGAACGGCGAGGACGGCAAGACGAAGGGCCTTTTTGCGTTGGGTACAGTGTTTCATTAGGTATTCCTCCAGAAATAATGATAGGTTGGGGTCATTCCCATCTGAAAACCCGAGCCGGCGCGGCACTTATTTCGCTCTGTATGCCGTTTTCAGGGCCTCAGCATATGCTATTAAAGGACTTTTGGTAATATTTGTCAACTGATGGCGCACAGATTTGCCGAAAAACCCCCACAGATCTTTTGGAAGGATCCCTTTCCCTGGTCCCCTTTTTTACCGTACAATAGCCTCAATCCCCCGAACGGGATTGAGGAGGTCCCCATGTCCAAATCCTTTCCCCCAAGCCTATGGGTGGCAACGGCTGCTCAGGAAAAATTAACAAAAGAGCACCGCCCAGGCTTCGTCTATTGCCTCGAAGCAGCGGCTCACTTATGAACGGGGCCTGTTTTCCATCTGGTTCAGAAGGAACAAGCCCCTAAAGACGCCCTCGTCTACCCGCAAAAAGACGACACCCCGCCCCTTTACGTCTCCCAAGAAACCGCCGCTTCATTCCACCGACTCCAAATCGGCTTAAGCGAGCGCTTCGGGGACGTCGTTTTTACCTTTTCTTGAAGCAGGCTTTGGAAGCTTCGTTCCCCGGAAATTGCTGAAACGGGCAGGGCACGCAAAAGGGCGTGCCCTGCCCGGCTGCTCTTTGGGGGAGGGCCTAACGGCTCTCCTTTTGGAGTGCCTGGGACAGTTGATTGATGCTCTGGGTTAATAGCTCCAGCTTGCTTTCGATGCGAATCAAAAGATACAGCGTCACAGCAATGGGAAACCCTAAGTTTCCAATGAAGTGGGCCCATTCATCCATCCGATCACCTCCTAAGCAATAAGTAGGTCCCGGCAAGGCAAAGGGCGATAAGTTCCTCGATTTTTAAAAAACATTCAAAAAAAAGTCCCTGTTGCCAGGGACCTCGTTAGGGTCGAAGGAGGGACGCTTTCCCGCTGGGGGCTCGGCTTAAAATCTGTTGGGCTCGAGCTTTTTGCGCCGAGGCTCGGGTGACTAAAATTAAGACCTCAATGAATTGGCGGATGGCGGTTTGATCCGCTGAACGCACCTTCAACACCCCCAGAGAATCCTGAATCAGTTCATCCTCCCGCTGCGCCTCGAAGCCGCCGGAGTCTTTCGCCGCTTCATAGGCTTTCAAAAACAGCTCATAGGCCTCTTCCCAGGTGATGATATCATCCTCTTGCTGATTGATGTCGTTGAACGCCAGGGCAAACACGGCCTTGATTTCCTCCGCAGTGAGGATGGGGCGCATATAGCAAAGCAACACCAATTGAATGATGTGCATGCGCGTATAGCCTCGTTTTCGCCCGCGCACGGGCTTTGTGAGGATTTCGCTTCGGATGTAGTTTTGAATCACATGGCTGGTCAGATGTTCTTTGGGGAACCACTCCTGAAAAAGATCCGTCACCTGGGACAAAAAAAGATCGTAATCCGGCAGATGCTGCAACGGAATGGGATGCGCTGTCCCCTCACTCATTGGGCTCATAACAACCACCTCCTTTTCATCATAAAACAAAGATCCACCGCACTCAAGATGGTGCTGGGCCGTCCTTAAAGATCGAGCACTTCCTGATAGACCTGATTTTTTGAAAGGCCGCGGGCTCGAGCCACCTGCTTGATGGCTTCTTTTTTGGAGCATCCCTGCTTTAAAGCCGCCAAAACATCTTCGCGCACAGTATACGCCGCCTCATGGGCCCGCGCTTCGTCTTCCCGCTGCGCTTGAGTGAATCCTTCCAAAATGAGAACGTACTCCCCCCGGGGCGTCTTAGTTTCATAACGCTGCGCCAGTTCGCCCAAGGGTCCCCGCTCATACTCCTCATGCAGCTTGGAAAGTTCCCGGGCCAGGCACGCTCGACGATCGCCGAACACCTCGTGAAAAAGCGCCAAGGTTTCCTTTAGTCGATGGGGCGCCTCGTAGAAGATGAGGGTCTCTTCCCTTTGCGAAAAAGCCTGAAGCTCTGCCCTTCTCGCGCTGCGGTTCTTCTCTAAAAACCCGATAAAGCTAAACCTTGAGGCGGGCAACCCCGAGCCGACCAAGGCCGTCAAAAAAGCGCACGGACCCGGCAACACCGACAAGGGCAGCCCCTGATCCACGGCTTTGGCGATGAGGCGCTCCCCGGGATCGGAAATCCCCGGCATGCCTGCATCCGATACCACCGCCAGCGTTTTGCCCTGAAGCATCATCTCCAGCAACTGCTCTGAGCGACTTTCCTCATTGTGCTGATGATAGCTGATGGTGGGGACGCTGGAGTGGATGTGTTTTAAAAGCCGGCCCGTCGTCCTCGTGTCCTCGCAGGCGATGAGATCCACCGTTTGAAGCACCTCCACCGCCCGAGGGGAGAGATCCGAAAGGTTGCCGATGGGCGTCGCAACCACATAAAGCCTAACCGTGTCGTCCATCGCCGTAAACCTCCTTCAAGATTTGATCGTAAGATCCATCCGCTTGATGGATGAATAGAGGGGGATCCCAGCGAAGCCCCTGCTTCGCCCCCCGTCGCCCTTCCACTAAAAGAAGCCGCGCCGGGCGAGCGGGGCGATCGAAGACCAGAGCCAGGCGTTTAGCCTCCAAGCCCGCTTGGCGCATGGCAAGAAGCACATCCAAGATCCGTTCGGGCCGATGCACAAGGCATATGCGGCCCCCGGGTACCAAAACTGTCCGCACCGCCTGCATCAGCTGGGCCAGCGTCAGTGCTACCTCGTGGCGGGCCAAAGAAATCTCCAAAGAAGGGTTCAAAAGGCCAGAGCCCAAGGGTTTATACGGAGGGTTGCAGGTGACAAGCTCCGCCTTCCCTAAAGCCGCCAGCACTTGGGGATCCTTTGCATCCCCCTGGCAAACGGTGATGCATTCCTCCAAGCCGTTCATGCGGACGCTTCGGTCGGCCATGTCCGCAAGGGCCGGTTGAAGCTCCAGTGCTTTGATGGACGAATAGGCACCATGGGCATACAGCAACAAGGGCACAATACCGCTGCCGGAACAAAGATCAATGGCTCGTTCCATTTTCTGCGATTTGGCAAAATGAGCCAAAAAAACCGCATCGGTTCCAAAGCGAAACCCCTTGGCTTTTTGCAGAATCTTTAGGTTTTTCACCCCGAGCTCCTCAAGGGTTTCCCCGGGGATCCTCCAAGGGTCTTGATTTTTCACTTAAAGCTCGCCCCTCCCTTCGTGTATAATATTGTATGGAATCTATTTTACCACGCCTTAGGGCGCGGAGGAGGGGAGCCCATGCTCGATTCTATTTTTCGGATGGACTACCGCATCATCCGCTTCATCAACACGAGGATGCGCAGTCAGCTACTGGACTATTTCAACATCGCCGTCACCTATCTTGGCTCGGATGTTTTTGCCCTGGGGGTGGTCTTGGCCTTAGTGTTTCTGCCTCAGCAGTACTTTCGTCCCTTTGCCGTCCAAGCTGCGGTGACCCTCATTATTTCCACCATTGTCGTTCAACTGCTCAAGCGCATTTTCAAAAGAAAGCGGCCCTTTGAGCAAATGGAAAGCCTTCGTTCCATCCGCATTGGCGTGGATCAGTTTTCCTTTCCTTCGGGCCATACGGCGGCCGCCTTTGCTCTAGCGGCCTCCATGAGCCTTCTAACCCGAGGGGCGGCCATCAGCGCCGGTTTCTTATTTTTGGCGTTCTGCGTGGGCTTCTCTCGCATCTATCTTGCGGTTCACTACCCCTCGGATGTGATTGCCGGCGCCCTCATCGGCAGTTTTTTCGCTATTTTGGTGCACCTACTCACCCCCTGGATGCTGATGCATCTGTCCCAAAGCGTCGGACGCCTCCTTTGGAGAGGGATCGCCGTCTGCTTTTTGCCTCTTCCTGGGCCGATCGCGGCCCTGCTGCTATAGGAGTGTTGTTTCTTTATGTTCAAAAACATCCGCGGCGTCATTTTTGATTTGGATGGAACCTTGGTGGATTCCATGTGGGTCTGGTCAAAAATCGATCAGGACTTTATCGAGTCCCGGTCCTTGTCCATTACTCCTGAGGAACTGATGAATGTCGTCGCCCACTTTTCCTTTCATCAAACCGCCCACTATTTCAAGGATACCTTCAGCCTTCCCGAGAGTGTGGACGAAATCAAAGCGCTGTGGATTGACGCCGCGCATCGAGAATATTCCACCAGCGTTACGTTAAAAGCCGGCGCTCGTGAGTTTTTGCTTCGCCTCAAGGAACTGGGCATCAAGCTGGCCCTAGCAACCTCCAACAACCGGGATTTGCTGGAAGTGTGCCTTCAAGCCAACGGCATCTTGGGTCTCTTTGATGCCCTGGTCACCACCGATGAAAGCCGCGCGAAAACCAAGGCGGAGCCGGATGTCTTTTTGCTGGCCGCCCAACGCATCGGGGTCTCCCCCCAGGAGTGCATGGTTTTTGAGGATGTCGCCCCCGCCATGCGCGGCGCCCGGGCGGCGGGCATGCGCGTCGTCGGCATCAAAGATCGTCACACGAGCCTTCCGGAAGGGGATGAGGCCTTGGCGGAGCGATTTTTGGAGGATTTTCAAAGTTTGCTCTTTGAAGAAAGCTTACGCCTTCCGGAGAGATAAGCTCCAGAATTCGTCTCGTTCTTTTCATAACGAAGGCGCTCCCTCTTCAACAAAACCATAAGGAAAGGCCTTGAGGGGCCTTGAATCGGCAAAGAAGGCTGTAATCCGTTACACCCTTCTTTGCTTTTGTGGTATGATGGCCATGTATCAAACCAAGGGGGTTCCATATGTTCAACCAAGAAATGATCCAACTGGGCACACAGCGCTCGGTGATCCGTGAAATTTTTGAATTCGGCAACCAGCGGGCTGCGCAGGTGGGCCGGGACAACGTCTTTGATTTCTCCATCGGCAATCCCAACGTCCCCGCTCCCCCAGCCATCAAGGCGGCCATCGAGGATATTATCGAAAGGGAAAGCCCCGTAGCGTATCACAGCTACACCTCTTCGGCCGGTTCCCAGAGTGCCCGAGAGGCCATTGCTAAAAACCTAAACACCCGCTACGGCACCGACTACGAAGCCGACGATCTTTATCTGACGTGCGGCGCCGCCGCTTCTTTGAACATCACCTTGCAAAGCCTGATCCGCTCTGAAGAGGATGAAATTCTCACCGTCGCTCCGTTTTTCCCAGAGTACCGTTTTTTCGTCACCGCTCGTGGCGGACGCTTTGTCGTGGTGCCCGCAGACCTTGAGTCCTTTCAAATCGATTTTGAGGGCCTTCGTCAAGCGCTGACGCCTCACACCAAAGCGCTCATCATCAACTCCCCCAACAACCCCTCCGGCGTTGTCTACTCCAAGCAAACCTATGAGCAGCTGGCCGAAATCCTACGCGAAAAGGCCCAAGAATACGGGCATCCCATTTACCTTATTTCGGATGAACCCTACCGGGAACTGGTGTACGGTGGAGAAACGGCGCATTTTGTCCCGAATTTTTATGAAAACACCATTGTGAACTATTCGTGGTCCAAATCCCTGTCCCTCCCTGGCGAACGCATCGGCTACATCCTGATTCCCAAAAAGCTGCAGGGCGCCAAGGACCTCATGGCGGCCGTCTTCGGATCCGCTCGCATTCTAGGCTTCGTATGCGCGCCCTCGTTATTCCAGCAGGTCATCGAGCGCTGCGTGGACGTGCAGCCGGATCTTCGCATTTATGAAGCCAACCGCAACTTGCTCTGGAATCGCTTAAGACAGATGGGGTACCGCATGGCCAAGCCCGATGGGGCCTTCTATGCCTTCATTGAATCCCCTTCCGGATCGGGCGAGGAATTCTGCGAACGCGCCAAAAAATACGATCTTCTTCTCGTGCCTGGAACGGGTTTTGGCGTCCCCTCCCACATGCGCCTCTCCTATTGCGTAAAAACGGAAACCATTGAAAAATGCCTGCCGCTTTTTGAAAAACTCATGGCGGAATACCGCGCTGAGGGGATTGTAGAGTAACGACACCGCTCATCCTAAAAAAGAGCTCTTCGCACGTAAGGCCGAAGAGCTCTTTTTTGCCGTTATTTATTGTAATATTTTTCCCGGAGCTCCTGGACCAACGTGGTGTAGCGCTCCATTTGCTTGTCCTTCAACAGATTGCCAGCGATGCTCTCGCGAACCGCCTCAAAGGCGGGAGCTTCTGCCTCGGCGCGGTCGTACACCTGAATTAGGTGGTAGCCGAACATGGTCTTGACTGGCTCGCTGACTTCGTTCAAGGGAGCACTAAAGGCGGCTTGATCGAATTCAGGAACCATGGATCCTTGGCCAAACCGACCCAGATCGCCCCCGGATTCCTTGGAAGGACAGCTGGAATGCTCCTTGGCCGCCGCCTCAAACGTGACGGCGCCCGCCTCAATCTGTCCCTTGATCGTTTCGGCTTTCTCCTTGGAATCCACCAGAATATGGCGTGCGGCAATGGTTTCTCCCTTGGAGAAGGCGGAGGGATTGCTGTCGTAGTGGGCTTTGACTTCCTCATCATCCACGGACAGGCCGCTCATGATTTGGTTCATGGTGGCGTTGAACCGGATGTCTTTTTCCGCTTGCTCCATTTGGGTTCTATAGAATTCATCGGACTCGATGCCGATCTCCCGTCCGTAAGCATTGATCAGCTCGACGTTGATGATCTGATCCAAAAGCTGCTTTTTGCCGAATTCGCTGCTAAAATAGGCCTTCTTGTCCTCGGGAAACTTTTCAATGGTCGCCTCCAAAAGCGCTTCGGTAATTTCCAGGCCGTTGACGGTGGCCAGTACGGTGTTCTTTTCTTCCATGAGTTTGCTCCTTTTTTTGAAAATCTACCTCTAATCATACCATAGAACCTTGCGACCTCGAAAAATACTTCTTATTCAAAAACTGTTTCTTTTTCTCGATCCTTTTTGTTCATATGTTTTTGGTTCAATAGAATCTGAATAAAAAGCATATGGAGGACCCTATTATGAGTACTGAATTGTTAGAGGGCCACAAAGCCCCCGATTTTGCCCTCCCCGGTTCCGATGGAAAAACCCATCGATTGTCCGACTATCAAGGAAAGATTGTCATCCTCTACTTCTATCCCAAAGACAACACCCCGGGGTGAGCCTGCGAAGCCCAAGGCTTCAGCGCCGCTCATAAGGATTATGAGAACCTAAATGCAGTGATTCTTGGCGTGTCCAAGGATTCCATGAAAAGCCACGACAAATTCATCGATAAGCTCGGCATCCCTTTCGTGTTGCTCTCGGATGAAGAAGGCGATGTGCTGACCCAGTACGGCGTCTTCAAGGAGAAATCCCTCTTTGGCAAAACCGCGTTGGGCATCATCCGCTCGACCTTTGTCATCGGCCCCGACGGTACGCTTTTAAAAATTTACCGCAAGCCCAAACCCGAAGGCCACGCAGAGGAAATCCTCTCCTTCTTGAAGTCCGTCAAGTAGGCCTGCCCCTGCCCTAAAAAATGAGGACCCTGCCGGAGAAGGTCTCCCCGGCAGGGTCTTTCTTTTTTTGGTGGCTTCACTCGGAATCGAACCAAGGACACGAGGATTTTCAGTCCTCTGCTCTACCAACTGAGCTATGAAGCCAAACGGTGGATGATAAGGCTAATGGTACCCTAAAATCCCTGACTTGACAATGTGCTTTCACAAAAGATTTTGGGGTTTGTGATTTATCCTTCGAAGTTTTTTGGTTTTTGACCCCGCCCATAGCCATAAATGCTTTTGCATCGGGTAAGAAGGATGGCAGAAATCAGGCACGTGATTGCTTCGGCCGCCGCCACGGAAAAAAAGATCCCTGGGCCGCCCATGAAAAGGGGCAACAGCAGAATAAAGCCCGCTAAAAAAACGAAGGTGCGTAAAAAAGAGATGAGGGCCGAGCGTCGACCGTCGGAAAAGGCGGTGAAGAGTGCCGAAGCAAATAAATTGAATCCGATGAATAAAAAGGAAACGGCATAGGGCATCCAGCCTTCTCTTGCAATGGCCGCCGCCTGGGAGTCTCGGGGCACGAAAAGCGCTAAGAATCCTTCGCGTCCGCCCAAGGCCAGGGCAAACCAAAGCACGGCATTCACCGCCAAAAAGCGCAGGCTGATGCCGTATAAATTCCGCAGGGCCTTTGGATCTTTTTTCCCGTAAAAAAAACTATATAGCGGCGCAACGCCCATGCCAAAGCCCAGGTAGACGGCGGAGAGGAAAAACTGCACGTAAAGGGCAATGGTGATGGCGGCAACGCCCGCTTCCCCATAATAACGCAGCATCATGATGTTGAATAAGAACGTCGTGACGGCGTTGGCAAGGTTGGCAATCATTTCCGAGGAGCCATTGGAACAGGCCTTGAGTAAAATTCCCCATTCCCATTGGGGAGCCGTAAACCAAAGCGTCCTGTTGCGCTTTGCGGAAAAATACCACAGGCCATAAAAGGCGGGGACGCAATACCCAAGAACCGTGCCGTAGGCAGCTCCCGCCACCCCCATGCCAAGCTTTACGATGAAAAAATAGTCCATCACCATATTGGTGACGCCACCCGCCACCATGATCCAAAGACCTCGCCCTGGCGCGCCCGCCGCGACAAAAAAGCTCTGGAAGAGCATTTGCAGCATGGCAAAGGGGGCTCCCATCAGAACAATGAAGAGATAATCCTCCGTCGCTCCCTCCAACAAGGGGCTGGCGCCCAAAAGGGCGACTAAGGGCTCTAAAAAAAAGATCGCCACCGGCAAAAAGCACAGCCCCAAAAGGACCCCCACCACCACAAAGAGCGTAAAGCGACTGCGCGCCCGACCCGAGCGTCCCTGCCCGAGGTTTCGCGCAATGACGGCATTGCCCCCCGTTCCCAGCATAACCCCCAGCGCTACGACCACACTGACCGCAGGATAAGCGATGTTCAGGGCGGAGAGAGCATCCGTGCCGACAAAATTCGAGACAAAGAGCCCATCCACCATGGTGTATAAGGCCATAAAGATCATCATGAGCATGGTGGGCAAGGTGAAGCGCAGCACTTTGTGGCCGCTGACTTTAGTCAAAAGATCCGCCATCGCTTTTCCCTCCCTTTAAATAGACCTTGGAGGCCTCATCGAGCATCCGGCAAAAAAGCGCCAGATCCTGCCCAGAGAAATGCTTCTCCAGATGGGCCATGGCGCGATACATGGTCCGATCGTACGCCGCATAAAGAGCGGCCCCTTCCTCGCTCAGCTTCAAGATGGTCTCCCGCCCATCCTGCGGATTTTTTTGCCGCAGCAAAAGGCCCCGAGCGGCCAATTCGTTAAGTTTAGCCGTAACGGCGGGCTTACTCACGCCCAAGAGGCGAGAAAGATAGGAGGGGGTGCACCCTTGGTTGTACTCCACTAAGTGAAGATACAGCAGGCTGTTGTAGGTGATGCTTCCCGGCAGCCGCTTTTCGTTCATCATCCGCAGCTCATCCAAGGTACTAGCGTAAAAAAAAGTCAAAAGACTCTGCTTTAAGGGTTGATCCGCCATGTCCTCCCTCCTTTTTCCTAAGGTCGTGCCCCCGCCCAACGATCCGGCTAATTAATTAAGTAATCTGAATCATTCCTTCTCACTCTACGCCGCGCTCCCCCTCTTGTCAAGCTTCGGTTCCCCTAGCCAATGGGCTCAAAAAACCCTTCGACGGCCACCCCGTTCAAGGGGCAGGCGCCGAAGGGTTTCTAAAGGAGGGAGGGAGGCCCCATCCCGGGTGCTTTTTTAGAGGCGTCGCCGCCTTTGCCGCTTCAAAGGCTCTCCCGTTTTCAAGCGGCGAATGACCCCCCGATTGAAAAGAAGCATTCCCACAATGCCCTTGAGCACCGTGGATAAGCTGATGGCCCACCAAATACCGTTAATCCCAAGTGAGGTTCTCATCAGCACCAGTGCGGCGGGGATCCGCAGGGCTTGGAAGAAGATGTTCACCACCGAGGGGATCTTCGTCAGGCCCAACCCATTGAACGCACCGGTGGTCGAAATCTCCAGGGACTGAAACAACTGGCTGATGCCAAGAATCACAAGATAACCGATGCCCATTTGCACCACTTCTTCGGGTTGCGCAATAAAAATGGAGAACAGTTGTCTTGGCAGGCCCATGAGGAGCAACGTAGCAAAGATGCCGATGCCGCCTACGATGAGCGAGCCGATGTGAAAGCCACGGATGACGCGCTGGGGCTTGCCGGCGCCATAGTTTTGCCCGGTGAAGGCGGACAAGGCGGTGGCAAATCCCGCCGAGGTCATCCAGGAAACGGATTCGATTTGCGCGCCGATGCGTTGCACGGAGGCCGCTTCAAGACTTGCGCCCGTAACGATGCGTCCGATCCAGGTATTGATGAATGAGAAAAAGAAGCTCTGAAGCGCCGCCGGCCAGCCAATCCGGATGATCTGCTTGGCGTACGGTCCACGCAGGCGATCCCTAAAATGAATGCGCAGGTATTCATCGGGTCGCTTGTTCAAAAAGCGAATCAAAAGCAGCAACGTGGTGCTCTGAGCCAAGAGCGTTGACACCGCAGAGCCTTGAACGCCCAGCTCTGGGAGGCCGAAGGAGCCGTGGATCAGGACGTAGCCTGAGGTGATTTTAACGAGCACGCCGGCGGCGTTGGCCCAAAATGGCACGTCCGTATAGCCTCCGGCGTTGAAGATGCCCACCAGCATAAAGTTGATGAAAAGCAGCGGCAAGGAGACCACCATCACCGCCATATAATTCGTGGCCATCTCCACCACGGCGGGGTCCTTCAACTGAAAGAAGCCGATGAAGGAGTTGCGGGCGAAAAAGCCAAAAAGACTCCAAAGGACGCCCAGATAGAGCGCCATCTTCATGGCTGTGGACGAATAGATGCCCGCGGCTTTTTCATCGCCTTTGCCCAGGCTTTGCGCCACGAGAACCTCTGCCCCAACGCGGGTGAGCATGATGAGGCCTTGGCTGAGCATCAAAAAGAACGTGGCGGTGCCCACAGCCGTCACCGCTTTATAGCTGATGTCGCCAACAAACTTCATGTCAAAGAGGTTGTAGGCCATCTGAATGAATGACGAGCCCATGATGGGCAGCGCCAATCGGGTCAGGGTCTTGAAGATGCCCCCTTTAGTCAGGTCAATTTTCTCTTGCATGGTTTCTTGATCCTTCGGCCCAAACGGCCCTCTTTGCGGCGCGTTCTTGCCGCTTGATTTCCCTCGTCCGCATGCCTTAATACACCTTCAAGGTCCAGTCTTCGCAGGACCAAACCTCTTGAACGACCTTGCGATAAAATTCGGGCTCATGGCAAACCAAGATCAAGGTTCCTTTATACTGCGCCAACGCCTTGGCCAATTCCTCCTTGGCGTCCGGATCCAAATGGTTCGTCGGCTCATCCAAAAGGAGGATGTTGGTGGGCTGGTTCATGAGCTTCGCCAGGCGAAGCTTTGCTTTTTCGCCCCCCGAGAGCACTTTCACCTGGCTTTCGATCTGGGAAGTGGTCAGGCCGCACTTGGCTAAGGCGGAGCGCACCTCAAACTGGTTGTTTCCAGGAAACAGCGCCCAATAATCTTCAAGACACGTCCGGTGGTCTTTAACCTCCTGCTCTTGTTCGAAGTAGCCCAACTGCTGATGCTCGCCAAGCTCCACCGATCCTTCCAGGGGTTCGATGAGGCCCATGAGGCTTTTGAGTAGGGTGGTTTTTCCAAGACCGTTGGCGCCCGTCAGGGCAATGCGCTGCCCGCGCTCGACGTAAAGATCCAAGGGCCTCGTCAACGGATGATCGTAGCCGATGACCAGTCCCTTGGTCTCAAAAATCAACTTTCCAGTGGTCTTGCCAGGCATAAATTCAAACACCGGCTTGGGCTTTTCCTTAGTCAGCTCGATGCGGTCCATCTTATCGAGCTTTTTCTGTCGGGATTTGGCCATGTTGGCGGTGGCGACGCGAGCTTTATTTCGGGCAACGAACTCCTCTAGGCGAGCGATTTCTTTTTGCTGACGCGCATAGGCCGCTTCCACCTGACGCAATCGGGCGTCCCGAAGCGCCTCAAACTCCTGATAATTCCCCACATAGCGGGTCAAGGTTCGCTCCTCCACGTGGTAGATGACGTTGATGACCCGGTCCAAAAATGGCAGGTCATGAGAAATCAAGATAAAGGCATTCTCATAGTTTTGCAGATACTCCGTGAGCCAGCGGATGTGTTCTTCGTCCAGGTAGTTGGTCGGCTCATCGAGCAAGAGAATGTCGGGCTTCTCCAAAAGCAGCTTCGCCATCAGCACCTTGGTGCGCTGGCCTCCTGAGAGCTCCTCCACGTGGTGCTCCAGCCCAAGATCGCGAAGGCCTAGGCCTGCCGCCACTTCTTCGATGGTGGATTCAATGGTGTAAAAGCCATTGTGGTCCAAAAGATCCTGCAAGGTCCCCATTTCCTCCATGAAACGCTCCATTTGTTTCTCATCCGCATCAGCCATGGCATCCCCGATGGCGATGATTTCTTCCTCCATGGCGTACAGATACGCAAAGGCGGATCGCAGCACCTCCCGGATGGTCTGCCCGGGAATCAGCTTGGCGTGCTGGTCCAAATAGCCCACTCGGACTCGGTTCGACCACTCGACGGTGCCCTCATCGGGCATCAGGGATCCTGTGATGATGTTCATGAAGGTGGACTTGCCCTCGCCGTTGGCGCCGATGAGCCCCACGTGCTCGCCTTTTAAAAGGCGGAAGGACACGTCTTCAAAAATGGCTCGATCTCCGAAGCCATGGGTTAATTCTTTTACTGTTAAAACACTCATTATTCTTCCTCTTATGGTACCTGTGCATCCGTTGGCGGATGCCGCTTTTTATAGATCAAGGCAAAGGGACGCCCTTTGGGTGTCCCTGCAAATGAACCTATTATAGCAAGGTTTGAGGCAATTCGCCAATTGAGGCAAAACCGCATATTCAGGGCCTCGCGTCCCCTTCCCCGTCCCTTTCCAAGGCCCGAAGGGCTAAGGCCAGCGCGCCTTGCACCGCCCGACGACGTACGCTCTGGCGGCCGCCGCGGTACACATGGCGTGCGACCGATACCTCTCCTCGATAACAAAGGGCGAGGTACGTCAGCCCCAAAGGCTTCTCCGGGGTGGCTCCAGTGGGCCCGGCAATGCCGGTGGTAGCCAAGCAAAGCTGCGCGGAAGATTTGGCATAAAGCCCTTGAACCATTTGGCGGGCGGTCTCCTCGGACACGGCGCCGTGGGTCAAAAGGGTGGCCTCCTGGACGCCAAGATCCCGGATTTTGGCGTCGTTGCTGTAGGTGATGTAGCCCTCGCGAAAAACCTTGGAAATGCCAAGATCCGAATCGATGAGGCTGCTGGCCAAAAGCCCCCCCGTGAGGCTCTCCGCCGTAGCGCAAGAAATGTTCCGCTCTATAAGGAGCCTTGCGAGCTTTTCTTTGAGGGTTTCCTCGCCCTCGCCGTAATAAAAATCGGCCAAGCGGCGACGGATCTCCTCGGCCGCAGGCGTCAAGAGCGCCTCGCAGGCCTCTGGACTTTCTCCGCGGGCCGTCAGGCGCAAAATGCATTCCCCGTCTTTCGCATAAGGAGCCACGGTGGGATTTTCCCCCAAGGAAAGATCCGCCACTCGTTGAGCCATGTCCCATTCACCAAGGCCCGTGAAGCGAAGAATCTTAGATACTAAAACCTCCCTTTGGAGCGTCTCCAAATACAGCTTTAATTCCTTTTGAAACATAGGGATCATCTCCCGAGGCGGCCCCGGCAATACCGCAATGCGCCGGGAACCATCAATGAGTACCGCTCCGGGCGCGGTCCCATTGGGGTTTTTCAAGATGACGGCCTCTTTGGGAAAAAGCGCCTGTTTCTCATTGCCCCCTTTTAAGGCTTCACTCCCGGCTCCAAAATACGCCTCAAGACGCTCCAGGCTCTCTTTATGAACGATGAGCTCCTGGCCAAAAAAGGACGCGGCAGTCTCCTTGGTTAAATCATCCAAGGTGGGCCCAAGCCCTCCGGTGGTGATCACCAAATCGGCGTTTAAAAAGGCGTCGGAAAATGCTCGATGAAGCCGCTGCGGGTTGTCCCCCACGGTGGTCTGCCGAAAAACCTGAATGCCCATGGCGGCGAGCTCTCGGGCCAAATACTGCGCATTGGTGTTGACGATGTCGCCCAACAAAAGCTCCGTGCCCACACAAATAATCTCACAAACCATGGTTACACTTCCTCCAGAAAATGACGGGTATCGCCCAAAGACTGAATCCTATAGCAGGCTTCTCCTTGAGTACCGCACGTAAAAGCTACCCGCGTAATGCTCGTTTGGGCTAAGACTGGCCGGACAATAATATCTTCCAAGGGGTCTCCCGAGAGAAGATGCACCAGCGCCATGAGGGTCATGCCGTGAGTGACGACCAGCACCCGACGGCCCCTGGAAAGCGGCACCAATTTCTGAAGGGCCTGGCGCACCCGGGTAATGAGCGCTTCAAAGCTTTCTCCCCTGCGAGTGACATAATCAAAAGGCTTATGCCAATATCGGTAAAAATTCTCTGGCTCCAGTTCCTTCAGTTGTGCCAAGGCGCAACCCTCCCATGCCCCCAAATCCATCTCCATCAGCTCATTTAAAAAAAGCAGTGGAATGCTGCGCTCGCCAAGGGCGAGCTGTGCGGTATGCCGGGCCCTCCCAAGCGGGCTGGACACCACAAGATCGATGCCTTCTTCATCCAATATGGCCCCAAGACGCGCCGCCTGCATTTTTCCGCGCTCGGTGAGCTCGGAGTTGCCGCGCCCTTGAAACCGCCCCTCCAAATTCCATAGGGTCTCCCCATGGCGCGTAAAATAGAGCATCCCCGTGGTCTGCGGATGCTCCCCTTGCGTCGTATCTTGCTTTCCCTCATTTCTCCCTAAAGGACTCATCGCTGACGTTCTCCTTCGTCTTTGGCCCGTTCTTGGATCTTTTGCTTCAAGCTCTCCGGGGCCCTCTCTTAGATCGGTTTTTTTCTTCTCCATAATAGCAGATTTTCCCATTTGTGTTTCCCGTCGCACCAAAGACCATGCCCCCTTTTCTTCTAAACTCCTAGGTCCACTGATAAAATGCTATACTTAGGGACGGGGAGTCATGGACCCAAGCGGTTCCCTGCACTCATGATCCTTAAAAGGAGGGATTTTTATGACCCAAGATCACAAAGGCATGCTTTATATGATGATCGCCTCCACATCCTTTGCGTTCATGGCCACCATGGTCAAGCTCTCCGGGGGAGGAATTCCCCTCTTTGAGCAAGTTTTTTTTCGAAACTTCATTATGTTCTTTTTCGCAGCGGGGACGCTGCTTCGACAAAGAATGCGCCCCACCGTGCCCAAGGAGCATCGTAAGACCGTTTTTTTGCGCTGCTTTTTAGGGTTTTGCGGCGTGGTCTGCCTATTCACCGCCAGCAACCTTTTGCCCTTAGCCGACTCCCAGGTTCTTCAAAAAATCAACCCCTTCTTCGTCATCTTGGCGGCGGTGGTGTTGTTGGGCGAACGCATGACACGGGTGCGTCTGGTATCGGTGCTGTTGGGCTTTTTAGGGGCCGTCATTGTCATCAACCCCACTGGTGCCTTTGATCCCTTGCCGGCTTTAGCCGGCATCGGCGGTGCTTTTTTCGGGGGCATGGCCTACGTGATGATCCGCACCCTGTCGGGCCGTGTTCCGGGCATGATCATTATTTTTTGGTTCAGCGTGTTTTCTCTTTTGGCCAGCCTGCCCCTGATGCTGCCCTCTTTTGTCGTCCCCACTCCGACCCAGCTCGTGTGGCTGCTTTTAATCGGCGTCTTCGCCGCCAGCGGCCAGTACTTTTTGACCAAAGCCTACCTCACCGCCCCCGCAAGTAAGGTGACGTTATTTGATTATACCGCCGTGATCGTCTCCCCCATTCTCGGGTATTTCATTTTTGGGGAGGCGTTTGAGCTCCACACCCTTTTGGGAACACTCCTGATCCTTTTCAGCGGTCTGTTGGCCGCTCGGCAAAGGGCCTAACCCTTAGGCCCCGGCACTACCTTCCATCGGGCGAATCATGAGACTCAACGATTAAGGGGCGCCGCCAAGCGCCCAAGAACTCAAAAAGACACCCAATAATTCCCCCTTGAGGGCTCGCGTTGAAAAAACTAGGGATCGATCCAGCGGCTGGATCGATCCCTTTGGCTTGAGCGGGTCTTGGGTGGCCCTTACTGAGTCCCCGCGTATTTTCCCTTAGGGCCTCGTTTGCCCAGAGAGCTTAAAAAGGAGGTGTTACTCTTTGGGGGCAGATTCTCTCAAAGCCCCCTCTTGGCTGCGCACCAAGGCCAAGGCAATCGCGCCCAGCACCCCGGTATCTTGGGCTAGGCCCGTGGGCACGATGCGCACACGATCCACCATAAACTCAAAGGCGTGGGCACGGGCCGAAGCGCGAACGGCCTCAAACATCGCATCGCCAATGCGTGAAACCCCGCCGCCGATAGCGATGACGTCAGGATCAAAGGTCAAAATAAGATTGGCTACGGCGATGCCAAGATAGCGCCAAGACGTTGTTAAGATTTCCCGCGCCAAAGGGTCGCCTTCTTTATAGGCTTCATAGATTTCGTACGTTGTCACCTGTCGATGTTTTGAAAGGCTCGTCTCCCGGCCCTGGGCAATGGCCTCCATGGCCCGCTTGGAAAGAGCCGTACCGGAGCAAAGCGCTTCCACATCCCCATAATTACCGCAGTTGCAGCGGTGGGGCGATGAAGGATCTAGGGTCATATGCCCCACCTCCAAGGCATTGGACGTCGACCCATGGAATGGTCGGCCCGACAACACCGCACCGCCACCTACGCCAGTGGAAACCGTCAAATAGATGAGATTTTGGCAGCCTTTGCCTTGACCAAAGAGCCACTCCCCAATGGCGGCCACGTTGCCGTCGTTGTCCAAAAAAGCCGGAACCCCAAAGCGCTGGACCAAAGGCTCGGTAATGGAATAATTGCGAAACGGCAAGTTGGGGGTGGTGATGATGGCGCCTCGATCGGCATCCAAGGGGCCTGGAGCCCCCACTCCGATGGCGGCCACTTCCTGAAGCGGAAGCCCTGAGGCTTCCAAAACCTGCTCCACAGATGAAATCATGCGGTTCATCACGTGGAATTCTCCATCTTTGGCGCCCGTGGCCAGGGTGGTTTTTTCAATAATATGCCCCGTAGAATCGGCAATGGCCGTGGAGATCTTCGTCCCTCCAAGATCAATGCCGATGACGTACTTTTTTGAATGATTGGTCATTAGTTCATCGTCCCTTTCCCTCTATTCGTTCCAAATTATACCACAGGGCTTGATGGGAAAGGGCGCCCCCTGGGGATTTGTCCCAAAATGCCTTGGGCAAAACCAGGAGATCCTTGCGCTGAGGCATTCTTTTTTCGCGCCTTGGTTCGTTTGTTGGTCTTTTGGTACGCCAATGAAGAAAGAGGAGGCCAAGGGCCCCCTCTCAGACTGTAGACAAAGCCCAAAAACATAGAGCCCTAAGAAGCCTTCAAAGTCAGTAATATCAACGGTTTGAAGGCTTCTTAGGTTATCTAATAGATGTTAGAGGTGATAGGATATGATATCGTCAAATCAAACTTCTGAATTGAACCATATCCTTTTCGTAACAACGGAGGAGCTTGTGCCGAAAGATGACCTACTTCGCAAAGTTGATCGCCTGGTTGATTTTAACTTTGTTTATGATCTTTGCAAATATTTATATTCTGAGGATGATGGTCGGCCCAGCATTGATCCGGTAATTCTAGTAAAACTTGCCCTCATTCAAAAATTATTTGGAATTCGTAGTATGAGAAAAACATCAGTGAAGTCGAAGTTCATGTCGCCTACCGCTGGTTTTTGGGTTATACAATCCTAGATCCCATTCTACATGTTGGTGTTTACGGCAATATAAAAACCAGCCACTGTGGAAGCTAAGAATCCTACTAGGTGGAACGTAAATACTCCACTGCTAACCCCCTAAATACAGTATCCTTTTAGTTAGCAACAACTGAAGGGATGGTTATCGGAGATGTTAACAGCCTTTCGCTGCATAAACACTACCTCATGCAACTTAAACAGGCCGAGGTCATTTACACACAAATATGGACTTGACTAAATGACGGATATAATGTTAAAATTTTAATTGTGCCGCCCGCTCTTTGTGACGGGTTCCCACGAAGGCTGGCCCTTTATGAATTAAAGAGCGGTTTTTTTTGCACCTATTGTTCGGTTTCTTTCAAAAACAAAACATAAAGGAGAAAAAGACATGAAGAAACTCAAATCCATCCCGCTGTTTTTGGTGATGGCCCTCGTCTTGTCCCTCATTCCGGGACCATTGGCAACGGCTGCTCCCCAAAAATCGACCCCTGCTGCATTGACCAGCCTCTTATCCCAGACCGCTGGACGCTATGCTCCGAACGACCGCTTCGTTGTGGTGGTCAAAGCCAATGAGACCGCCATTCGGGCCAAAAAGCCCATCCAGGAAGTCTCCTTGGCCGGCCTGAGCTATGAGGACGACCTCTCCCCCCGCGTAGCCTACACCAAGAAGGTCGGGGAAACCCTGCTCTCCAGCATTCGCAGTCACGGCATCCAAGGAAATGTTCTTTGCGAATACAACGTCTTTTTCTCCGGCTTTGCCCTGGAAGTCACCCTGGACCAAGCCAAAGCGCTGGCCCAAGATCCCAACGTGGCCTCCGTCATGGTCTCCAGAACCTACCACGCCCCCGTGGATATGACCCCGCTGATGAACACCTCCAAGCCCATCGTTCACGCAAAGGAAGCTTGGGATCTTGGCTACACGGGCCGCGGGCAGCTCATTGCAGTGCTGGACTCGGGCATTGATACCGCCCACCAGGATTTCAGCCACTACGACGCCGCCACCAACGGAAAGCACAAAACCCCCGAAGCCGTTCGTGCTTTGATCCAAGAACATCAGCTTCCCGGACGCTACGAGACCCCCAAGGTCCCCTACGGCTTCAACTACTACGACGTCAACCACGAAATCAAAGACACCAATAAAGACACCGGCATGCACGGACAGCACGTGGCCGGAACCATTGCCGCCAATGGAACTGAAGCCAACGGAGGCGTACGCGGCATCGCACCCGATGCGCAGCTTCTGGCCCTGCGTGTTTTCGGACAGCGCATTGCCACCACCGGCTCTTACGTCTACAGCAGAGCCATGGAACACGCCCTTCTTTTGAAGGCCGACACCATGAACCTGAGTTTGGGCGCTCCCGCCGGAGAAACCGGCGATGAGGATCCCCTCTTCAAAGAAGTCGTGAAAAAATGCCGCGAAGCCGGCGTCATGGTCAACATCGCCGCGGGCAACGAAGGCCAAATGGCCGAAGGCGCTGCAAACCCCAAGTCCGTCGCTCCCGACTACGGCGTGGTGGGCACCCCTTCCGTGGAACAAACGGTTTTGTCCGTCGCCTCCATTGAAAACACCCACCGCATGGCTTCCGTCATTGAAGTGGAAGACCACGCCGATCAAAAAATCTCCTACGCCCCAGCCCCCAACGGAGCCCCCATGCCCGACGATGCCTTCTACGCAATTGTGGACTGCAAGCTGGGCAAACCCGAAGAGGTCGCTTCCCTGGACTTAAAAGATAAAATCGCACTGGTGAAACGCGGCGATCTCTCCTTTGCCGACAAAGCCAAAAACGTCAAGGCTCGCGGCGCCAAGGCCATGCTCGCCTACAACCATGAAGAGGGCGGCGAAGTTCTCGTCAACATGGGCGGAGTGGACGCGGTGGGCATTCCCGCAGGCTTCGCTGGCAACAGCGCCGGACGGGCGATCTTAGCGGGGAATTGGAAACTGAAATTCCCCAAAAACCCACAAAGCATCGACAACGTCAGCAAAGGCCGCATGTCGGCGTTCTCCTCCTACGGCCCCACGACCAAGCTCTCCTTCAAACCGGAGATCACGGCCCCCGGTGGAAACATCTACTCTACCTTGAACGACAATCAATACGGCAACATGAGCGGAACCTCCATGGCCACACCGCACCTTAGCGGGGGCAGCGCCCTCATCAAGGCCCGGGTGGAAAAAGACTTTGAATCTCTTTCTGCTTCGGATCGCTACGATCTGGTCAAGCAGTTGCTCATGTCCACCGCTCGCCCCCATGTGGATCCCGACAAAAATGCCTACACCTCCCCGAGAAAGCAGGGAGCCGGCGTAATGAACCTTCAAGCCGCCGCCACCAGCAACGCCGTTCTTTTGGGCGATGAAGACAAAGAATCCAAGATCACCCTTGGACAATTCTCCGTCTCCGATCCCACGGTGAGCTTCTCCGTGAAAAACCTGGGCGACAAAGAGCTCAAATTCAGCGCAAAGCTCGTCGTCACCACGGATGAAGTTGAAAACCAGCGCATGACCTTGAAGCCCTTCGTCATTGAAGAAAGAGACTTAGAAGAGATTGCGGTTTCCGGCAAAGCCACCGAAAAAGTCAGCTTCAAGCTGGATCTTTCGAAAAAACACGAGGAACTGATGCAAAAAATGCCCAATGGCTACTTTGCCGACGGATTCATCGTGCTGACGGAAAAAGACGGAAGCTGCCCCGAGCTCTCCATTCCCTTCATGGGCTTCTATGGCGACTGGGATAACGTGCCTGCTGTGGACACTCCCTTATACCAGATGGCCGAAAGCGAGACGCCGCTCTACGGCGGCCTCCCCCACGTCACCGGCTTCCTTTCGACTCTTGGCATCGGCGCCAACCAAAAGACCGTCGCCTTGGGATTGGCTGCGAACAGCACCCCGGAAGCACCGGTCTATGACGCCACAAAAGTCGTCTTCTCCCCCAATGGAGATCAAATGCTCGACACCGCCACCTTGCGTGCGGTCTTCACGAGAAACTACAGTGGCGGCAGCCTGAAGATTCGCAAACAAGCAGATGACCCAACCGGCACCCCGGTGTTCCAAACCTTCTTGACCACCGGAGTGAAGAACCACTACTCCGGCAACGAGCGTCGCCCCAAATCTCGAGAAATTGCCACCTGGAAGGGCACCGACGCCAGCGGTACGACCTTGGCCGACGGAAGATACGTGGCCACCCTCGAAGTCACCCCGGAGACGAAAACTCCGAAAGTCCAAAGCTTCCAGATTCCCTTGCTTTTGGATACCACCGCCCCTGAGATCGTCAATGCCAAACAAGAAGCAAGCATCGTCACCTTGAACGTGACCGATGCCCTCTCGGGCGTCAAAGAGCTCTACCTCATGGAAGAAGGCTCTTCCACCCCCATTCCCGTCCAGGACCAGAAAGTCGACATCTCGGGCAAAGACATCAACCGCCTGAGCGTCCACGCCATGGACTTTGGCTACAACCGCTCCAACAAAGCGCTCAAAGAGATCTTAAGCGACGAGCCGGTGCACGGAACCCTCGTGCGTATCGAAGGCAAAGACCGCTACGAAACCGCCGCCAAGATCACCAAAGCCTACTATAAGGAAAGCAAGGAAGCGATCTTGGTCAGCGGAAGCCATGCCGCCGACATCCTGACGGTCTCCCCCTTAGCCGAGCTGAAAAAAGCGCCCCTGCTCATCACTGAATCCAAACGCCTCACCCCGTCCACCCTTGAAGAACTCAAGCGCTTGAAGGTCGAAAAGGTCACCTTGGTGGGCGGCCCCGTGGCCCTCTCCGAGGCGGTGGAAAAGAGCCTTCAAGAAGAAAAAATATCCGTAGAGCGCCTCAATGGGGAAACGCGCTACGATACCGCTTTAGCCGTCGCCAAGGCCGTATCCGCCTTGCCCGGCGCCGACCTAAAAAACCTCATCGTCGTCTCCGGCCACTGCATTTGCGACGGCCTGTCCGTGGCTCAGTTGGCGGCAAAGGACAAGACCCCCGTGCTTCTAACCCAGACCGATGCGCTGCCTGAAGCCCTGAAGGCCTATCTGAAAGACAAAAAGTTCGATCAGATCACCCTCATCGGTGGCGAAAAGGCCCTCTCTAAGCCCCTGGAGAAGGAGCTTGGCGCCCACGCCAATAAGCTGGAACGCCTCGGGGGAGCCACCCGTTATGAGACGGCGCTGGCTGTGGCTCGCCACACCTACCCCAAAGCAACTTCGGCCTTCATCACCACCGGCATTCGCTCCACCGACGCTTTGGTCATTGGACCCGTCAGCGCCCAGGCCAAGATGCCGATCCTCTTGACCGAAGCTCAGACGCTGCCCGTTCCGGTGGGGGAATGGATCAAAGCCCAGCGCATGAACGCTCTGACCCTCCTTGGAGGACCCGTGGCCATTGATCCCACCGTGGAAGAGGCCTTAAAGGCCCTCTTACCCTAACTCAACGAAGCGACCCCCTCGGGGGCCCCGCAAGGGGTCATTCCAGTCCCTGGAATGACCCCTTGCTTCTTTTTTGGCCCAGCTGGTATTATTGAACCTCTTAATTGGCATTACTTATCCTTTAACAACTTATTAGAATTCATCCCAAAGTTTAAACCGTTCTAATTTAAGCGCCCTTGCCGGCCCCTTTTTTCTTTTTCGAAGGGGTTGGGACGCCTCAATTCTCGCTTATTTCGAGCTTTTTTCCGAATTTTTTTCGTATTTTATCCCCGCTTCCTTCGGCATCAGATTCTAAGAGAATAAGCATGGCCTAATCAAAAGTCGAAGAATTCCGCACCTGGGACCTAGGGCCCTTAAATTATGCTGTGTTAAATGCCCATTGAATTATTTAAACTGATTTAATGGGCTGAGTGCCGCTGCAGACAAGTGTCCCTGGGTTTCTACGAAAATCAAAGGGTTTGCAAAATCCGCAAATTTTTTCGGAAAATCATGTTTTCTTTGGAAGAATTATCATCTGAACCCCGGTTCGCACCACCAATAACATAATTATTTTTAATTGATCTTAGCGTTTCCCTTCATTGGTGTTATGATTCTACTTAATGGTCTCCCTTGGACTCTAATGGATCCCACGGCCGGCGTGGTGTTCCAAGGCGAGATCTGCATGGCTCAGCCTACCTCAAAAAAGGAGAATTACATGAAAAAACGACAACCCACCGCCCTTTTTCTGGCCCTGGCCCTCATTCTCTCTCTTTTTCCCGCACTGCCTGCAAAGGCAACGCCTGCTCCCAAAGAAGCTCCGGCTCTTTTAAGCCTCCAGGCGCAAAGCGCCGGCCGCTTCACCAAAACCGATCACGTCACTGTGGTCATCAAAGCCAATGAAGCGGCCCTTCGCGCCAAGGAGTCCCTAAAAGAGGTCTCCCTCTTTGGACTGACGATCGACGACGACTTCACCCCCCGAAGAGTCTATGCCCAAAAGATCCGTGAAAGCATGCTTTCAAGCCTTCGCGCCTCCGGAGTATCGGGCGACGTACGTTTCCAATACAGCGTGCTCTTCCCGGGCCTTGCCATGGAGATGACCCTGGAGGAAGCCCAAAAGGCAGCGCAAAACCCTTACGTCGGTGAAGTCCTCCTCTCCAAAAACTACCACGCCCCCGTGGATATGACCCCAAAAATGAGCACCTCGAAGCCCATGGTCAATGTCCAGGAAGCGTGGGCCTTGTCCTATACGGGACGAGGCCAGCTCATTGCGGTGCTGGACTCGGGCATCGATACCGCCCACCAGGATTTTTCAAATTACAATGTGCAAAACGGCAAACATACCTCTCAAGCGGCCGTAGAGCAGCTCATTCGCCTCCATGGCCTGGCAGGCACCTATAAAACCCCCAAAGTTCCCTACGGCTACAACTATTTTGACCGCACCCAAAACATCAAGGACACCAACCGACAAACCGGAATGCACGGCCAGCACGTGGCGGGCACCATCGCAGGCCACGGCACGGATGCCTCAGGGCGCGTGCGCGGCATCGCCCCGGATGCCCAGCTGTTGGCCATGCGCGTCTTTGGGGAGCGCCAAGCCATGACGGGCTCCCACGTGTACGCTAAAGCCATGGAGGATTCCATCCTTTTAAAGGCCGACACCATCAACATGAGCCTGGGCTCCCCCGCGGGAGAAGCCGAAGAAGTGGATCACCTCTTCACCGACGCCGTCCGCCAATGCCGCGAAGCCGGCATCTTGGTCAACGTCGCCGCCGGCAACGAAGGCCAGATGGCCTTCGAGGCGGCAAACCCCAAGGCAGGGGCTCCCGATTACGGGGTCGTGGGAACTCCCTCGGTGGAACCCCACGTTCTCTCGGTAGCTTCGATTGAGAATACCCATGCCGTGGGCCTCTCCCTCAGCGTCGAGAATCATCCCGAAGAAGGTCTGGGCTACGTTCACGCCGTAGGATCCCCTGGACTGCCAAGAAACACCTTCTTTGACGTCGTGGACTGCAAAACGGGACGAACCGATGATCTGTCCCGCACCTCCCTTCGGGGGAAAATCGCCCTTGTGGAGCGTAGCGCCCTTCCCTACCGGGATATCGCCCGCCGGGTGGAAGCCCAAGGAGCCTACGGCTTATTGTTCTACAACAACGCCGAAGGCGGCGAAACCTTTGTCCGACTGGAAGGCCTCGCCCATTTCAATCTCTCCATCGGCTTTTTACCCCGCTCCGTTGGTCAGCGACTCATCGCGCAAGGCTACCGCATCAACTACCCGGGAGACTACCGAAAAGTCACAAGTCCCGAAGCGGGCCGCATGTCCGACTTCTCCTCCTGGGGCCCCACCACCACGTTGCAATTTAAGCCGGAAATCACCGCTCCGGGCGGCCGCATCTACTCCACCCTCAACGACAACCGGTACGGCATCATGAGCGGAACCTCCATGGCCACCCCACACCTGGCTGGCGGGAGCGCTTTAGTCAAAGCCCGAGTGGAGGCGGATTATCCTTCATTAAGTGCCAAGGACCGCTACGACCTCGTAAAATCCCTGCTCCTCTCCTGCGCTCGTCCCCACGTGGATCCAGACCAGCACCTTTATACCTCGCCCAGAAAGCAAGGCGCAGGCGTCATGGACATCGGCGCCTCTCTAAGAAGCTCGGCCGTTCTTTTGGCCAAGGACGGAACGGAATCGAAGATCGCTTTGGGGGAAATCGCCCAAGAGAAGCCCGAGGTTGCCTTGCGCCTCAAAAACCTTGGCGCCTCCTCCCTGACCTATTCCGCCAAGCTAGTGGTCACCACCGATGATACGGCCAACGGACGCATGATGCTGCGCCCCTTCCTCATCGAAGAGCGCGCACTCCCCGATGTGACCGTGGCCGCTCGGGAGACAAAACTGGTCAAAACCAAACTGGATCTGAGCTTGCACCGTGAGGAGCTTCAGCAAAAGATGCCCCATGGATACTTTGTCGAAGGTTTTATCGTCCTCACTGCCAAAGGCGTCTCAGCCCCTGAGCTCTCCATTCCCTTCATGGGCTTTTATGGAGACTTTGACCGAGTTCCGGCCGTGGACACGCCCCTCCACGACCTGGCCGAGGGCGAAACGCCCCTCTATGGTGAGCTGCCGGATGTGACGGGCCTGTTGTCCACCATCGGCCGAGGCGCCGTCGCTCGCGTGGTGCCCTTGGGCACCACAGCGCAAAGCACCCAAGAGCATCCCAAAGCCGACAAGCGCCATTTGGTCTTCTCCCCCAATGGAGACGACCAGCTGGATTTCGTCTCTTTGCGAAGCGTCTTTACCAGAAACTACAGCCGTGCCGCCATCACCATCACGAAGAGAGACGCCAACGGTCGGGACATTCCCGTCTACCAAAATTGGATTCACGGCGGCCGCAAAAACCACTACTCCGGCAGCCTTCGTTCCCCCAAGTCCCGAGAAGTCGCTCATTGGGATGGAACCGACCGGTCCGGACGCCGAGAAGCCGATGGCCGCTTCACCCTACGTTTGGACGTTACGCCTACTTCGGCTCACCCCCAAGTGCTGACCACCACGATGCCCCTGATCTTGGACACCGCAGCCCCTGAGCTTCGCGGCGCCAAGCAACAGGGAACCAGCGTACGGATTTATGCCTCGGATCCCACCTCTGGAATCAAGCAGATGTACGCAACGCAAAGCGGGCGCTCGGAGCGGATCCCGATCCAGGGAAAAACCCTGGACATTACCGGCATAAACCCTGCCTCCCTCACGATCCACGCTGTGGATTACGGCCTCAATGAGCGCAGTGCGTCCTTAACGAGCCTCCTTCGCTTGGGCGAGCAGCCCGAGGATCCCGAGCCCTCGCCGGAAGAACCTACGCCGGCACCAGACCCTGCCCCAACCCCCACGCCCGATCCTGTGGTCCCTGAAGAACCCATCGTTCCAGACCCTGAAGAACCCGTCATTCCAGACCCGGAAGAGCCCGTCATCCCCGATCCTACGGAACTTGGGTCCCTGAGCGTTTCGGGGCGCACCACCGCAAACACAACCCTTCCGACCTTCTACTTTCGGGTCTTCAACTCGAACAACCAGCCCGTTGGATCCCTCACGGATCTGCCCTTTGACACCTACCGCATTCAAGTGACCCGAATTCCCGAGGGCTTCCGCGTTCGTCAACGGGAGATTACGAAGACCATCACGCCCCAAGCCCCCCATGGAGACGTCGTCTTTATCTTTGAAAAAACGGAAAGCAGCGTCTCCAAGGCGGCCCTTTATGCCGCCATCCGAGAAGCGCAGTCCGTGGATCTGCGTCGCTACCAAGCCCGGGGGACTCGAGTGCTTCGATCGGTCCTTTATCGGGCCCGTAGCACCTACTTGAACCCAGATGCCACCTCAGATCAAATCGCGTCAGTCATCCGCGATCTGCGCCAGGCCATGGCAAACCTTGTCCCCCTCTACCGTTCCATGGACCGCCTCCACGGCAAAGACCGCTACGAAACCGCTGCAAAAATCAGCGCACGCTATTACAAAACCAGCAAAGAAGCCTTCCTCGTCAGCGGACAGCGGCAGGCGGATCTGTTATGCGCCGCTCCCTTGGCCCATTTAAAAGATGCCCCCATGCTACTCACCGAAGGCACTCGACTTCCCCAGGAAACCAAGAAGGAACTGCGCCGTCTGGGGGTGGATCATGTAACCCTCATCGGCGGCACCAAGAGCATCTCCTCCGCCACCGAAAAAGAACTATGGTCCATGGGCCTCACCGTGGTGCGTCTTTACGGTGCAGACCGCTACGAAACCTCGGCCCGCATCGCCTCTGAAGTCTTGGCCCATGAACAGGCAAACAAAAAAGAAGCCGTGGTGGTTTCAGGCGAAGCTCTGGCCGACGGCCTCTCCGCCGCCCAGCTGGCCGCTCCCGCCGCCATGCCCATCTTGTTGACCCGTCCCCGGAGCATTCCCCACGCCACAGAGGCGCTTTTAGCCAAGGGACGCCTCGACACCCTCACCCTCATCGGCGGCGAGTCCGCCATCACTCCTGAAGCCACCCAACTGCTGAAAAAGCACGCCAAAACCAGTCGACGCCTCTTTGGCGCCAACCGCTACGAAACAGCCTTAGCCATTGCCAAAGCCGCTTACCCCGAGGGGCAAAAAGTCTTTATAGCCACCGGGGAGACCCTCAGCGATGCCCTGGTCTTAGGTGCCGTCAGCGCCAAGAGCGGCTCGGCTCTTCTATTAACTCCCGGCCAGGCGCTGCCCAAGAGCGTTCAAGAATGGCTCAAAAGCAATCGCCCCCAAACAATCACCCTCTTTGGCGGCCAAAAAGTTCTCTCCTTGGAGATGGAACAAGCCCTCTCGACCCTTCACCCCTAGCCCCTAGGCGATCCTTTCCTTAAGATCGCCTGCGCCTACGCTCCGGTCCCCTTTGCTTGAGGGGACCGGAGCATTTTTCTTTGATGCCCCAAAAACGCCCCGCGCAACGTAGCCCTAAAAGAGCAAGTGAGCCCATCTAGGCTCAAGACCTTCCCTGCTTTGACCCTCTCTTACGAGGATTTTATTCAACGGCTTTTGTCGATTTTTTGGAAATCTCATATTGAGGCACCCCTAAAAACCTTTTTCAATTTTAAAATTCCTCTTTGGAATCGGCACTCATCAAGTAAACTCAGAAATAATTTACTAGGGGTTTTGAAGTGACTCTTCACATGATAAAATCAAGCTTGTTATTTTATTTGTGGAGCCAATTATTATTAATAAATAAGTTTGGCTCCTTGACTCACAATAAGGAGTATGTTTATGAAAAACCGAATCGCTTCCCTGCTGATCGCAGCTTCAGTAGCGACCACGCTCATTCCCGGGCCCCTCACCCTTGCGGCCTCTCGCAATGCGCAAAGCGCCCCCCCGAACGCGATCCACCAAGACGCAACCCAACGCTATGCCCCGACCGATCGCTTGACGGTGGTGGTGCGCGCCAATGAGGAATCCCTTCGCCGCCGCAAAGGAATTCGGGAGGTTACCCTGTCTCGCCGCCTAGAGGCCGGCGCCCTTGAAGAACGCGTCCAATACACCAAAAGCCTGGGGAATACCCTTTTGCAAAGCGTAGCAGACCAGGGCATCGTCCCGCAGGTCCTCTTCCAGTACCAAGTCTTTTTCTCGGGCTTCGCGCTCTCCCTCACCCGAGAGGAGGCCCAACGGCTGGCTCAGCATCCGGACGTGGAGGAAGTCATCGTGCCCAAAACCTATCGAGCCCCCCGCACCGTGACGCCTTTGAGCCATCACGCCAAGCGACGCATTGAAGTTCCCGCCGCTTGGAAGAGCGGATACACCGGCCGCGGCCAGGTCATCGCGGTGGTGGATTCGGGCATGGACGTCCAGCACAAAGACTTTGCAAACTTTAATGCAAAGGACGCAAAATACCCCACCAAGGAGTCCGTTGAACAGGCCATTGCAACCCATAAGCTGCGCGGCAGCTACCAGACGCCTAAGGTGCCCTACGGCTACAACTACTTTGATCAAAACCAGAACATCAAAGATCAGAACAAAGACACCGGCATGCACGGACAGCACGTGGCCGGAATTTTGGCCGCTCACGGCGACGAATCCCAAGGCGGAGTGCGCGGCGTAGCCCCCGATGCTCAGCTTTTGGCCCTGCGCGTCTTCGGCCAAACGCAGGCCGCCACCAATTCCAGCATCTACACCAAAGCCATGGAGGATGCGATCTTGCTGAACGCCGACACCATCAACATCAGCTTTGGGACCCCCGCCGGAGAAACCGAGCAGGTGGATCGCCTCATCCAGGAAGCTGTGCATAAGAGCCGCGAAGCAGGGATTATGGTCAATGCTGCGGCCGGAAATGAAGGCTACATGGGCTTCATGGCGGCTCATCCCAAAGCGGACCATCCCGATTACGGCGTCCTGGGGATTCCCACGGTCTCCCCTGCGATCACCTCGGTGGCTTCGCTGGAAAACAGCCATCAGGTGCTCATTAACCCAAAGACAGGAAAACGCAAAGAAATCATGAACCCGAATGACGGGAGCCTTTCAGACTTCTCCTCCTTCGGTCCCACCACCAATCTTCACTTCAAACCGGAAATCACCGCTCCAGGCGGCCAAATTTTCTCCACTCTTAACGACAACCGCTACGGCACCATGAGTGGGACTTCCATGGCCACCCCCCATTTGTCCGGAGCAGCCACCCACGTCAAGGCCCGCGTCACCAAGGATTATCCAAACGTTCAAGGCGCCGCACGCTATGACCTTGTAAAAGAGCTGCTGCTCTCCACCGCCCGCCCGCATAAGGACATTGCCGCAAAGACCTACAGCTCTCCAAGAAAGCAAGGCGCCGGGGTGCTCTCTCTAAAGGACGCCCTGACGGCCGAGGCCATTCTTTTGAATGAAGAAGGCACTGCGTCCGTGCTGCCCTTGGGCGAACTCTCCTCAGACCACACCAAATTTCGTTTCCAAGTAAAAAACCTCGGAAAGACTTCAAAGAAGTACTATGCCCGACTCACCGTAACCACGGACGACACCGACAAGGGCCGCATGACCTTGAAGCCCTTGCTCTTGGAGGAACGGGCGCTCGCCCCCATCCAAGTCTCTCCAGAATCTTCCGTCACCACCGAAGTCTCCCTAGACCTTAGAATAAAACGGGACCTCTTGCGTGAGAAAATGCCCAACGGCTATTTCATCGAAGGCTTCATCGTCCTCACCCCTGTAGACCAAAAGAGCCCCGAGCTCTCCATCCCCTTCATGGGCTTTTACGGCAACTGGAAAGCACTCCCCGTCATCGATACCCCACTGACGGAGCTCAAAAAAGGGGAAACGCCCCTTTACGGCTTCCAAAAGGACGCCACCGGCCTTTTTTCCACCCTCACGGTCAACGGCACCGAAAAAGAGGTCGCCTTGGGCGAAACGGAATCGGTCCAAGGGGAAGCTCCTCGCTTTGATCAAAAGCATCTGGTCTTTTCCCCCAACGCGGACGGTCAGCTCGATCAGGTGACCCTTCGTGCCGTGTTCTTACGAAACTACAGCGAAACCGCTCTTCGAATCACCAAAAAGGATGCCCAAGGGCAGGAAGTCTCTGTTTGGAGCCATATGGGCTTTGAAGGACAAAAAAACCACTTCTCCGGATATAATGCCCTGCCAAAATCAAGAAATCTTTTTTCATGGAACGGAACCAATCAAAAGGGAGAAAAGGAATCTGACGGCCGCTTTGATCTCTCCTTGAGCGCCAAAGCCTTCCTCCCCAACGCTCCGCTCCAAACCACCCATTTCTCCTTGATCTTAGACACCAAAGCGCCGCTCATTAAAGGCGCAGCGAAAAAGGGGTCCTTAATCACCCTTGACGTTGTGGATTCCCTCTCGGGCGTCAAGAAAATTTTCCTCACGAATCGAAAAACGGGAGCAAAGATCCTGGTCCAAAACCAAAAGGTGGATCTTAAGAATCAGGCGCCGGAAGACTTCATCGTCCACGCCGTGGATTTTGGAGCAAATGAAGCCCGAGCAGACCTTAACACCCTACTAGCTCCTGCCTCACAAAAAGGAGTTTTGACCGTTCTTGGGAAAACCCCGACGGGAGAACCCGTGGAAGGCTTCACCTATGAGGTGCTCAACGACCAGGGCGAAGCAGTCCCCTCAAAGAATCTTCTCCCCTTTGGCCGCTACTCCATACGTATTTTGACCGTTCCCCATGGGTTTTCGCTGAAAGATCCGATCCAAGACGTCCACCTTTCCAAGAAAACAGCTCCACTCACTGCTACCTTCCTCTTCGTGCCTCAGGCAGCCACCAGCTATGCGCGGGATCATCTTCGCATGGCTCTAGAGGAAGCCAAGGCTGTGGATGAAAATGCCTACGAGGTCGAAGATCTTTTGGCTTTAGATCATGTCATTGTCGCTGGAGATCAACTTCTGGCCGAGGCCAAAACGCCCCACGCAAAGCTCGATGAGATGACCCTGACGCTTCGGGAGGCTCTAGCCTCGCTTCGACCCTTGGAGCAAAGCTTCACCCGCCTGGGCGGTGCCAATCGCTACGAAACGGCCGAAAAGTTGACAAAAACCTACTACAAAGAAGCCAAGGAAGCCGTGCTTGTTTCCGGCGCAACCTTTTCAGATCTATTGAGTGTGGCCCCCCTGGCTCACCTTTGCTTTGCCCCCGTCCTCATCACCGAGCCCCATTCTCTCAATGCCAAAACCTTGGCAGAGCTTCGGCGGATGAAGGTGCAACACGTCACCATCGTGGGTGGCCCCAACTCCATCTCAGAAGCTGTGGAACGCGCGCTGGGAACCCAGGGCCTAACCGTGGAACGACTCCAAGGCAAGACCCGCATTGAAACGGCCCTTGCGGTGCGCGCTCGTTTCTTGCGTAAGGGCGGTGCCAACGCGAAAAAACTCCTCCTCGTCGCCAAGGATCAAATCTCCGACGGCCTCGCCGCCGGACAGCTGGCCGCCAAAGAACGTACCCCCATTGTCCTCACCGACAAGCACCAACTTTCCCCGGCGCTTCGCAATACGCTGGCTGCTGAAGGAATGTTTGAAGAAATTACCCTGGTGGGCGGATCCCATTCCCTCTCAGAAGCTGTGGCGACGGAGCTGAAGAAGTACGCCAAAAAAGTGCGCCGCATCTCTGGCGCAGACCGCTATGCAACGGCCCTGGCGCTCGCCAAGCAAACAACCCCCGCCCCCCTGAAGGTCTTTGTCGCCAACGGCGTCCGATTTGCCGATGCCCTGGTCCTTGGCCCCCTCACGGCCCGCACAGGATCTGCCCTGCTGTTGAGTCCGGCCAAAGCCCTGCCGGGCGAGGTCCGCTCCTTCCTCCAGGACGTGCAACCCAAAACCATCGTGTTGGTCGGCGGTCCCCTCTCTTTGGAGGCTCCTTTGGAGAAGAAGCTCCGGGAACTCACCGGAAACTAGAGCGCCCCTTGGGGCGGTAAAGCGCCCAAAAGCCCCAAGAATCATAAAAAATACAAGAACACCGAAGACCGTCTAGGAGGTCTTCGGTGTTCTTGTCGTAGAAAGGATTTGATTTTTGTTTTTTCAACGGCTTGAGAAGGATTCGCAGCGCTTTTCAGCCCCGACTTCGTCTTGCCAAAAGGCCCTTACGGCTTTTGCGGCGCGATCTTGCGCACCACATCAATGACGGTCCCATCGCGGTACTCCACCACTGCGACGATGCGCTCCGTTGAGGCCACCGACGAAGGCCGACCCGTTAGCGCTTCGCCCTTGGCTTTGAGTTCAGCCATGGTGTAAAGAGGCAATCCCGCCGCCTCTAAAGCCGCCCAAAGATCTTTTCGCAAAGGATTCACCGCAATCCCCCGGTCGGTAACCAAAACATCCACGCTCTCGCCAGGGGTCGTCACGGTGGTCACGCGATCCTTGATGAGGGGGATGCGCGCAGAGACCAGTTTGGAGACGATAACCGTGAGGCGGGCGCCCGCGGCGGTATCCGCATGGCCGCCGCTGCCTCCCATGATGCGTCCTCCGGAGCCCGTGGTTACGTTGACGTTGAAGTCTTCATCCATCTCCGTGGCTCCTAAAATCACGATATCCAGATTGTTGACTACGGCCCCCTTGTTGTGGGGATTTGCGTAAAGATCTCCGGACATGCCCATGTGATTGGCGTTTTCGCGGTAGCTGCGCACCGCCTCCAAATCAAAGCACTGCACATCATAAATGGCTCGGAATAAGCCTTTTTCCATCATCTGCACCATGGACCCCGTAATGCCGCCCGACGCAAAGCTTCCCGTGATCCTGTGCTCCTGCATGTAGCCTTCAAGCTCCTTGGCCACGGCGAGAGAAATACCGCCGGCGCCCGTTTGAAAGGAGAGCCCGTCTTTCAAAAGCTGGGACGCCGCCAACACCTTCAAGGCATCCCGCGCAATCTTTAGGCCGATGGGATCCTTCGTGATCTGGGTGGTGCCCGAGACAATGCCGCGGGGATCGCCGATGCGCTCCACCTTTAGCACATAATCCACCAGATGCTGGGGAATCTCCGTAGGCACGAGAGGGTACTCCTCCAGATGATCCGTCACCGCCACCACACAGGCAGCGCACTGGGCATCGGCGTGGGCATAGCCTAAGGAGCCGCAGGCCGAGGGACCGGACACGCCGTTGAGGTTGCCCCAGACGTCCGCTCCGGGCGCGGCAATAAAGGCGATATCAATGGGCAAATCCCCTTCAAGGATCGCCCGGGGTCGGCCGCCGTGGCTGGTCATCACCGCCGGATGCTTCAGCTTGCCCTCAGACACGGCATCCGCCAAGGGACCGGACATGTAGTCCGTGTGGAGGTCCGTGATGGTGCCATCCTCCAAAAGGGGCACCAGCGCCCCATGGCAGGGGAATAACGAGGACGGGGCGATGCGAAGGTTTTTGAGGCCTCTTTTTTGCAAGGCCAACATCACCTCATTGAGCACAAAATCTCCATTGCGCAGGTGATGATGAAAGGAGACCGTCATTCCATCGTGCAGGTCCAATTCATCGAGCAATGAGTCCAAATCCTCATAAAGCTTCTGCCGTTTGGGCTCGGAGGCCCGCCGAGGGGGCCGCTTGGCCTGGGGCTTCGCCGCATCGTAGGGGCCGCCCCAAAGACCCGCATAAGGCGTCACCGCCCCATAGCCTTCAATCCATTCAGGCAACTTGATCTTATTTGCCAAGATATTCTCCCTCCTTTACCAGTCCCAAGGCCTGCGCCAGCGTCAGCGCAGCCTTTGCCCGGGCGATGATGGGGGCATCCACCATTTTGCCGTCCAGGGAAAATACGCCCTTGCCCTCTTGTTGGGCAAGATCCTGAGCTTCCATAACCCGCAGCGCATAAACCACCTCGCGTTCACTGGGGGCAAACACCTCGTGGAGCACCTCCAGATGCCGCGGATTGATGGAGGATTTTGCAGCAAAGCCTAACGATTTTGCATAAAGTACATCCTCTTTAAGCCCCGCTAAGTCCTCGGCATCGGTCCAGGGCGTATCGATGCAGGTGACCTTTTGCGCCTTACACGCCGTCACGCAGCGCATTCTGGCGTAGTCAATCTCGTGGCCCTTTTTCGTACGCGCCACCCCAAGATCCGAGGTCAGATCCTCGGCGCCCAAAAGCATGCCGTCGATCAAGGGGTCCAAGCTTAAAATCTCCCGAACCTCCTCCACCCCCTGCGCCGTCTCGATGAGGGGCAACACCGAACCTTCATAGCCCAGACGGTGCAGGACCTCCAGCGCCCGCTGCATGCTTTGCACCGTGGCCTTGGGCACCATGATGGCATCCACCCTCTCCCGGCAAAGGGCCGTAAGGTCGTCTTCGCCATAGGGAGTATCCAAGGGATTGATGCGCACCACCGTCTCCAGCTCCTCGTAGGGGAAGGTCTGGAGGGCGGCAATCAGAAGGTCCCGGGCGCTGTCTTTTTCCGTTAACGCCACGGCGTCCTCCAGATCAAAAATCACCGCATCCGCGCCCAGAAGATCCGCACTCATCAGCATTCCGGGGTTGTTGGCCGGAATGAATTGGAAGGACCGTCTTAACCCTCTCATGCGTCCATCCCCCTTGAAACCGCGGTCTTGACCCGAGCTCGAATGGCAAAATCCAATGCCCCCTTATCTTGGGCAACGACGCGCACCAAGGGCACGTCCAATTCCTTCAGGGTATCCCGAATGACGGCCTCCATGGCCTCCCCAAACTGTTCCTTAACCGGGGAAGTCAATTCGATGGTCAATTCCTCGCTGGGAAACAAGGAGATGAGAATGTCATTGGATTCCAAGGATCCCGCTTGAGCGGGTTTATTGAGCTTCATGTTCGTTCCTCCATTTCAAGTAGCTTTCTTGCCCCTTCGCATAGAGATCGTTGCCGCGGCAGTCGGTCAGGACCGTCACGGGCAGATCTACGACTTCCAAGCGTCGCACCGCCTCAGGTCCCAGATCCTCATAGGCAATGATTTCGGATTTTCGCACGGATTTTCCGATGATGGCGCCCAGCCCACCGATGGCGCCGAAATACACCGCGCCGTTGCGGACTATGGATTCTGTGACTTCCTTTGAGCGGATGCCCTTGCCGATCATGCCCTTAAGGCCAAGATCCAAGAGCGTCGGCGCGTAGGCGTCCATGCGGTAGCTCGTCGTGGGGCCGGCCGAGCCAAAGATCTGCCCGGGCTTCTCCGGCGTTGGACCCACATAGTAAATGACTTGGCCTTGGGGATCAAAGGGCAGGGGCTCATTCGCCCGCAAGCTCTCCACCATCCGAAGATGCGCGGCGTCCCGGCCCGTATAGATGACGCCGGATAAAAGCACCACATCGCCTGCGTGAAGGGTCTCAATGACCTCCTGGGTCAAAGGCGTCGTCAAGCGACGTACGTTGTCCTGCGCTGTTTTTTGTTCCTCCATCTGAACCTCCCTCCTATAAGATGACGTCGCGGTGGCGCGTGGCATGACAGTTGATGTTTACGGCCACGGGAAGCCCTGCAATGTGCGTGGGATACGTCTCAATGGCTACGGCAATGGCCGTGGTGGCGCCGCCATAGCCCTGGGGCCCGATGCCCAGGCGGTTGATTTCCGCCAATAGCTCCGCTTCAAAGTCGGCGTAATAAGGATCTGCGTTGGGCTGATCCAAGGGCCGCATCAGCGCGTGCTTGGCCAGGGAAGCGGCTTTGTCAAACGTTCCGCCAAGCCCTACTCCGACGACGATGGGGGGACAGGCATTGGGGCCCGCTTCCTTGCATACCTTAAGGATGAATTCCTTCACTCCGGCTCGGCCGTCCGAAGGCTTGAGCATCTTTAGCTGACTCATATTCTCCGAACCAAACCCCTTGGGCGCCACCATCAGGCGCAGGCGATCCCCCGGCACCAGACGTACGTTGATGACCGCAGGGGTATTGTCCTTGGTGTTGACCCGCCGCAGGGGATCTTGCACCACCGATTTTCTCAGGTATCCGTCGGCATAGCCTCGGCGCACGCCCTCGTTGATGGCCTCCTCCAAGGACGCCCCCGAAACATGCACCTCTTGACCCAGCTCCACAAAAACCACCGCCATGCCGGTATCTTGGCACATGGGCAACTGCTCTTGGGCGGCCAACTCCGCATTGCTTAAGATACGCCCTAAGGTATCGGAGGCTAAAATCCACTGTTCCTTTTTCTGTGCGTCGGCCAGTCGTCCCTTGACGTCCTCAGGCAAATAGACGTTGGCCTCCATGGCCAGACGCCGGACGGCGTCCGTAATGGCCTGAGCCTTTATTTCTCGAATCGCTGACATTGGTTTCTCCTTTCCCCGCTTCGGGAAACCCCTTGATGGTCCGGGGAATCCCGGCTTCTTTTTTTAGTATACACCAATTCTTAGGGTCGCTTGGCAAAACGTCCACCCCAAGAAAAAGAACAGGGAAAAAGGGAGAATCCCTTCTTCAGCCTGTCCTTTCGTTCCGCGAGGGGCCCTCGTTATTTCCCCCGGCGAGCGGCCAATGCCAGCACGCGGTTTTGTTCGTTGTTGACGATCATGTAGCCTTCGTCCACGCCCATGCCCGGCTTGGCCAGACACTGAGTGGCCCCGCAGGCCATGGCGATGTTGGTCAAAACCTCCGCCGAACGATTGGTTTCATTGCAGGTTCCGCCGCAGTATGCCCCTTTACCCATCTTTTTGCAGTACAGCAGCGCTTCGATGGTGTTGTTCACGCCGCCCAAATCCGGAGTCTTCACCTGAAGCATGTGTCCTGCATCGGCATCGGCAAAGGCCACAACGTCTTCATAGGTGTTGCACCACTCATCGGCGACGATTTCCACCGTGGAGCCTTTTTGCTCCAAAAGCTCCGTAATCTTGGCCAGCGCCTGGATCTGAGCTTCCCGCTCCTCCACATCCACAGGTCCTTCAATGCGCAGGTGGAAGGGTTTGGCCAATTCGCCCAGCTCCATGATGTATTCGGCCACTTGCTCCATGTCGTTTTGGAACGCGGATCCGATGGTGCCATAAACGTCAATGTGCAGAATCGGTTGATAGTCTTCTCTTTGACGCATGGAGGAAATGCGCTCGCGCAGCCACACCACATAGTCCTTCAATATCCCCCCGTCTTCGCCCAGCTTTTCCTTGACGTTGTTGATGAGGGCGTGGGGCAGGACGTCCGCCCCCTTGATGATCATCTTATCCACGTTGTTGTAGCGGTCGTCTCCCGATTGGGTGAAAATAGGAATCCGGCTGAGCGATCCCCCGGTCTGATATTCTTCTTGCACCACTTCCGCCATGGTGATGTGTCGAGCCTTCGCGGCCGCATCCAACAGCGCTTGGCTGACGCCATAGCGAATGGCGGTGTGGAACTTACGACCCTCATGCTGCATAGCCTCCAGTTCTTCCGCCAGGGGACGGAAGGCGTCCACATCGCGTCCGATGAGCTTGGGGGCGATTTCTTGTTGAATAACAGGGATAAAGTCCTGGGCGAGGAACAGAGGATCTCGTCCGCCGGCGCCCGAATACTGAACGGCGGCGCAGTCGCCGTGGGCCACCTGTCCGTCCTCCAAAATCAGCATCACGGAGATGGATTCTCCCTTTTGCCGCACGGCGCGAAAGCCCGGAGTCTGGGCTTCGCCTTCGTAGAAGAAGCCGTCATGGCCGGCGCCCTGCTTGATGGCGCGCTGGTCGTCAAAGTAAAAGCCGGTGGTTCCTTCCGATAAAACAACGTCGATGATCTTCATACTTACTCCTTCTGAGCCCTGAGGGCCGATAATTGATGGAAACGGAAGGCCCGCCGCTTTTTGACAGACAAAACCGCCCAAAAAGGGGGCGGTATGTTCCTAGTTTTGACATTGGGCCGTCCATAGGATAAACGCTTGGGATTTATTCGGGTTTGTAGGTATTCTCTTTTTTGACTTCGGGGCGGCCGATGAGGCGGCCTCTACCCACCGCATAAATATCATCCACGGTCATCTGGAAGCCGATCTTGCGTTTTTCAAAGCTGGAGCGTTCCTCAAGCTTTTTCCGATTGATGTCCTTGATCTCTTCGGTGAAGGGAATGTTGCCGAACATCAGGTAGCGGATGGCGCCGGAATTGTCCCGGGCGGGCATCATCTTCCCGAGATTGTATTTCGACGGGGCAAAGGGAATGTCCATGATGCCCATTTCAAATCCCTTGACGGTGCCCACGGCCAAATCGCCGTGACCCACCTTGTAGAGCGCGTCCACGATGCATTGAACTTCGGCTTTGATGAGCTCAATTTCATTTTTCAGCTCCAGGGAAGAGGGCAAGCGCTGGCCCTGTAAGAGATTCAGCACCATCTTGGTGTCCTTGATTCCCTGAGCGTTGGCTTCCTTCGTGGGCACCCCAATGGCCTCATGGGGCGTCTTAACGATGACCTTGGTCGCTCCCGATAAGGCGGCGGTCATGGCCCCAAGGGAAATCAGGCCAAAGGCCCGGCTTTCATCTTCCGGAAAGCCCCCCATCCATTGGTGGAAGACGGTGGTGACGTAGACGTCCTCATAGCCGTAGCGGTCGAGGTATTCCCGGCACTGCTCTTCCAAGGCGCGGATCGCCGCCACGTCCTGAACCACATTGCCGCACTGGCCGTAGCCCACGGTGATGTTTTTCACGCCCTGCTCGGCGGCCAAAAGCGCTTCCACAATGGCGACGGAGTTGCTGGTGGAGGGCGGTACGAGGGTGCCCGTCAACGGACCAAAGGGCTCTCGATTGATGTGGACGCCGTTCTCTTCATAAAAACCCACCAGGCGATCGCAATATTGCCAATCGCGCACGGTCTGATCCATGGGCACCGACTTGGCGTACGGGATGTTGTAGGAAATGCCGCCGCCTTCATTGGAGGTCCAGCCTGAGGCATGAATGATCTCTGCCAAAAGCCGTCCGTCCGGGGTCCCGTGACGGGCCTGCAGCGGGAGATCCACCGCTTCAAAGACGTCCCGGCAGCCCGGGACGCCGTGATTGACGCCGGGGTAGCCGTTTAAGAGGCTGCGGCCGGCCTTCAAGGACTCATCGATACCGACCTGACACTCCGCATAACGGTTTTGCCGCGTGTAGGAGTCGATGGTGGAGGGCAATAGATCCGCTCCTCCCTCGTCTTGCAGGTAGCGAAGCAGGGTGATGTGCTCGCTGATCAGGGCCACCCCCGCGCGGGGCTGGGCCAGAGTAATGCGGTTTTCCTTCGCCCAGCGCAGCTTTTTGGCAAAGTTTTTGTGGTCGGGGACTGCTTTTAAATAATCCAGGGCGTCTTGCAGATCCACATCCTTACCCGTGGGCCACTGCTGCAGGACCTCCTTGCGGATCTCAAAAAACTCTTCTTCCGTCCACTTTTTGTTCCGTAAATCTTTCATCATGATCCCCTTTATGATTAATGCTTTAGGATTGCTCTGCCGCTTGCGCTGCCTCGGGCAGCTCCACCAGGTACTTTTTCATCAGGCGAACCGCCAAATCCTCGTCCTCTTGGGCCAAAAGACCCATGGCGGATAAAATATAGGTGTGGTCCAAATAAAACGTGGGATGCGCCGGTTTGAGCGCGTTGATTTCATCCGTGCGGTAACAGCCGGCCTTTAAAATGCTGGCTGGGTCCTCGCTGTGAATGAGTACGCCGCCCGTTCCAATCACGCAGCGCACCTCCATGAGGTCTTTTCCCTCCTGGCTGTACATGATGCCCATGGGCGAATACACCGCCTCGACCTTTCCGGCATGGCGGCTGAGGGAATGATCCGTGGCCACTTTGGCCATGGCGCTATCAAAATCCTTCTCTTGCTCCGTTTGAGGCACCATTTTGATGTTGTGGGCCCGCCGGCGGGCTTCGCCTTCAATATCCTGATCTTTATGAATAAGGTATTTTTTGATTTCTCTGGTGGAGGAGGCTTCAAACAGGGACAAGGCGGAATAGCGCATGCCAAGATCCCCTTCCACGGTCCGTTTGGCAAAGGGCTCTTCGAGCCCCCGAAAGATCACGCCCGCCTTGGTGGGCATGCCGGTGCAAAGGGAATGCACATCCGTGGTGGCGCCGCCAATGTCCACCACCACAAGATCGCCAAGCCCCTCTTCCTTGTCCGAGCCCTTGGAGAGCACCTCGGCGGCTTTGAGCACCGCCTGAGGCGTCGGCATGAGGATGCCGGAGATAAATTCCTGGGCGGAGCCCATGCCCTTGGCTTCCACGATGCGGTTCATGAACACCTGACGGATGACCTCTCGGGCGGGATCCACATCCAAGGCATTGAGCCTTGGCATGACGTTATCGGTGATGTAGTATTCCACGCCCGCCGCGTCAAAGAGGGCGCGAATCTCGTCCCGAGCGCTCTTGTTGCCCGCGACGATGATGGGCTTGCCTAAAGCAGCCTCGGCCAGGGCGTTGGCGTTATAGAGGATCGTCTCCGAATTGCCTCCATCCGTTCCTCCCGCCAAAAGAATGATGTCCGGCTTTTGTTCGCGGATGGCCGCCACCTCATCCGAGGAGAGGGTGAAGCTGTAGGTCCCGATGACCCGAGCTCCGGCGCCTAGCGCAGCTCGTTTGGCCGCCTCCGCCGTAAGATCCGGCACCAAGCCGATGGCCACCATCTTTAGTCCCCCCGCGGCGGAGGAGCAAGCCAGCTTTTTGGAAAACTCCTGCGGAGCGCCCATTTGCGCTTCAATAGAACGCATCGCCTCCTGAAACCCATCCATGATGGACGTTTCAATGGTGGTGATGGCCTTGGCCGTAGCGGTGATTTCCTCAGTGCTCGTATCCACCGCTGTGAGCTTGGTGTACGTGGAGCCGAAGTCGATGAGAAGGATCTTGCTCATCTAGGCCAGGGCCTCCACCTTCTTTGACATCGCATCCATCTTTAAATCCACGTGCAGATCTGCGATGTCTTGCTCCACGGGCGTTCCCGGCTTATAGACCCGGTCAAAGCCCATGGCCTTAAAGCGAGCATGCACTTCCTCCCAGTTTTGTTTTCCCACCACGATGTTGCCGCCCACATACAGCAAGATGTCCTTCAATCCGGCCTCATTGCACTTATCGCGCATGCCTCGGCAGTCGATCTCTCCGTGCCCGTAGAGCGAGGAGACGATGATGGCATCGGCATCCGTCTCAATGGCGGCGTTGATGAAATCCTCCTGGGAGGAGAGCACGCCCACGTTGATGACGTCAAAGCCAGCTTCGGTAAAGGTGTACTCCAAAATCTTGTTCCCTACGGCATGACAGTCGGCGCCGATGACCCCAATGACCAATTTTTTCTTTTCCATTTAAACCCTTCCTATGTGTGTATTCGGATGAGCCCTGCCGGGCTTTTTTTTATTGCTTAAACGATGTTTAATTCCAAAAGACGCTGCTTTAAGGTCTTCAAGGATCCGTCGTCCAGATTATACAAAAGCGGAATGATCTCTTTATCCTTGGCAACCTTGACCACGTCCCGATACCGGCCGGGCGAAACCAAAATAACGTCCCGGGCGAACAGCAGCTCTTGGAGCTCCTGCTCGTTTGCCGTATTGGTATAAATCACGTCCAGATCGCTCAGGCCCGCCCCCATCAAGGCATCCCGCACCTTTTCCCGAAATTCTAAAGAAATGCAGACAAAGGCGAAGCGCGTGGACAGTGGCAACCGGGCGATGCGGATCATGGTGCGCAGATCCGGATGGATCGCAACCCCCAAAACCGTCTTACCAAAGCCTTGAATGGCCTCCATGACCTCCGGTACATGGTTGAAGGTGGACACCACCACCCGCGCGTTGTAGAGGGTCAGACGAGTTTCGTCGGACATTTCCTCTAAATCCTGGAGCGTCAGGGCCTCACAGGTGAGGTTCGTCCCTTCCGCCAACTGTTTGGCAAAGCTTCTTGCCTGCTCCGTGTTGCATTCCACATAGACGGCGCTGGCGTTTCGCAAGCGATGGATTTTTTCGCTGACCCGGTTTTCCACAAGTTTTAAGAACGCCTTGGCTTCCATGCCCGTGGACAGCGCCTCGTCGAGGCCAAGATCCACAAAGCGCAGAATCCGGTCGTAGCCTTCATCTTCTAGAATCTCCCGGGAGTCCATGGAGACGAAGGTGCCCTTTCCCTGATGGGATAAAATGAGTCCTTCTTTCTCCAAGTCTCGATACGCCGAGGATACGGTGTTGCGGCTGATTTTCAGCTGATCCGACAGTTCCCGCTCGGTGGGCATGCGATAGCCCTCGGGCAGTTCGCCTTGGCGAATTTTTTCCGTGATGGCGTTGCGCACCTGCTTGTACAGTGGAATCCCGGAGCCTTTATTCAATTCCAGTTCCATCCCATCCCCTCCAGTCAGTATCATTATACCCACCCCCCCTGAAATTACAACGCATGGTTAGGTGCCAATGGGTACCATTGAAGCTTTGTAAACCTATACTCTTAGCCCTTGTTTTGCTCCATTAAGTGCCATTACAGTGGTAAGTGAATAAGTTGTCACTTGATTCTTCACTTTGAGCGTCAAAAGGGCTCATCTGCAAACAATATCAGCGTTTTTTGCAAGAAACGTTTTCTCTTCATGCATTTTTGACCCAAACAAAGGGAGACCGATTTCTCGTTCTCCCTTTGTTTGTTTACAAATTATTAACTTTTAAAAAGCCCGCCAGGCCATTGGGAGCAAAAATGACTCGCGCCCCTCAAGGTTTTTCCGGCGCATAACGCAGGACGCTTTGCGCCATATTGAACGTATGGTTGCCGACCCGCTCCAAGTTTGCCAGAAAATCCAAGAACAGGATGCCCGCCGTGGGGGTGCATTTCCCCCGATGCAAGCGCAGGATATGGTGATCGCGGAATTCTTTTTCCATAGCATTGATGTGCCGCTCCCAATCAAAAATCCCGCTGGCCGTCGTTTTATCGGCGTTGCGATAGCTGTCGATGGCCACATTTAGGGAAGAGAGCACGTAGCTGTAGAGGGATTGGATTTCCTCTTGCGCCTCAGCGCTCACGGCGATGTCTTTTAAGATCCGCTCCTGAGCAAGCTCCAGCACCGCCATGGAGAGGTCCCCAATCTTCTCAAGCTCAGAGATCATATGGTGGGTTTCCATGATGCGGTCGTGGTCGCGCTCGGAGAGCTCGCTGGAGGAAAGCTTTACCAAGAAGCTCGTAATTTGCACTTCTAAATAATTGATCAGCTCCTCATTGCTTTGCACCTTTGCGCGGCAACTGGTATCCCCTTCCAAAAAAGCGTCCACGACCAGACGGAAATTATCTCTGGCATAATCGGCCATGCGCAGGGTCTGTTGCATCAAGTGCTCTTGCGCAATGCTGGGGGAGGTGATGATGCGACGGTCCAAAATGGGTGAAGTCGTCATTTCGACGGTTTTCCGTCGCCCCGGCACCAAGCGGTCGGTCAAACGGATCAGCAGGGGCGTCAGCAAAAAGCCCATAACGGCCAAGACGACGTTGAAGAGCAAGTGCAAATTAGCCAGCTGGGTGATGAGGCTCCCTGGGGACAGACGGTACGCCCAAGAGGTCCAAAGAGGGCCAAGGGGCAAAAAGACCGCGGCCGCCAAGAGGTTGAACAGGAGGTGGAGAAGAGCCGCCCGCTTGGCTTCGCGGCGCGCTCCAATGGCGGACACCAGGGCTGTGGAGGTGGTGCCGATGTTGGCGCCGACGATGATGGGTAGGGCAAAGGCCAACGAAAGACCCCCTTGTAAGGAAACGGTCACCAGCACGGCCATGGTAGCGGTGGAGGACTGCAAAAGCACGGTGATGACGGTCCCAAGGCCAAGCCCTACGAACCAGTTTTTCCCAGCGCCTGCCAACAAACCCTCCAAGATCCCCCCTTGGGTCAGTCCCGCGACGCTCATGCGCAAGGAATCAAGGCCCGTCATCATTAAGGCAAAGCCCAAGAGAATATACGCCACATCCCGCTTGCGCTTTTCCTTGGAAAAGACATAGAGCCAGGTCCCGGCGATGAAGGCTAGGGCCATCAAAAGATGAGATTCCCAGGCGAATAGGTGCACCTTGATGGGGGTGGATAAATTCGCACCTAGGATCAAGCCCGCCGCTTGAACCAGGTTGACGATGCCCGAATTGACCATGCCCACGGTGAGCACCACCGTGGCGGCGGAAAACTGCATCAAAAGGGTCATTAGGACCCCCAAAAGGACCGCCCCTATGCGGTGGGCCGTCAGCCGTCCCATGATGCGCCGGATGTTCCCCCGGGCAACGCTCTCCAGCCCCTCTCCAAGCACCTTGAAGCCAAAAAGAAATAATGCAGCGCTGCCGAAAAACTGTATGACTTTAATCCACATGGCACGTCTCCTTCCGTGTGCAAAAAAGAATCCGGCGACGGATCCCCCTTTGCTGGGTCTTGCGTTGATCTGGGCGGTTTTTCTCCGCCGCAGCCTTTGGCGCAATCCTCCCTAAAAGGATACCATGCGGCGTCCTTCAAGGACAGAGGGTCCCCCTTCTTCAGCCGTGCCCCATAAGCAAGGAAAGCCCACGGCCCATCCCCTTACGGGATCGGCCGGGGGCAAAGGCTCACGTCACGGGTGATGGGCCATCAGCGCAGCACGGCAAAGGTGGGCGTATCCAAAATGCCATCCTCATAATCCACAGCATGCACCGGGATTCCTGTGAGGATCAGCTGCGCCACCGCCGCATCGAGCATCCTGCGGTTGGGATCCATGCGGCGCGTATTGACGAAAAGCTCCGCCACTCGGCCTTCTTGAGCCTTTTGCTGAATGTCTCGCAAATCCAGACTAATGGCATGTTCTTGCTTTGCTGCAACCAGACGAGCTTCCCGCCGCCGCTTCAGCTCCCCCTTTTCTTCTTGGAGTCGCTTTTGCACAAGCTGTTGCACCTGATCTTCCGTGACGGATTCCAGGGGCTGCGTCAACGCCTCTTTCGCATAAAAGTCTCCCTTGGCCCACTCGCGGAACGCCGCAACGTTCTCGGTGGTGCCCGCGAGGATCACCGGCAGCCGATCTTTATTGAAGCGGCTGAGGGAAGCGTCTAAATAACGGAAATATTTTTCCCGATCTTTTCGGACTTCTTCGGGCTTGGCGCGATGCCCATGGAACGCTCCGGAGGTTCCTGCATAGGAGCCCGTGTTGACGTTGCTCTCAGAATCCAGGTCCTCGAAAAGCTCATTGAAGTGTGTTTTGATTTCGTCTTGCTCGAGCTCTCGAACATGATAGGGTCCCACCGAGAAGAGGCGGAACCGATCCTTGGCTAAATCCACCAACAGCATTTCCGCCCCGGCTTCGCCGTGCTCTAAAAGGGGCAATATGTGGAACGTCTCCCCCACCACCACATCTTCAGGCACAGGCGTCAAGAGCCGATAGGGATAACACTCGGTCCCCACGGCCAAGACGCCCAAGCCCTCCGTGGAGTGATTCCAGAAAAGAGTGTCCTTTTGAAGCGCCTCCAGGCGTTTCAAGACCTCTTGATAGGCGCCCTTTTCATAATTCTTTGCCATAAGCTCTTCGGCTTTTTTCATCAGGTTCTTAAACACGATGGGATCCTTCTTGTTGTCCGGTTCCCTTCGGTGCGTTGGGAGGTAGAGAGTGACTCTGGGCAGCTTCTCGTCGCGTTCCGTCTTCAAAATCCCGATGAGTTCTTTCGCATGATTCATGGTTCTTCCTCCGTGATTCGTTCATTGGCCCCAACGAGCCGCTCAGGGGTTTTGATCGCCCAAAAGCGTCTGGCACACGCCTTCCTTCATGTTTCGCACCGGCGAAGCTCTCGAAGAGCGGGCTTTAGCCAAGGACGAAAAAACACTCCCCATGAAAAAGACGAGGGGGCTTCTTATCCTCATCATAGCACCGATGGCTCCAGCGCCCCGTGCTTTTCACGGGTCTTTTCAATTAATTTACACTCCCCTTACAACCAAAAACCGCCCATGCCCCCCAGGGACCTCCCACCGGTTTCCGTTGGAGAGGCTTTAGGGCGTGGGCAAACGCCCTTTAAAAGGAAAAAACCAAAAGAGCCATCGATGCGATGATCTTTTGGTTTTGAGGTTTTTTTCGTTACTAACGCTTGGAGAATTGGGGCGATTTACGGGCCTTTTTCAAGCCGTACTTTTTCCGTTCCTTCATTCTCGAATCCCGAGTCAGGAATCCAGCTCTCTTCAAATCCCCCTTTAGGGTTTCATCGGATTTTACCAAGGCTCTGGAAATCCCGTGACGGATCGCCCCGGCCTGACCGGTGGTTCCGCCGCCATGGACGTTGACCAAGACATCAAAATTGTTTCTAAGGCCCATGAGCTCCAAGGGCTGATTCACAATGAGTCGAGTCGTCTCCAGGGGGAAGTAGTTTTCAAATTCACGCTTGTTGATGATGACTTTGCCTTCTCCGGGAACGAGCCGTACGCGAGCGACAGACTTCTTTCTTCTTCCCGTGGCCATATATTGAACTTTTGCCATTATTGTCTTCCTCCTCTTAGTACTTCAGTTCCAAGACTTCCGGTTGCTGAGCGGCATGCGGATGCTCCGAGCCTCTGTAGACCTTGAGCTTGGACGCCATCTGCCGTCCCAGGGATCCCTTGGGCAGCATTCTTCGAACCGCTTCCTGCATTGCAAATTCCGGCTTCTTTTGGAGAACGACACGGTACGGAGTTTCTTTCAAACCACCTGGATAGAGCGAGTGATGTCTGAGCATCTTCTGATCCAGCTTCTTTCCGGTGAGGACAACCTTTTCGGCATTGATGACAATGACAAAATCTCCCGTATCCACGTTGGTCGTGAACTCCGGTTTGTTTTTTCCTCTTAAAATGGATGCAACCTGGCTAGCCACTCTACCAAGAGGCTTTCCGGCAGCATCGACAATATACCATTTTCTTTCGATTTCTCCAGCTTTCGCTAAATATGATTTCATCTTAAACCTCCCGTTTCATTGTTTGTCTTCAAAAGTAGGCCTTCGGGGCTAGTGACGGCCGCTTACTCATAACAAACATTAGTATTATATAATAGACGCCTTTTGCTTGTCAAGGAATTGGCCCAATTCCCTCGAGGCCTATCCCTCGATCTCTTCCGTGCCAAAGAGCACCGGAGTTCGGAAGGGTTCTTCCTCGACGGCCGGCCCCCAAGGAAAGGTTTTTGGATTTTGCAAAAGGACCCCCAAAAGATGAATGATGGTGATGAGCAGCGCATACACTGAGAATAAAATCAGGATGTAGAGACTGTGAGGCACCGTGGCGAAAAACGCCTTCCAAATCGGCGGTTCCGCAAAATAGCTGTAATTGCCGCCCACTAAGGGGTTGACCACAACCACCAGCATGTTAAAGCCCGTAGTGACCCAAAGCGCATCCCGCAGGCCCCGTCTCGTGAAGGTGTAGCCCTGCCCCCAGATCATCCACGCCACCGTCCAGGCCATGAGAAAATGCCCGGCGAAAAAGGTGAAGTTGGTGACATGGGGAAATTCATAGGCATAAAGCACCGGTACTGCGGAGGCCAGCATGCCGCCAAAGAACCCCCAGTAGACGCTGACGCTGCGCAGCATGGGGTGTCCTGTGAGGTGAGCTAGGAGCATGGCAAAGATGGCGGAGCGGCAGATGTATAGGGGCAGCGCCTCATCCAACGTATAGACGCCAGCGTAGATCAGCCAAAAATGCTGGAGGATCTGTTCGGCCACCAGGGCCCAAAAAAGACCCTGTTGAATGCGCCGCTTGCACTGCTTGGAGGCGTTGCGCTCGCGATAAAGCAAAAGACACCCCACCAGCACCACCGCAATCAACGCAAAGTGCAGGGGCGTAAACGGCCGAAAAACAAATCCATCCGTCCGTCCTCGAAAAAACAACCGAAAAGCATCACGCCAAGCGTCCATAGTACCCTCTCCTCATTCCTTCTACCACTGGTTCTCGTAGTACACCCGTTCCAAAATCAACCCCTCGGGTTTCGCCACACGCCCCGCCCGCAGGCGATCGCCGCCCGCAAGTGCCGCCCGCACGTCCGCCAAAGTCTTCGTGTGATGGCCCACTTCAAAGAGGGTCCCCACAAGGATTCGCACCATATTATATAAAAAGCCGTTCCCGGTGACCCAAAACCGCCAAAGATCCCCCTCGCGCTCCAGGCGAACCTCGTGGAGGGTCCGCACCGTACCGACCACCGAGGATCCTTGGGAGCGAAACGCCCGAAAATCATGGGTGCCTTGATAGAGGACGCAAGCTTCCTGCATCCGTGCCTCATCTAAAGAGCCCCGCTCCCAGGCGATGAGCTGGCGGCCCAAGACGGGTTCTTGCGCTGCGGTGCTAAAGGTATAGCTGTAGGTTTTCCCCGCAGCGCAGCGTCTTGCATCAAACCCCGGCGCCGCCTCGGAGCTTCGATGGATGCGCACATCCCTTGGCAGGTGCTGATTGAGGGGGTATACCAGGCGCTCACTGGGAATGGTGGTGCGGCTGATGAACGAGGCCACATAGCCTCGGGCGTGCACCCCGGCATCGGTCCTTGAGCACCCCCTCACCCGCAGGCGCTCGCCCGTGGTGGCATAGATCGCCTCCTCCAAGACCCCCTGGACGGAGCGCTGATGGACTTGCACCTGCCAACCGCAGAACTCGGTGCCTTCATAGGCTAAATCCAGCCGGATGATCTTGGAGGTTGGCGCACCTTTGTCCGCTTTATTCGCCGTGAGGTCCATCGTCATCCCCCTCCTGCGTTCCATCTAAGGAAGTCCAAGAGCCGGTAGGCTCAAGACCACAATGCCCCCGACAAAGAGAAGAAAGGCGGTGTAGCCGATGGCGTCACGCCGGGCGTAGGCCAGACGTTTCATGCGCGTGCGGCCCTCCCCTCCCCGGTAGCAGCGCGCCTCCATGGCCATGGCCAAATCGGAGGCCCGGCGGAAGGAGGAGATGAAAAGGGGAACCAAAATGGGAATGAGGCTTTTGGCCTTCTTGACAAGACCCCCGCTGTCAAAATCCGCGCCCCGAGCCCGCTGAGCCTTCATGATCTTATCCGTTTCATCCAGCAAAGTGGGAATAAACCGCAGGGCAATGCTCATCATCATGGCCAACTCATGGGCCGGGAAGCCAAATCGCTTCCAAAAGGAGAAGAGCTTCTCCAGGCCGTCCGTCAGTTCAATGGGCGAGGTCGTTAAGGTCAATAGCGACGTCCCAAGGATCAAAAACACCAGGCGCAGCGTCATAAAAAGCGCCAGGTTTACGCCTTCGCGGTAAATGCGCAAAAAGCCAAAGGAGAACAGGGGCGCTCCCGTGCCGCCGCTGACAAAAAGGTTCAAAAGGCCCGTGAACACAATCAGCACAAAGACCCCCTTGAGCCCTTTATAAAGAAACTGAATCTTCAACTGGGCAAGCATGGTCACCGTCAAGATAAACAGCAGCACCAAGCCATAGGCCGTGTAGGTTTTAACGAAGAAAAGCGCAATGATGAAAAAAAAGGCGCAAAGAATCTTCGTTCGGGGATCCAATCGGTGCACCGGCGTGTCGCCGGGGATGTACTGCCCGATGGTAATATTCTTTAGCATGTGCCCCCTCCTTTTAGCGCCGCTTCGATGGCGTCGGTGGCTTCCGCCACATTGATGAGGTTGGTGGGGACCTCAAAACCCTTCTCCCGAAGCTTCGCCATGAGGTAAGTGACTTGAGGGGCGGCAAGCCCCATGCTCTCCAAAAAGGGGATCTGGGCAAACACCGCCCGGGGCTCTTTTTGCATCACCACGCGCCCGCGATGCATGACTAGGACCAGCTCGGCCAAATCCGCCACATCCTCCATGGAATGACTCACCAAAACCGTGGTCATCTCATAGCTCTCATGCAGGGTTTTCAACTGAGCGAGAATCTCATTTCGCCCCCGGGGATCCAGTCCGGCCGTAGGTTCGTCCAGAATCAACACCCGAGGCTCCATGGCCACGACGCCTGCAATAGCGACCCGGCGTTTTTGGCCGCCGGAAAGATCAAAGGGGCTGCGCTCGCGAACCGCTTCAAAATCCAAGCCCACAAGTTCAATGGCTTTTTTCACCCGGCGACGGATCTCTTCTTCAGAGAGCCCGAGATTCTTCGGGCCAAAAGCCACATCCTTTTCCACCGTCTCTTCAAAGAGCTGGTATTCGGGATATTGAAAGACCAGACCCACTCGCCGCCGTACGGCCGTTAGGCTGCCGCCCTTTTCGTGAATGTCCGCCCCGTCCAGAAGAATCCGCCCGGAGGTGGGCTTAATGAGGCCGTTGAAATGCTGGATCAGCGTGGATTTGCCCGAGCCGGTGTGCCCGATGAGGGCGGCAAAGGTGCCCGTGGGGATGGTGAGGGTCACATCATCCAAGGCTTTGGTCGCAAAGGGCGTTCCCGGCGAATATTCAAAGGTCACATGTTCTGCTTGTATTGACATAATGCCTCCACCAGTTCATCGATGGTCAACAGATGGGCGTCCAAAGGGATGCCCCGCTGACTCAAAAGATGGGCCACCTCCGTGACCTGGGGCACGTCCAAGCCTAAGCTTTTCATGTGCGCCACCTGGGAAAATATATTTTTCGGGACGTCGTCCATGACGATCTGTCCCTCATCCACCACGACGATGCGATCGGCCAAGACCGCCTCTTCCATATAGTGGGTGATGTGGATCACGGTGATGCCGAAGGTCCGGTTGAGTTCGCGCACCGTGGCCATGACCTCGCGGCGACCCGCGGGATCCAGCATGGCCGTGGGTTCATCAAAGATGATGCATTCGGGCCGCATGGCCAAAATGCCTGCAATGGCCACCCGCTGCTTTTGTCCGCCCGAGAGCAGGTGCGGCGCGTGCTTGCGAAATTCATACATATTGACGTCCTTTAGGGCCTGATCCACGCGACGGCGAATCTCCTGCGGCGCCACGCCGAGGTTTTCGCAGCCAAAGGCCACATCCTCCTCGACGATGGTGGCCACCATCTGGTTGTCGGGGTTTTGAAACACCATGCCCGCTCGGGAGCGGACCTGCCAGGTATTCTCGGGATTTGCCGCATCGATGCCGTCCACTAAGATTGTACCCGACACCGGCAAAAGCAGCGCATTGAAATGCTTAGCCAGCGTCGATTTCCCAGAGCCGTTATGCCCGAGGATGCAGAGAAACTGCCCCTTGGGGACGCTGAGGGTGATGTCCTTGATGGAATAGCGGATGGCCCCCTCCTGGGGCGTCACCTCGTTGCCTTGGGCATCGAATTCATCATAATAATGGGTCAAATGCTCCGTCTGGATCATCATCAGGCCGGACGTATGGTTTGGTTTTTGGGTCGTCGTGTCCATGAACTGCTCCTTGGCATAGGGAAACCCCGGCGAAAAGCTCCTCGAGGAGCAGTTTAGCAAACGGGGTGCGAAAAGGGAGACTCGCCGGGCGGCTCCCCAAAGCTAAAACCTTTTAGGTCTATTAGATTATATCGAAATGCAGCCCGGCGCTCAACCAAGGAAGGGGGCCTTTCCCCAAAGGGCGCCGATAAAGGCAAAAGAGGCCATCCCAAGTGGTTGTGGGATGCCTCTTTCACACCATGCGCCACTCCTTAAGGAAGGGCTTCTTGCTATACCAGCTGCAGAATGGCTACTTCAGCGCCGTCTCCTCTGCGGGGACCTACTTTGTAGATTCTGGTGTAACCGCCTTCCCGCTCCTGGTATTGGGGGGCAATGTTTTCGAAAAGTTCTGTAACCACAGCCTCTTCATGAATGTACGCCAAGGCCTGACGTCTGGCATGCAGATCCCCACGTTTGCCAAGGGTGATCATCTTTTCTGCGATGGCCTGGGTTTCCTTAGCTCTGGTATGGGTCGTTTGAATGACACCGTGCTTTAAGAAGTTGGTAACCAAGCTTCTCAACATGGCTTTTCTTTGGTCAGTACTTCTGCCAAGCTTTCTTTGAACAGCCATTATATATCCTCCTACTCGTCGCTCATTTTAAGACCCAATCCTAGGTCTTTCAGTTTTCTCTCTACTTCATCCAAGGATTTCTTGCCAAGGTTTCGCACCTTCATCATGTCTTCCATGGATTTATTGGCCAATTCTTGGACCGTATTGATGCCTGCGCGTTTCAGGCAGTTGTAGGAACGAACGGAAAGCTCCAATTCTTCGATGGTCATTTCCATCACTTTTTCCTTCTTATCCTCTTCCTTTTCAATCATGATCTCCAGATCGTTGGCGTTGTCCGTCAGCGTCATGAAGAGCTTGAAGTGCTCGATAAGGATTTTAGCGGCAAAGCTGATGGCTTCTTCCGTCTTGATGGTTCCGTCGGTCCAAAGCTCCAGGGTGAGGGAATCATAATCGGTAATCTGCCCCACTCTAAAGTCTTTTACGCTGTAGTTCACCCGCTTGATGGGGCTGTAGATGGAGTCCACCGCAATGGTCTGGATGGAATGATCCAGGGCCTTGTTGCGGTTTTGGGACACATAGCCCCGACCGCGGTTGATGGCGATCTCCATATATAGTTTGCCGTTGTCATCCAAGGTGGCGATGTGATGATCCTTATTGACGATCTCCACGTCTCCATCCGTCTTGATGTCTTTCCCCAATACTTCACAGGGGCCTTTGGCATCAATGTAGATGCTTTTGGGACCTTCTCCTTCCATCTTGATGGCCAGGTTTTTGATGTTCAGGATCATTTCCGGAACGTCTTCTTTGACTCCAGGGATGGTGGTGAATTCATGAAGGGATCCGTCGATCTTGACGGAATGGGGGGCCACACCGGGCAAAGAGGATAAAAGGATGCGGCGCAGTGCATTTCCTAAGGTAATGCCATACCCGCGCTCCAGGGGTTCTACGATAAATTTGCCGTAGGTTCCATCCTCGTTGGTCTCCACGTTTTGAATCTTCGGCTTTTCAATTTCCAACATGTATTAACCCTCCTATTTCTTGTCGGCAACAGTACGTGAGGGCAACTGATCTGTCCACGTAAGGCTGTACGCCATGAGTGCAATCGTCGAGGACCGAAGGGCCCAAGGTTTGGGCCGCTCGGTCGACTCCATTACATTCTCCGTCTTTTAGGGGGTCTGCAGCCGTTGTGCGGGAGCGGAGTCACATCCTTAATGAGGGTGACTTCCAATCCGGCAGCCTGGAGGGAACGGATGGCGGCTTCACGGCCTGATCCGGGTCCCTTAACAAAAACCTCAATGCTGCGCAGTCCATGCTCCATGGCTGCGCGGGCAGCGGTCTCAGCGGCCATCTGCGCGGCAAAGGGGGTGCTTTTTTTGGAACCCTTGAAGCCAAGAGCCCCGGCACTGGACCATGCCAAAGCGTTTCCGGCGCGATCCGTAATGGTGATGATGGAATTATTGAAGGTGGACTGGATGTGAGCCTGACCATTTTCAATGTTTTTACGTTCTTTTCTTTTTCTGGTCTTTTTAACTGTTTTTGCTGCCATTTTTCCGCCTCCTTACTTCTTCTTATTCGCGATGGTTTTCTTCTTCCCTTTACGGGTTCTCGCGTTGGTCTTGGTGCGCTGTCCCCGGACGGGCAAGCCTTTTCTGTGACGCAGGCCGCGATAGCAACCAATTTCCGTCAGCCGTTTGATGTTTAAGGCGACTTCTCTGCGAAGATCCCCTTCCACCTTAATGTTCTTGTTGACGTAGTCGCGCAGAAGATTTTCTTCTTCTTCGGACAGGTTCTTTACCCGGATGTCGGGGTTTACACCGGTCTCGGCCAAAATTTTCTGGGCCGTGGACAGGCCGATGCCATAAATGTATGTTAATCCGATCTCGACCCGTTTTTCCTTGGGCAGATCAATACCAGCGATTCTCGCCATACGATTTGTACACCTCCGTTAGTGGTACGTAATGTGGGTTTTCTTAGCCTTGCTTCTGCTTGTGCTTGGGATTCTCACAGATTACCATGACCTTCCCCTTGCGCTTGATGACTTTGCACTTCTCACAGATGGGCTTCACTGATGGTCTGACTTTCATCTTTTTGCAAACCTCCTTATTTCGTTCTCCAGGTGATCCGACCTTTGGACAGATCATAGGGAGACAGTTCCACTGTCACCCGGTCACCCGCAAGAATCTTAATGTAATTCATTCTAAGTTTTCCTGAAATATGTGCCGTGATGATGTGTCCGCTTTCCAATTTGACTTGGAATTGGGCATTGGGCAGGGCTTCAAGCACCTGACCTTGCATCTCAATGACATCGTCTTTTGACATGGGGCAATCAAACCTCCTTTGCGTGAGTGTTGATGAATGTTCGGATGGCCTCATCGGCCCGCTGTTCGTCGGAGAACGCCAAGGACATGGGCTCCATCGGCCCTTCGGGCCGAAGATGGATTCGGTTTTTGCGCTTGGGAGAGGCAACGGTTTTTTTGCGTCCGTCAGCGACTCGCACAAAATAGGCGTCGAGCTCTTCAATGACCACATAGCAGTGGCCTTGATCCCGGCCTTTCACCGAGCGGACCAATCGTCCTTTGAAATCGTCCATGGGGAGTCTCCTGATTACCGTGTGTCATAAATTCTTGGGGAATTTATAACTAAGCAGCACTGTAGGTTTAGGTCTTATCTTCGTTGGGTGCACGTCAGCATCCGGGGGCCGTCTTCTGTGATGGCCACGGTGTTTTCATAATGAGCGGATAAGGATCCGTCCCTTGTCTTCACCGTCCAGCGGTCTTTTAAGACCACAATGTCCCGTCGGCCGAGGTTGACCATGGGTTCTATGGCAATCACCATGCCTTCTTGCAGCCGCGGTCCGCGACCCGGCGCGCCGAAGTTCGGCACATTGGGCATCTCGTGGAGGTTGCGGCCGATGCCATGTCCCACATATTCTTCCACGATGCTGCAGCCAGCTTGGCGGACATGGGTTTCAATAGCATGAGAAATATCGGAGAGGTGATGGCCGATCCGGCAGTGGTCCAAACCGCAGAAAAAGGCTTCTTCTGTGGTCCGTATGAGGCGAAGGGCCTCCTGCGTGACCGATCCCACCGGGATGGTTCGAGCGGCGTCTCCGTGATAGTGGTTTTTCAGAGCCCCGAGATCCACCGAAAGGATGTCTCCTTCCTGGAGGATCGTGTCCCGCGCGGGAATGCCGTGGATCACCACGTCGTTCACCGAGGTGCAGATGGACCCAGGAAAACCACCGTAGCCTTTGAAGGACGGTACCGCTCCCTGCTTAGTTATAAATTCTTCGGCCAGGCGATCCAATTCCCAGGTGGAGATGCCGGGGCGGACGAGGCTCGCCACATAAAGTAGGGCTTCTTCCACGATCCGGCCGGATTCGGCCATGGCGTCCAGTTCTCTTTTATTCTTGAGGATGATCATTCTTCTTGACCTCACTCAAGACGTCCACGATGTCCTTAAAGATTTGATTGATGGCACGGGTGCCATCCACTGCTTTCAGGATGTGGCGTTCGGCGTAAAAGCGGATGAGGGGGCTGGTTTGCTCGTCGTAGACGTCCAGTCGTTCTTCCACGGTTTCGGCCTTATCGTCCTCCCGTTGCATGATCTTGCAGCCGCAAATGTCGCAAAGATCCTTTTTCATCGGGGGGTTGTGCTTCAAATGGTAAGATGCCCCGCAGGAGGGACAGACCCTTCGTCCGGTCATCCGTTCCAATATCACGGACCGGGGGACTTGGATGAGCAGGGCGCAGTCCAAATGCGAGCCGTGCTCATCCAAAAGCTCTTCTAAAAATTCCCCCTGAACCACGGTGCGCGGATACCCATCCAAAAGATAGCCGTCCTTGCAGTCCGCCTGGCCCAATCGGTCTTCGATGAGCTCCAGCGTCAGCTGATCGGGGACCAGCTGACCGGAGTCCATGTACCGCTTGGCGGTTTTTCCCAGTCGAGTGCCTTCAGCGATGTTGCGCCGAAAAATATCACCCGTGGAAATGTGAGGAATTTTATAATAATTGCTAATGCTTTGTGCCTGAGTTCCCTTGCCGGCACCCGGGGCGCCCAACAGAACGATCTTCATGGCCATCTCCTACTTCAGGAAGCCTTTATAGTGACGCGTCATGAGCTGGGATTCCAGCTGCCGGATGGTATCCAAGGCCACACCGACCATAATGAACAGCACCGTTCCTCCAAAATTCATCTGTTGGAAAGCGGGGTTGAGCTTACCCACCAAAAGCGGGAAGATGGCGATGACTCCGGCAAAGATTCCGGCGTAGAACGAGACGCGGTTGAAGACGCCTTCAAGGTAGGTTTCCGTCGATTTTCCCGGCTTAATGCCGTTGACGTACCCGCCGCTTTTTTGCATATTTTCCGCCATCTCATCCGGTTTCATCGTGATGGAGGTGTAGAACACGCAGAAGAAGACGACCAGGATAAAATACAGCACCACATACATCCAGGTTTCCCGGTTGAAGGGATTCCACCAAAGCTTGCTGGTGGCCATGGCGTTTAAGATGGTGTTGTTGGGCATCAGCTGATGCAAGGTGGCGGGAAATTCCATCATGGACATGGCAAAGATGATGCCAAGCACGGCGGAAGAAGCCACTGCAATGGGCAGATGCTGCGTTTGAGCCTTCATGGCCCGGCCGTTCACCATACGTCCAGCGTACTGCACCGGAATGCGGCGCTCGCCCAGCGAGAAGTACACGACGCCGACGAACAACGCCAAAAGGAGCAGGACGACGAGGATGACCGTCATGGGATCCGTGGAGGCCGTCAAGGTCAGCTGCTGCAGACTCTGGGGCAGACGGGAAATGATGTTGATGAAGATCAACACGGAGATGCCGTTGCCGATGCCATAGGTGGTGATCTGATCGCCCAGCCACATCAAGAAGACGGTTCCGGCGACCAACGTGAGAAGAATCAGGACCAAAACGTGCCAAGACCGATTGGTGATGGCGCCGGTGTTGGCCACCAAAACATAGGTTCCGTAAGCTTGCAGTGCGCCGATGGCGATGGAAGCGTAGCGGGTCCAGTTTTGGATTTTCTTGCGGCCTTCCTCTCCTTCCTTTTGAAGGTTCTCAAGGGCTGGAATGGCGGCCGTAAGCAACTGTACGATAATGGATGCATTGATGTAGGGTACAACCCCCAGGGCAAAAAGGCTAAAGCGCCCCAGGGCCCCTCCTGAAATCAGGTTGTAGAGACCGAAAAGGTCTCCCTGATTGGTCAGGTTGGCCAATGCTTTGGGATTTACGTAGGGTACGGTGATGTGATTTCCAAGCCGATAAATAAAGACGATGAGCAACATAAACAGCATGCGTTTTTGGAGCTCTTTGGTCTTCCATGCCTTGGTAAAAATCTCAAACATTACAGAACCTCCGTTGTTCCTCCAGCGGCTTCGATTTTTTCGCAAGCAGCCTTGGAGAACTTACTGACCTTCACCGTTAACGCTTTTTCAATGGTTCCGTTGGCAAGGATCTTCACCCCGTCAAGCTTTTTGGAGATGACCCGCTTCTCCAGGAGCAGGTCTTCGGTCACAACCGTTCCGTTGTCAAACATATTCAGCCGATCCAGATTGATGGCGTTGTACTCCTTCGTGAAGGGGTTCTTGAAGCCCCGCTTGGGCAAGCGCCGGAACAGTGGCATCTGACCGCCTTCAAATCCGGGCCGGACACCGCCGCCGGAACGCGAGTTCTGGCCTTTTTCGCCTTTGCCGGAGTTTCTTCCCCAGCCCGAGCCGGTTCCGCGACCCACACGCTTGCGTCCCTGACGGGATCCTTCCGGAGATTTAAGCTCATGTAATTTCATCGTTTTGCACCTCCTTAGTGAGATTTTATTCTTCGACCTTCAGGAGATAGCTGATCTCCTTGATCATGCCACGAATGGCTTCATTATCCTGTTTTTCCACCGTAACGCCGATCTTACGAAGACCGAGGGCCTGAGCGGTGGCAATATGGGATTTTTTTCTGCCGATGAGGCTTTTCATCAGAGTAATTTTCATCAGATACCCTCCTAGCCCCGGACTTCTTCTAAAGAGCGGCCGCGAAGCTTCGCAATTTGTTCCAGGGAGCGTAGTTCACTCAATCCATTCAAGGTTGCGCGAACCATGTTGCGGGGGTTGTTGGAGCCCAAGGACTTCGCCCGGACATCCTTTAATCCGGCCAATTCCAAAACCGCACGGGCGGGTCCACCGGCGATGATTCCGGTACCTTCCTTAGCGGGCATGATGAGCACGCGGCCGGTTCCAAAAATCCCGTCAATTTCATGAGGAATGGTGGTCCCATCAAGCTTGACCTCAATGAGATTTTTCTTGGCATCTTCGATGCCTTTACGGATGGCTTCAGGGATTTCGATGGACTTCCCGGTACCCACACCTACGTGGCCGTTCTCGTCTCCCACCACCACCAGGGCGCTGAACCGGAAGTTACGGCCACCCTTGACGACCTTGGTGACGCGGCTGATTTTAACAACCTTTTCCTTCAGGTCCAATGTGTTCGGATCGATTCTCAATTGCTGTACCCTCCTTTTAGAATTGCAGTCCGGCTTCTCTTGCTGCATCAGCAAGGGCTTGAACTCTTCCGTGGTAGATGTAGCCGCCGCGGTCAAAGACCACCTGGTCGATTCCGCTGGCTTTGGCGCGCTCTGCAATGGCTTTGCCTACCTTCTTTGCAGCCTCAAGATCCCAGCCGGTTCCTTCGAACCCTTTGTCAATGCTGGAGGCGGCTACGAGGGTCTCTCCCTTCACATCATCGATGATCTGGGCATAAATATTTTTTTCGCTGCGGTAAACCGAGAGTCTTGGCCGAGCGGCGGTCCCGGAGACCTTCCGTCTGACCCGGACGTGACGCCGGACTCTGGAAGCCTGCTTGTTGTCTTTCTTAAACATGCCGTTTCACTCCTTTACTTACCGGTCTTTCCTACTTTGCGCCGGATCTGTTCGCCTTCGAACTTGATGCCTTTGCCCAGGTAGGGTTCGGGTTTTCTCCACTTGCGGATGTCGGCGGCCATATCGCCTACCTTTTCCTTGTCGATTCCCTTAATGATGACCTTGGTGGGAGCCGGGGTTTCAAAAGTGATGCCTTCCAGGGCTTCTACTTCCACGGGGTGGGAGTAGCCGAGGTTCATGACAAGCTTTTTCCCCTGTACGCTGGCACGGTATCCAACGCCGTTGAGCTCCAGGTTCTTTTGATACCCTTGAGTCACACCCACCACCATGTTGTGGATGAGGGCCCGGGTTAAGCCGTGCATGGCCCGGTCTTCCTTTTGATCGGAAGGTCTGGTCACCACGATTTCGTTGTTGTCGTTTTGTTCGATATTCATGCGTTCGTTGAACGCTTTCTCCAGCTGCCCTTTGGGTCCCTTCACCGTGACGTGGTTACCGTCTGCAATGGTGATGGTGACACCCTGGGGAATGGAGATGGGCGCTTTGCCGATTCTAGACATCTTTGCTTCCTCCTTCGCTAGAGTGCTACCAAATGTAGCAGATCACTTCGCCACCAAGCCCTTGGCTGCGGGCTTCTTTATCAGCGATCATTCCTTTGGAGGTGGAGATCACTGCGGTGCCGAGTCCATTCAATACTTTCGGTACCTCGTCGGATTTGCAGTAAACGCGGAGACCGGGTTTGCTGATTCTGCGAAGTCCTTTAATTACCTTCTCTTTGCCCTCGCCATACTTCAAGGTGATCTTCATCATGGGAACAATGCCCACTTTGTATTCGTCCACCGCCTTGATGTAGCCTTCTTGCAGAAGAATATCCACAACAGCTTTTTTCACCCGGGAAGAGGGGACTTCCACAGTGGTGTGCCGTGCATCATTTGCGTTCCTGATTCTTGTCAAAAGGTCCGCAATCGGATCTGTCATCATATCTTGTGTTCCTCCTTTCCCTTCTTACCAGCTGGCTTTGCGTACGCCGGGAATTTCTCCCTTATACGCCAGTTCTCTGAAGCAGATGCGGCAGATGCCGTATTTCTTGAGAACCGAATGAGGTCTTCCGCAGATTCTGCATCTGGTATAAGCCCTGGTAGAGTATTTAGGTTCTCTCTTCCACTTTTCGATCATAGCTTTACGTGCCAAATCTTGTTACCTCCTAATGCTGTGCAAAGGGCATGCCCAGGAACCGAAGCAGTTCACGGGCTTCCTCGTCGGTCTTGGCGGTGGTCACAAAGATCACGTCCATGCCGCGGACTTTGTCAATTTTATCGTACTCAATTTCAGGGAAAATGAGCTGCTCTTTAATTCCAAGGGAGTAGTTTCCGCGTCCGTCAAAGCTCTTGTCGGAGACTCCACGGAAGTCACGGACCCGGGGAAGGGCAATGTTCATGAGCTTGTCGGCAAACTCATACATTTGGGTTTTTCTCAAGGTGACTTTGGCGCCGATGGCCATGCCTTCCCGGAGCTTAAAGTTGGCCACAGACTTCTTGGCCTTGGTGATGATGGGCTTTTGACCGGAAATGATCTGGAGGTCCGAAATGGCGGATTCCAGCGCCTTGGCGTTTTCCTTGGCTTCGCCCACGCCCATGTTGATGACGATCTTTTCGAGCTTGGGTACTTCCATGACGTTCTTGTAGCCGAACTTGTCCATCATGGCTTTTACAACTTCATCGTTGTATCTATCCTGTAATCTAGGCATGATGTTCCTCCTTTATTAAATTTCGCTGTCGCAGGCCTTGCAATAACGAATCTTGGCTCCGTCTTCCTGGAAGCGGTAGCTGGGGCGGACGGCTTTGCCGCACTTCTCACACCACAACATTACCTTGCTTGCATGAATCGGCGCTTCGCGCTTGACGATTTCGGATCTCAGGGCATTCTTGGAAGCCTTGAGGTGCTTGGATACCATGTTGACATCCTTCACCAAAACCGTGCCCTTTTTCGGGTTCACTGCCAATACTTCGCTTTTTTTGCCTTTGTCGTTCCCGGAGATCACGACCACTTTATCGTTTTTACGAACATGAACTTTCACTGCGTCGTTCCTCCTTTTTATAATACTTCAGGAGCCAAGGACAAAATCTTTTGGAAGTCCCGGTCTCTGAGTTCTCTTGCTACGGGCCCGAAGATACGGGTTCCCTTGGGGTTCTTGTCGTCTTTGATGATGACGGCTGCGTTCTCGTCGAACCGGATATAGGTTCCATCCACTCTGCGGATGCCTTTTCTGGAGCGGACGATGACGGCCTTTACGACATCGCCTTTCTTAACAACGCCGCCCGGCGTTGCGCTTTTAACGGATGCAACGATGGTGTCGCCGATGTTGCCGTATCTTCTTCTGGATCCGCCCATGACTCGGATGCACATGATTTCTCTTGCACCGGAGTTATCAGCGACCTTTAAAAGTGTTTGTTGCTGAATCATATCTGACCTCCTTCCAAGACCCTACTTGGCCTTCTCTACGATTTCAACCAATCTGAAGTTTTTATCCTTCGAGAGCGGCCGCGTTTCCATGATTAACACCCGATCGTTGATGCGGGCTTCGTTGTTTTCATCGTGGGCCTTGTATTTGGTCGTCCGGTTGACGGTCTTTCCATACAGCGGATGGCGCACTTTGGTCTCAATGGCCACCACAATGGTCTTGTCCATCTTATCGGAGACAACACGGCCGGTGAACGTTCTTCTGTTTTTTCTTACTTGTTCAGACGTCGCCTCAACGGCTTCGTTCTTTTTCAAATCTTCCATGTTTCAATGACCTCCTTTCAATTACTGTTCGATGGAGCTGACTTCCTGCTCTCTCAGAACAGTCTTGATCTGAGCGATGGACTTTTTCACATCTTTGATCCGGGCAGGATTTTCCAGCTGGCCGGTGCTCAGCTGAAACCGCAGGTTGAAGAGTTCCTTCTTCAGATCCAGCAGGCGGGCTTCCAGATCCTCAGGGGCATTGTGCCGGATATCATTCAAGTCTCTGATTTTCATTACTCTTCACCACCCATATCTTCAAAGTCTTTTCTCGTGACAAACTTGCAGGAGATGGGGAGCTTGTGGGATGCAAGACGCATGGCCTCTCTGGCCTTATCTTCATCCACGCCGGACAGTTCGAACAAGACTCGGCCGGGCTTGACCACGGCCACCCAGTATTCGACGTTTCCCTTTCCGGAACCCATCCGGGTTTCGGCAGCCTTCTTCGTGATAGGCTTATCGGGGAAAATCTTGATCCACTGCTTTCCACCTCTTTTGATGTATCGGTTGATGGCAATACGCGCTGCTTCAATCTGGTTCGAGGTGAGCCAGCCGCACTCCGTCGCCTGAAGACCAAATTCACCGTATGCGATGAAATTTCCTCGGGTCGCTTTGCCGCGCATGTTGCCTTTCTGCTGCTTTCTATGCTTTACTCTTTTGGGCATTAACATGACATGTTCCTCCTTTCAAAAAGATCCTAGTTGTCCTGGTTCTTTTCTTCCTGGTTCTTTTTCACCGGAAGGATTTCACCCTTATATACCCAGACCTTTACGCCGATCTTTCCATAGATCGTATCAGCCTCGGCAAATCCATACTCAATGTCAGCTCTCAGGGTCTGGAGCGGAATGGTTCCTTCATGATAGCTTTCCGTACGGGCAATTTCAGCACCGCCCAAACGACCAGCACACATGGTCTTTACTCCTTTGACACCATACATGCGCATGGCTCTTTGGATGGTCTGCTTCATGGCTCGGCGGAAGGAGATCCGCTTTTCCAGCTGGGCAGCGATGTTCTCTGCCATGAGCTGAGCATTGGCATCTACGTTTTTGACTTCCACGATGTTCAGCACAACGTTTTTGTCGGGGGTCAATGCGCTGATTTCTTTTTTCAGCTGGTCAATGCCTGCGCCGCCTTTGCCGATAACGATGCCCGGCTTTGCGGTATAAATATTCAGCTTCAGTCTTTTGGCAGCACGTTCGATCTCAATCTTGGAGATGCCTGCTGTGTAAAGACGCTTTTTGACGAACTCTCTGACTTTATTATCTTCCACCAGATTGTCGGCAAAATTCTTTTTGTCTGCATACCATCTGGAATCCCAGTCTTTGATAATGCCGACCCGGAATCCATGCGGATTAACTTTCTGTCCCACTAGCTGATACCTCCTTATGCTCTTTCGGCCACGATGACAGTGATGTGGCTGGTTCTCTTATGGATGGAGAACGCCCGTCCCTGGGCGTGGGGCTGGTAACGCTTGATGATGGGTCCGGGGCCAACGTGGCACTCGGAGACATAAAGCCCTGCCCGATCCAGTTCAAAGTTGTTCTCGGCGTTGGCTACGGCACTTTTGAGGACCTTGCCCACCACCACTGCAGCATCCTTGGGTGTGAACTGAAGAATCGTCATCGCTTCATCTACGTTCTTTCCCCGAATGAGATCCAACACAATGTTTACCTTCATGGGGCTCATGCGGATGTATCGTGCGATCGCCTTTACGGCAACCTTCTCATTGGCCTTGGCTTTTTCTTCACGCTTTTGAGCTTTTTCTTCCGCGCTCAGGCGAACCTTGACGGTTTCTTTGGTTTCTTTTTGGCTTAGGCGTTCCTTGCGGGCGCTGCGCTTCGCTTTCGCCTTTTCCCGAGCCTGGGCGCGGGAAGCTGCCTTTGCATCGGCCTTGGGCGCTTGGTTTTTGGTTCCTTCTTCTGGAAGAACAACCGTTTCTTCTGCCTGATCTGCAGTTTCGTTCAGATTCTTTTCATCTAACATCTTGTCGTTCCTCCTTTCCTATTTCATCCGGGATTTCTTTTCCGATGCGTGGCCGCGATAGGTTCTGGTGTAAGCAAACTCACCCAGCTTATGTCCTACCATGTCCTCGGAAATGTATACGGGGATGTGTTTTCTTCCATCGTGCACCGCAATGGTGTGCCCGATCATTTCAGGGAAGATGGTCGAGGACCTGGACCAGGTCTTGATAACCTTCTTTTCTCCCTTTGAGTTCATCTCTTCTATTTTCTTTAAGAGACCTTCGTGTACGAAAGGCCCTTTTTTGATTGATCTGCTCAAGTTCTTCCTCCCTTCGAGAATGCAAGGATGCTCCGTAGCCCAGAAGGACTACTTCACATTCCTTCTCTTGACGATAAGTCTGTCAGAATATTTGTGGTGCTTTCTGGTCTTCAGACCGAGAGCCGGCTTGCCCCAAGGCGTCAATGGTCCGGGACGTCCGATGGGGGCACGTCCTTCACCACCGCCGTGGGGGTGATCCACCGGGTTCATGACCGAACCTCTGACGGTGGGCCGAATGCCCTTGTGGCGAACGCGTCCGGCGTTTCCATAGTTGACGATCTCGTGGGTGGTGTTGGAGACCGTTCCGATGGTGGCTTTGCACTCGATGCGCACGTATCTCATTTCGCCCGAGGGGAGACGCAAGGTGGCGTAGTCGCCTTCCTTGGCCATGAGCTGAGCGGAAGCTCCCGCTGAGCGAACCATCTGGGCGCCCTTGCCTCTTTGCAGCTCAATGTTGTGGATGACGGTACCCACGGGAATGTTCTTCAAGGGAAGTGCATTGCCGGGCTTGATGTCCGCTTTGGCGCCGGACTCAATCCGATCGCCCACCTTCATGCCCACGGGGGCGATGATGTAGCGCTTTTCTCCATCCACATAAGTAATCAAGGAGATGTAGGCCGAGCGGTTCGGATCGTATTCGATGGTCGTAACCTTTCCCGGGATTCCATCCTTATCTCTCTTGAAATCAATAATTCTGTATTTTTGCTTGTGGCCGCCGCCTCTGTGCCGAACGGTGATCTTTCCGTGAGCGTTCCGGCCGCCTTGCTTCTTTTTCGTAACAAGGAGCGATTTTTCGGGCTGATCGGTGGTGATCTCCTCGAAGGTGCTCATGGTCATCTGCCGTCTGGATGGGGTCGTCGGTTTAAAGCCTCTGATTGCCATTGTCAGTTCCTCCTAATTCCTTGTGTTTGATATCTGGCTCACTTGCCAATAGGGGGAAGCGGAGCATCCGCTTCCTAGTTCATGTTTTCAAAGAACTCAATGCTCTTTGAATCTTCAGTGAGAGTGACCACTGCTTTCTTCGTGTCGGCTCGTTTGCCCATGTGGACGCCCACGCGCTTATCCTTGCCCAGACGGTTCTGGACGTTGACGGAATCCACCTTCACATCGAAGACTTCTTCCACAGCGCGTTTAATCTGGGTCTTGTCGGCATCCACGTGAACGAGGAATGTGTACTTTTTTGCTTCCTGTCCCGCCATGGATTTTTCAGTAATGACGGGCTTGCGGATGATATCCCAGCTGGTCAGCTTGAGTGCCATTATGCATACACCTCCTCGAGTTTTGCCACGGCATCCTTCGTGAGGATGAGGGTATCGTGTCGTACGATGTCGTAGACGTTGATGTTGTTGCAAGGCATGATCGTGATGCCTTCAATATTTCGAGCGCTCTTCCAGGCGTTCTCGTTGACTTCGCCGGTAACGATGAGGGCTTTCTTCAAGGAAAGCTTCTTCAAAAGATCCGCCATGACCTTGGTCTTTGGAGCCTCCATCGTGAGCTGATCCATCACCAAAAGGTGCGAATCCACAACCTTGCTCGAGAGGGCGGATTTCATAGCCACCCGCTTCATGGTCTTGGGGATGGACGTCCGGTAGCTTCTGGGTTTCGGCGCAAAGACAATTCCACCGTGGACCCACTGGGGAGAACGGGTGGAGCCTTGACGAGCACGTCCGGTTCCTTTTTGCTTGTAGGGCTTTTTCCCGCCGCCGGATACTTCCGCGCGGGTTTTCGCAGATTGCGTTCCCTGTCGTTTGTTGGCCTGAATCGCCAGGATCACCTGGTGCATGGCCGCTTCGTTGACGGGATATTCAAAGACGGAAGCGTTCAGTTCCAGATCGCCGATCTGGCTGCCTTCCATGTTATATACTCCAACTTTCGGCATTTTCTAGTCCTCCTTCCTATGCTTTGACGCTGTTCTTGATCACAACGGTTCCCTTGTTGGGTCCAGGGATGCCGCCTTTAATCAGGATGACGTTCTTCTCGGGCAGGACCTTCACCACTTCAAGGTTCAGGACCGTGCGGTTTACATGCCCCATGTGTCCGGGCATTTTCCGGTTTTTGAAGGTTCTGGAAGGATCCGAGGAAGCTCCCTGAGAACCGGGTGCGCGGTGGAACTTGGATCCGTGCGTTTCCGGTCCCCGCTTGAAGTTCCAGCGCTTGATGACGCCGGCAAAGCCTTTTCCCTTGGAAACACCGGATACATCAACCTTTTCGCCAGCTTCGAAGAGATCTACTTTGATCTCGTCCTTCACCTGGTAGGTGGAGATGTCTTCCAAACGGAATTCCTTCAAGTGGCGACGGGGGGTGACGCCGGCCTTGGCAAAGGTGCCCTTTCTGGGCTTATTCACGAGGGATTCGCGGATTTCGCCGAAGCCAACCTGAATGGCGTTGTAGCCTTCTTTTTCATCTGTTTTGATCTGTACGACCACGTTGGGCAGGGCTTCGACCACGGTTACAGGAATCATCCGTCCCTGCTCGTCAAAAATCTGGGTCATTCCGATTTTCTTACCCATGATTGCTTTTTTCATTGTGCTTTTTCCTCCTGTAATGATTAGCGGATCGCAGCATCGCTGCGGTCATAATGATTTTTGGAAAAATCCTTAAAAAACCATTAAAGCTTGATTTCGATGTCCACGCCGGCAGGCAGGTCCAATCTCATGAGAGAGTCGACGGTTTTCGGGGTCGGGTTTACGATGTCGATCAATCTCTTGTGAGTACGGATCTCAAACTGCTCTCTGGCGTCCTTGTACTTGTGGACGGCCCGGAGAATCGTGACGATTTCCTTTTCCGTGGGCAGCGGCACCGGTCCTACGACCTTTGCGCCGGATCCCTTCGCGCTTTCCACAATTCGCTCAGCGCTCTGATCGAGTAAGGAATGATCAAAAGCTTTGAGTCTGATTCTGATTTTCTGAGTTGCCATGTTTTTCCTCCTTGTTTTCTGGTACGTATCCTTCCACGCACAACAGCGGCGTCACCATAAACTGTCCCGGGTGTGTCTCCTCAAAAAAGCGCACAGGAACAGCAGATGACTCCGGCGTCCGGCTTAAAGCCGAGGCTCGCTCTTCAGGAATTCCCTGGAAGTCCAGCAACCTCCTGAGTCATCGCTACTGTTTCGCAACTTAGATAGAATACCACAGATCTTTCTTCTTGTCCATGCCTTTTGACCGACCCGTCAAAAAGCTATCGGAAGAATTCCCTGCGCTATTTACCCAAGCTTAGGTATTTTAGCCAAGCCGCTCGGTATTTACAATGCTTTTTAAAATTTTAGCCCAAAAACTTTTTGCTCCCGCGAAAAAACCGCCAAAAGCGGCGGCAAAGCGTCATTCAAGTTCCCTGGTTTCACTCCAAACTCTCTTTTGTGATAGAAAGCGGTGCCCTGGCCCCGTTTTTCTCCAGCCTCAAGGATCAGTTGATGGACGAGGAGCGCAAAAGGTGCTTACAATAAAATAAGCGCTCTTTCCAAGGACGCCACCGTTGCCCTTTTGGTTCCACAATACCCCCCGGCGCAACCGCGCCCACGGAGGATCCCCTAATGTTTGAAATGAAAATCATCGGACAGCGAATTGCCCGATACCGCAAAGCGTCCAATCGAACCCAGCAGGATCTGGCCGACGCCCTTGGCGTCACCTACCAGGCCGTCTCCAATTGGGAACGCGGCCAATCCATGCCCGACATTCTACGCCTAAAGGATCTCGCCCGTCTGTTTGCACTCCCCTTGGACGATCTTTTAGACCCCGAAGAGGAAGTTCGCTTGGCAAAGGTTGCCACCGGAGAAGGCCCCACCCCCTCTAAAGAGGAGCCCTTGGCGGACGGTCCCAAAGCTTGGGCCTTTCCCTTGAGCGATGTATTGGCGCTTGCTCCCTTCGTATCGGAAGATACGCTGCTCTTACTCACCCACGCTGCCCTAGCGCATGGAGAATCCCTGGAAGATCTCTCCGCCCTGGCCGTGCATTTGGATCGGGAGCACTTGCAACGTCTTATTGAGCAACTTTTGGCCGAGAACCCCTTGCCCCCGGAGCATTCCCTTTTGGGGCTCTTGCCACACTTGGATGAGGACCTTTTGGAGGCTCTAGTTGAGCGGTTATTAAAGGAAGACCCTTTGCCGAAAAATCTCCTCATTGCTGCAGCGCCTTTTTGGGGAGACGGCGCCGCAGGCCACGTGGAAGCTGCCGTGGCGGAGAATCCCCAAAGATTCTCCGCCCCCTTTTTACAGTCCATTAGCGCCTTTGTAAAATCAGAAGCTCTCTCCTCTTTTTTGAACCATCCTTGCTTATCTTCGGCCGATCCCCAAGCGGTTCTTCCCTTTCTCGATCCCGAAAATCTAGACTGCTGGATTCAGCGCCAGCTTCGCGCTCGCCAAAAGTAAAGGATCGAACGAAGGCTTCGCCTTTTTCGCAACCCTTCCCTCTTTTGCCAATGCCTATTTTCTTGTGGATGAACTAGACCGCGCCCGGACTTGGTCCCGTAAGCGGAAACCGAAGAAGGGGCGCAGTTGGTCGAGCTCGCCGTCGCCCCATAAATTCTTCCTAATTTAATAGGGCTTTTGCCTATTTTGTCCCCAGCGCCGAAAGATCGCCCGGAGAAGAAAGCCCACCCCAAGAAGCAATGCGCCTTGCAACAAAATGAGAGGAGATAAGGACAACGCCAACAAAAGGCAAGCGAAAAGACCGATCCAGGAGACGTAGCGCCGAGAGGTTCCCTCCCCTTCGGGCATGGAAAGAGCGCAAAGGTTCGCGATGCTGTAGTACAGCAAAATCGCCACGCTGGCCGTTTGAGCGATCCAGGGAATGGTCCCTGTGAACACCACTGCAAAAATCAAGATGGCGGTGACAAAGAGCGCCTCTTTGGGAACGCCCCGTTGATTTAATCGCCCCAAGGGGGCCGGTAGATCTCCCCGCTGTGCCATGGCGTACATCATGCGGGAGATTCCGAGAATCTGTGACAGCAGCACCCCCACCATAGCGCAGGCCGCGCCCAAGGTGAGAAAGCCCAAGGGAAACGAGCCAGAGATGGCAAGAGCCGCCCGGTCCAGGGGCGCCGAAGAGTCCCCCAGGGCCTTGGCCCCCACAAGGCCCACCGCCGTAACACCCACCGCCAGATAAAGCGCTAAGGCCAACAACAGCGTGGCCCGTAGCACCCTTGGAATCGTCCGCTGGGGATCCTTAACCTCCGAGCCCAAAGTCGTGATTCGGGCATACCCTGTGAAGGCAAAGAACAAGAGGGACGCCGCCTGCAACACGCTGCCCGGGCCCTGGGGCATAAACGGTGTAAAGTGCGAAGCAGTGGCCTGAGGCAGTCCTCGAATCACAAAAAAGCCCAGGGAGGCGAGGGTCACAAGGAGTACCGCTTGATTTAGGCGACCGGCTTTTTTGATGCCCCAAAGGTTGCAAAGGGTTAAAAGGACCACTGCCCCAAGCCCCGCAATCCTGGGATCCAAGGAAGGCCAGAGCATCCTAAGGTAGGCGCCGGTGCCCAAAGCCGCTGCCCCCGCCGCGGCGCACTTGGAGACCAAAAACATCCATCCTGCGGCAAACCCCCACTGAGGGGTCAGCACTTGGCAGCCGTATTCATACGTACCCCCGGCATAAGGATACCGCCTCGCAAGGCGCGAACAAGAAAAGCCATTGCATAATGCAACGCCTCCGGCCAGAATCATTCCCAGCAAAAAAGCTGGACCGACCACAGAAGCGGCAAGGCCCGTGACGACAAAAATCCCCGCCCCAAGAACCGATCCCAGTCCCAAGGCCAGGGCACCCCAAAAAGTCAGCTCCCGCCGAAAGCCTCCTGGTTTCTCCATGGGCTCTTCCTCCTTCCATCGATAGATTTCTCCAAGGATAGCATGAGCGATGCTCTCGAAGGGTATCCTTTCTTTAAACTTTTTAAAAAGATCGTTTGAAAATACAAACCCTACTTGAGGAGGATCCCTTTCATCTGCTGAGATGCTGGAGCGAAAACCGGGAGGGCTCCCCAAAGCCAACTTTATTTCAAGGGCAGCAGGCCGAGCGCCCGCCCCAAAGGAAAGGCAGCAGAAAATGAATCTGCTGCCTTTCCTTATCTCTTATTCAGTTGTGTGCGATGACCTCCGATCCCTTAGTTTGTTATAACCTCTTCCAGGTTTGTACAGGTTGTGTTTACGTCCCGATTGGACTTGTACACTGGGTTGCTGCCTGGCCGTTCGCCGGCGAGCAAGGGTACCGAGAATCCCGGTTCGGATCTGCGGCGGGTCGTTTTGTCATCGTTTTGCTTTGGGAACTCCATCGTCACCAGCTCTTTTGAGTTACGCCTCAGGCGATGGGATCTGAATCATTGGATTCATTGTCTGGGGAAGAAGCTTTGGGAGTCTTCCAAAGAGGAATGGATCCTGGCTTCCTGCCTCAAGGACAGATCGATCGAACTAGGCTGGTGATTTCGGTGGAGTCGCCGTCCGCTCTTCCTGCATCGGCTACCACCTCGATTATCAGTTTTTTTGAAACTCCATTCGGTTCAAAGGCATTCGCTGAGAGAAGTACATCGGATCCTTCAGTAAGGAGATCTGCTGCTCTTTTTGAAGAACTCGGAACCCAGTATTGGAGTCCTTGGGTTATTCCAAAGGAAGGATTTTCTTTGATGAACCATCGATCCAATCCTCGAAGGGAAGCTTACAAAGGATCCATTGGGGGGTTTTCAGTGAGGGGGGCGACTTGGAGGTCCATTCCCAACCCTATGATTGAAGCCTTTTCCACAGATCACATTCAATGGAAGCATCCTTCTTCTTGTATCGATTTGTTATCGAAGAGGGCTCTTTCTTTTGAATTACCTTTATTGTATCCAGTTTACCTTGCCATTTCAACTGTTTTAAGCGCTTTTTATCGTTAAAGAATTGTAACGATTCAATGGTTTGTTTTTCAAAGCACCCAGCGCATCAACCTCCCTAACGAAACGGGCGTTCCTCATCGCTTTCATGTCTGCGCCTCAACGAGCATTTCCTTTTGCGCGAATCCTTTGTGTTCATCTTTTGTTCATTATATTCCCCGGGCTGTGGACGCCCTCCCTTAACTGTCCTCCCCACGTAATTTCCACAAGCTGTACGAAAGCGTCTCCTAGCTGAATTATTTGGCGTCAAATTCCTTTTTCTCTTGTCTATTTCCCATTAATCTCTGCTTTTTCTTGCCACGTACCACGAGGGAATGTGCTCTTCGTGAGCTCTTCCCCTCCCCAAAGCGGGTCTCCTTTGGTATAATCTACCTGTACTGTAATCGTAGACAAAAGGAGCCCATTTATGAATCACGACAAATTTAAAGGTTTTAGCACCCGCGCCATCCACTCCGGATACGAAAGCAACAAATATGGAGCCCTTGCCACGCCCATCTACCAAACCTCCACCTTTATCTTCGACTCCGCAGAACAAGGCGGACGCCGTTTCGCCATGGAGGAAGAGGGCTATATTTATACCCGGGTCTCTAACCCTACCCTAACCCAAGCCGAGAAAAAGCTCGCCGATTTGGAAGGCGCCGAAGCCGGCATCTCCTTTGGCAGCGGTATGGGCGCGGTTACTTCTCTTTGCCTGACTAAGCTCAAAGCCGGCGATCACTTGGTGGCCGCCAAGACCCTTTACGGGTGCACCTTTGAATTCTTCTTACACGGGCTGACTAAATTCGGCGTCGAAGTGGACTTTTGCGACATTCGGGATCCGGAAAACGTCCGAAAGCTCATGAAGCCCAACACCCGCATGGTGTATACGGAGAGCCCCGCCAACCCCAACAACTACCTCAGCGACATTGAAGAGCTGGCAAAAATTGCCCACTCGGTGCCCGAATGCATCCTCGTCGTAGACAACACCTACTGCACGCCCTACCTGCAGCGTCCCCTGGAATGGGGGGCGGACGTCGTCTTGCATTCCGCCACCAAATACCTCAACGGCCACGGCGACGTCATCGCAGGCTTTGTCGTCGGAACTCAGGAATTCATCGACGAAGTTCGTACCGTGGGGCTCAAGTATATGACGGGAGCGGTCTTATCCCCCTTTGATTCCTTCTTGATCAACCGAGGCATGAAGACGCTGGAGATCCGCATGGAGCGGCACTGCCAAAATGCGCAAAAGGTGGCTGAATTCTTGGAATCCCATCCTGCCGTGGAAAAAGTGATGTATCCAGGACTCGCTTCTTTTGAGCAACATGATTTGGCCAAAAAACAAATGAAGCTGCCGGGCGCCATGATCGCCTTCTTCTTAAAGGGCGGGCGGGATGCCGGCATTCACCTGATGAATACTCTAGACCTTTGCACCTTGGCCGTGAGCCTTGGAGACTGTGAAACCCTCATCCAGCATCCCGCCTCCATGACCCACTCCCCCTACACCGAAGAAGAACGGGCTCTTTGCGACATCGCGGAGGGCTTGGTGCGAATTTCGGTCGGCTTGGAAGATCCCGAAGACATCATTGCGGACCTCAAACAATCCTTGGACGCTTTGGTGTAAGCTCAAGGCTCGTCCCTTGGGCGAAATTCCAGGGAACGACCCCCAAACATAGACGAATAGAAAAAATCCTCGAAGGCGCTCTGACGGTGAGCCTTCGAGGATTTTTCATTTATTCGGAATGCTCGGCCAAGAACGCGATGGTTGGGACAAAGAAGAGACTGCCCGTCACCGCCTCGGAGACCTCCAACAGCAGGTCGCTGTTGCCTACGGGATCCCCAACGAACATATTCTCGAGCATCTTATGCGTGATGGCGAAGGATCGGGCGTAGCTGACAAAATAGGTCCCGTATTCCCCCTTGGCCACATGAGCAAAGGGCATGTTGGCCCGAACAATCTTTTGTTCTTCCCCATTTGGTCCCTCGATGTTCGTGACGACGTTGTGGGCATTCTCCGCTTTTTCTTCCTCAGGAATTTCAAGATCCGTAAACTTTCTGCGCCCGATGGTGCGCTCTTGTTCCTCGGTGGACATGGCGTTCCAGCGCGTCATATCGTGCACGTACTTTTGCACGAAGGCGTAGCTGCCGCCCATAAACTCCGGATCTTCCGATCCGATGAGGGCATAGGTTTCCGTATCAAATTCCGGATTCTCGGTCCCGTCCACAAAACCAATCATGGCTCGGCCATCAAAATAGCGGAATCCTTGAACCTCATCTTCCATGACGACGGCATCCCCGAGCTCCTGTGCCAAAAGCCGGGCCATTTCAAACACCACCGCGCGCCGCTGCCCCCGCAAATGGAACAGTAGATCCCCGGGCGTCGATGGCGCCACATGGCGCTCGCCCACAATGGGTTCAAAATTGACCAGCTCCCGCGGCAATCCCACCTGCGGGTACAGTCGTTCCCATGCGTCGCGCCCAAAGCCCATCACGCCGAAGACCCGAAGCTCCGGAAAGCGGTTGCGCATGCTGCGTAAGATGCTGGGGAATAGTCCCGCCACTTCCCGCGCCTTTTCCGTAGCTTCTTCGCCTTCTTTCAAGCGGAACACCATAAATTGAGCGTGTTCTCCCGGCCCCACGGCGACATCCTGTACCTGCTGATGCATCATATCCATTGTGCACCCTCCTTTTTGCCTTTTGGCAGCGTTTCCTAGTTCCTTTTATTATACTAAACCTTTTCAATCCGCGGTCGCTTTTTTCCTGAAAGAACGAAGCGGAAACGAAAACAAGGCCCCGTCCCCTTGGGGGAACGAGTGCCTTGCTGTTGTCGCCAAGGAGCAGGTGCTCCTGGACCATTATTCGACGATCTTGGATACGACGCCGGATCCTACGGTCCGTCCGCCTTCACGGATGGCGAAACGCAGTCCTTCGTCCATGGCCACCGGCGTGATCAGTTCAACGTTCATGTCGATGTGATCCCCAGGCATAACCATTTCCATGCCATCGGGCAGCTTGATGCTTCCCGTTACGTCCGTCGTTCTGAAGTAGAACTGGGGTCTGTATCCGTCGAAGAACGGGGTGTGGCGTCCGCCTTCCTCTTTCTTCAATACGTACACCTGGCCCACGAACTNNCCAGCTCATCGCCAACTTTGAGCACTCCAGATTCCACACGTCCCGTTGCTACGGTTCCGCGTCCCGTGATGGTGAAGACATCTTCCACAGGCATCAAGAAGGGCTTGTCCGTATCCCGCTCGGGGGTCGGAATGTAGCTGTCCACCGCTTCCATCAAGTCGAGAATGCACTTGGTCTTTTCCGGATCTTCCGGGTTATTCAACGCTTCCAACGCCGATCCCGCAATGATTGGGGTATCGTCGCCGGGGAAGTCGTATTCGCTCAGGATTTCCCGAACTTCCATTTCCACAAGCTCCAAGAGCTCAGGGTCATCCACCATGTCGGCTTTGTTCATGAAGACGACAATGTAGTTGACGCCAACACGGGAGGCCAAAAGGATGTGCTCTCTCGTCTGGGGCATGACTCCGTCAGCAGCCGATACCACGAGGATGGCGCCGTCCATCTGAGCGGCTCCCGTGATCATGTTCTTTACATAGTCGGCGTGTCCAGGGCAGTCCACGTGAGCATAGTGACGGTTGTCCGTCTCATATTCCACGTGAGCGGTATTAATGGTGATTCCTCTTTCTTTTTCTTCCGGCGCCTTGTCGATTTCATCGTACTTAAAGGCGTTGGCTTTTCCACTCTTGGACAAAACCGTCGTGATGGCGGCCGTCAGCGTGGTCTTGCCGTGGTCGACGTGACCGATGGTCCCAATGTTGACATGGGGTTTGGTACGTTCAAATTTTGCTTTTCCCATTATTGAATTCCTCCTGTCGGATTCTTTGCTAATCTTATTGTAGCTTGATTTCTAAAAAAGACAATTAGGCGTCTTTTTTGCTGCGCTTCCCAATGATCTGTTCGGTGATGTTCTTGGGGGCGTCTTCATAATGGTCGAATTCCATGGTGTATACACCGCGTCCCTGGGTCTTGGACCGCAGCGTTGTAGCGTATCCGAACATCTGCTCCAGGGGAACGAATCCACGAACCACCTTGGCTCCTGCCCGGTCGTCCATTCCTTCGATCCGTCCGCGACGGGAGTTGATGTCGCCAATGACATCGCCCATGTATTCTTCAGGAACAATGACTTCCACCTTCATCATGGGTTCCATGATGACGGGATCGGCCTTGGCCATGGCGGTCTTGAAGGCCATGGATCCGGCGATCTTAAAAGCCATTTCCGAGGAGTCCACATCATGGCTGGATCCGTCGACCAGACGAATTCCAAAGTTGATGGTGGGATACCCGGCCAAAATACCGGTGCGGGAAGCTTCTTGAATTCCCTGATCGATGGGGTTCACAAATTCCTTGGGAACGGAACCGCCCACCGTGGCATTCTCGAAGGTGTAATCCCCTTCTTGGGGGAACATTTCGATGACGGCATGGCCGTACATTCCCTTACCACCGGACTGCTTGATGTACTTTCCTTCCGCACGGACTTCCTTACGGATGGTTTCCTTATAAGCAACCTGGGGCGCGCCGATGTTGGCTTCCACTTTGAATTCGCGCATGAGCCGATCCACCATGATGTCCAAGTGGAGCTCGCCCATCCCGGCGATGATGGTTTGTCCCGTTTCGTGGTCCGTGTAGGTCCGGAAAGTCGGATCCTCTTCGGCGAGCTTTGAAAGGGCAATCCCCATCTTCTCCTGGGAGGCTTTGGTTTTGGGCTCGATGGCGATGTTGATGACCGGCTCTGGGAAGTTCATGGACTCCAAAATGATGGGGGCGGAATCCACGCAGAGGGTGTCGCCCGTGGTGGTGTCCTTAAGACCCACTACGGCGCCAATGTCTCCAGCGCGAAGCTCTTCCACTTCCTGACGGTGATTGGCGTGCATCTTAACCAAACGGCCGATGCGCTCCCGCTTATTCTTCGTGGAGTTCAAGACATAGGATCCCGAAGTCATCACGCCGGAGTAGATCCGGGTGAAGGCCAAACGGCCGACAAAGGGGTCCGTGGCAATCTTAAACGCCAAGGCGGACATGGGTTCATTATCGTCAGCCTTGCGGCTTTCTTCCTCTCCGTCGGGAGTAATTCCCTTCACCGCAGGAATATCCAAGGGAGAGGGCAGGAAGTCTACGACACAGTCGATCATTTCCTGAACGCCCTTGTTCTTATAGGAGGACCCGCAGATTACGGGAACCATTTCGTTGCTGACCACCCCTTTACGGATGGCGTTTTTGATGGCCTCAATGGAAACATCCTCTCCTTCGAGGTATTTTTCCATGATCTCTTCATCAAAATCCGCACAGGCCTCGAGGAGCATGCCCCGATATTCTTCAGCTTGTTCGCGGTATTCTTCGGGCACGGGGCCCACTTCGATTTCTTTTCCGAGGTCGTCTAAGTGGACCTTAGCTTCCATCTCGATGAGATCGATGATGCCCCGGAATTTATCTTCGGATCCAATGGGAAGCTGGATGGCTACAGCATTGGCCTTCAGACGATCTTTAATGGTTTCGATGGACTTAAAAAAGTCTGCGCCGGTGGCATCCATCTTGTTGATGTAGACAATCCGGGGCACCCCATACCGGTCGGCTTGACGCCAAACAGTTTCCGTCTGGGGCTCCACGCCGGACTTGGCGTCCAAAACCGTAACGGTTCCGTCCAATACCTTCAGCGAACGTTCCACCTCAATGGTGAAGTCCACGTGTCCGGGGGTGTCGATGATGTTGATTTGATGGCCCTTCCAGTAGCAGGTCGTAGCAGAGGAGGTGATGGTAATCCCTCGTTCTTTTTCCTGCTGCATCCAGTCCATCTGAGATTCTCCGGAGTGGGTTTCTCCAATTTTGTGGGTCCGTCCGGTATAGAACAGAATCCGCTCCGTAGTGGTGGTTTTACCGGCATCAATGTGTGCCATGATCCCGATATTCCGGAATTTATCTAACGGGTATTCTCTAGCCAAGCTAGCCCCTCCTCTCGCGTGTGGTTGTAACCTTTTATCCTTCGTATGCGCAAAAGACTAGTATCTGAAGTGGGCGAAGGCCTTGTTGGCTTCAGCCATCTTGTGCGTGTCTTCTCTCTTCTTGACGGCAGCTCCGGTTCCGTTGCTGGCATCCAAGAGTTCATTGGCGAGGCGCTCTCTGGCATATTTCTCGTGGCGTTTTCCCACGGCAAGAAGCAACCAGCGCAGACCCAGGGTCTGGCGCCGTTCGGGGCGAACCTCGATGGGGACCTGGTAGTTGGATCCACCAACCCGTCTGGCTTTGACTTCCAGCTGAGGCATGATGTTATTCATGGCCGCTTCAAAAACTTCCACCGGGTCCTTTCCGGACTTGGTTTCTACAATTTCAAAGGCTCCATAGACAATCTTCTGCGCTACGCCCTTTTTTCCGCCCTGCATCACGTTGTTGATGAGTTTGGAAACCACAACCGAGTTGTATACGGGATCTGGCAGAACCTCTCTTTTGGGTGTATTTCCTTTTCTTGGCATCTTTCTTCCCTCCTTAAAAAGTATTTTAGATCATCGGTACTCTACCGGTCCCTCCGATGATGGTGAGGGACCGATCGTAAAATGCTGTGCTTTATTTCCTGAGGTGCAAAATACACAATCATTACCTAAAACAGAGCATATTCACTTTCAGCAAAGGATGCTATTTCTTAGCTTTGGGTCTCTTTGCTCCGTATTTTGATCTGGATTGCATTCTGTTGTTGACTCCGGCACAGTCCAAGGTTCCGCGCACGATGTGATATCTCACACCCGGCAAGTCCTTAACTCTTCCGCCGCGGATGAGAACCACGGAGTGCTCCTGCAGGTTGTGTCCTTCGCCGCCGATGTAGGCCGTCACTTCGTATCCGTTGGTGAGACGGACTCTGGCAACCTTTCTCAAAGCGGAGTTCGGTTTTTTCGGGGTGGACGTCTTAACAACGGTGCACACACCTCTTCTTTGCGGGTTGGATTGGAGAGCGGGGGACTTGGACTTGTATTCCACCGTCTGTCTGCCCTTCCGGACCAATTGGTTAATGGTTGGCATTTTTTCACCTCCTGTGATTGATGTGGGGATCGGTAACTTGGTCCGATCCGAAGCAATGCGACGCTTTTTGGGCCAAAAAGCCCCGGTTCCTTTTTGCTTCTGGCGTTTGACGCCTAAAAAAAAGAACCGTTTCCTCTTTTGTTAGGGGGTCCCATGCAGCAACACCGTCCCGATTCCTCCCTCGAGCGAGAGAAAAATCCGGGAGGCTCTGCGTCAAAACCCCGAGAAATGCCCGTTTTTGGGCGGGCAAGAACCGAAACGGCCGGAGGCCCTTTCGGTTTTGTCGCACAAAATTAATATTAACATAGTCAAAAAGTCGTGTCAATAAACCACGCCCCCACTCCTTGGGCTATTTTGGGGAAAAAGCACAGGCCCCGTTTCAGGGGCCTGCCTTCTTCTATTCTTCGTCCTTGGAGAAGTCGTTGTCCTCTTCCATGGCTTCATCGCGCGGGGTAATCTGCGCCACATCCTGCACCGCCACCTGGTGGTCGGTGTTGAGGGAGATGGAGCGGTAGCGGGACATGCCCGTTCCTGCGGGAATGAGCTTTCCGATGATGACATTTTCCTTGAGCCCCAAAAGCGGATCGATTTTGCCCTTGATGGCTGCATCCGTCAGGACCTTAGTGGTCTCTTGGAAGGATGCGGCGGACAGGAAGCTGTCGGTGGCCAAAGAGGCCTTGGTGATGCCCAGAAGCACCTGCTCGCCTTGAGCGGGTACGCCGCCTTCGGCTACGACCTTTTCGTTGGCTTCGAGGAAATCGAAAATATCAATAATGGATCCCGGCAAAAGCTCTGTGCCGCCGGCCTCGCCCACCTTGACCTTGCGGGTCATCTGGCGAATGACGACTTCCAAATGCTTGTCGTTGATGTCCACCCCTTGCAGGCGGTAAACCTTCTGCACTTCCGAGAGGATGTACTTGCGCACGCCGTCGACGCCCTTGATGCGCATGATGTCGTGGGGGTTGACGGATCCTTCCGTAATGGGATCGCCCGCCTCCACCAAATCGCCTTCGCGCACGGCGAGCGTCGACCCGAAGGGGATGTCGTAGCTTTGTTCTTCGCCCTCAGGCGTTACAAGAACCACCTGGCGCTTGTTTTTCACTTCTTCAAACCGAGCCACACCACTGTGTTCGGCGATGATGGCAAGGCCCTTGGGCTTTCTGGCCTCAAAGAGCTCTTCCACACGGGGCAACCCCTGTGTGATGTCAGCGCCAGCGACGCCGCCGGTGTGGAACGTCCGCATCGTAAGCTGCGTTCCAGGTTCTCCAATGGATTGAGCGGCAATAATGCCCACCGCTTCCCCGATGTTGATCTCCTTGGCCGTCGCCATATTCATGCCGTAGCACTTGGCGCAGACTCCGGTTTTCGTCTTGCAGGTGAAGACCGAGCGGATTTTCACCGCCTCGACGCCGGAGGCCACGATCTTTTGAGCCAGGGGCGCATCCATGTAGGTGTTCTTTTTGACCATAATTTTTCCGGTCTTGGGGTTTTTGATGTCTTCGGCAGTGAAGCGACCCGTCAAACGCTCTTCCAAGCGCTCCACTTCCGCTTCCCCCTCGACGATCTTGCGGACCACGATGCCTTCATCGGTACCGCAGTCGTCCTCGCGCACGATGACGTCTTGGCTGACGTCCACCAGACGCCGGGTCAAATACCCAGAGTCGGCGGTTTTCAGTGCGGTATCGGCGTTTCCTTTACGGGCGCCGTGGGTGGAGATGAAGAACTCCAAGACGTTCAAGCCGTCCCGGAAGGAGGCCCGAATGGGGATTTCCACAGTTTTACCCGAGGGATTGGACATCAATCCACGCATGCCCGCCAGCTGCTTGATCTGGCTTTTGGATCCCCGAGCGCCCGAGTTGGCCATCATATAGATGGGGTTCTTCTCGCCGAGGAAGTCCATGAGCGCATTGGCCACTTCTTCCGTGGTGGCGCCCCAAGCTTCAATAACCCGCTTGTAGCGCTCATCTTCGGTCATGTGTCCGATTTGATACTGCTTTTGGATCTTACGCACCAGCTGGTCGGTCTGATCGAGCAACTCCTTTTTCTTATCCGGAATCTTCATATCGGAAATGGCCACGGTGATGGCGCCGATGGTGGAGTAGTGGAAGCCCTTGTTCTTGATGCCATCCAAAATGGAGGAGGTCACGACGGGGCCGTATTTTAAGTAGCAGCGGTCAATGATCAAGCCCAATTCCTTCTTCGTCACAAGGTTTGTGACTTCCAGTTGGAACTTTTCTTTCGGGTCCTTGCGATCCTTGAAGCCCAGATCCTGAGGGATGCCTTCATTGAAGAGAATCTTTCCAGCCGTGGTTTCAATGCGGCCAAAGACCTTTTCCCCATTTTCCATACGGGAAACCCGCACATGCACCGGCGCCTGGAGATCCAGCTGCTTGGTTTCATAAGCCAACAGGACTTCATTGACGTCGCCGAAGTACTGTCCAGCGCCCAAGCCGTCCTTATTCTCCATGGTGAGCCAGTAGGAGCCTAGGATCATATCCTGGGTGGGCACCGATACGGGCTTTCCATCCGAAGGCTTCAAGATATTCCCGGCCGCCAGCATGAGGAACCGCGCTTCCGCCTGAGCCTCCATGGACAAGGGCACGTGAACCGCCATCTGGTCGCCGTCAAAGTCTGCGTTGTAGGCCGTACAGACCAAGGGATGCAGCTTGATGGCGCGGCCTTCCACTAAAACGGGTTGGAACGCCTGAATGCCCAAACGGTGCAGCGTCGGCGCGCGGTTTAAGAGCACGGGGTGTTCGGCGATGACCTCTTCCAATACGTCCCAGACCTCTTTTTGCACCCGCTCCACCATGCGCTTCGCGCTTTTGATGTTGTGCGAAGTCTCGGACTCCACGAGCTTTTTCATGACAAAGGGTTTAAAGAGCTCCAAGGCCATTTCCTTGGGCAGGCCGCACTGGTACATCTTAAGCTCCGGGCCGACGACGATAACCGAACGGCCGGAATAGTCCACCCGTTTGCCCAAAAGGTTCTGCCGGAAGCGTCCTTGCTTTCCTTTGAGCATTTCCGAGAGGGACTTCAAAGGACGGTTGCCGGGTCCTGTGACGGGGCGACCGCGGCGGCCGTTGTCGATGAGGGCATCCACGGCTTCCTGAAGCATGCGCTTTTCATTGCGCACGATCACATCAGGAGCATGCAGCCCCAGAAGCTTTTTGAGCCGATTGTTGCGGTTGATCACCCGACGGTAAAGATCGTTCAGATCCGAGGTGGCAAAACGACCGCCGTCGATCTGGACCATGGGCCGGATGTCGGGAGGAATAACGGGAATCACCGACACCACCATCCACTCCGGCCGATTGCCGGATTTCCGGAAGGACTCGATGACTTCGAGGCGACGGGTAATCCGCACTCTTTTTTGACCCGAAGCGGTCTTGAGCTCCTCGGTGAGGGCGGCCGATTCCTCGTCCAGATCAATTTCTTCCAAAAGCCGCAAGATGGCTTCCGCGCCCATGAGGGCGGAGAAGCTGCCCCAGCCGTATTTTTCCTCAGCTTCCCGGTATTCCTTATCCGAGAGCAGCTGTTTTTTCACGAGCCCCGTTCCCTTGGGGTCGAGCACCACGTAGCTCGCGAAGTAGAGAATCTTCTCCAACGAGCGAGGACTCATATCAAGGATCAGCCCCATGCGGGAGGGGATGCCCTTAAAGTACCAGATGTGAGACACCGGAGCGGCCAATTCAATGTGGCCCATGCGCTCGCGACGAACCTTGGCCTTCGTGACCTCAACGCCGCAACGGTCGCACACGATGCCCTTATAGCGAACTCTCTTATATTTGCCGCAGTGGCATTCCCAATCCTTCATGGGCCCAAAAATCCGCTCGCAGAACAAGCCGTCCCGCTCGGGTTTCAAGGTCCGGTAATTGATGGTCTCGGGCTTTTTGACCTCGCCCCGGGACCACTGACGGATCTGTTCGGGGGATGCAAGGCCAATCTGCAGCGCCTCAAAATTATTTAATTCTATCAAAGGGGGACCTCCTGCTAAGCCATATCTTCGTCGTTGAGTTCGTCGCCATCTTCCTCCGGCTCATCGCCGAAGAGAACTTCTTTCTCGTCGGACTCCTCATCCTCTTGCAGGGTCTCCTTTTCGAGGAAGACCTGCTCCTCATGATTAAATTCGGGGGCAAAATCGGCCATGGGCTCATCGTCCACCGATTCCTTGAGCTCAATTTCTTCATGATTTTCATTGAGCACTTTCACGTCCAAGCAAAGAGCCTGAAGCTCCTTGATCAAGACCTTGAAGGATTCGGGGATGCCCGGTTCGGGGATGTTCTCCCCTTTGACGATGGATTCGTAGGTCTTTACGCGGCCCACCACGTCATCGGATTTCACGGTGAGGATTTCCTGTAGGGTGTGTGCGGAGCCATAGGCTTCCAAGGCCCAAACTTCCATTTCTCCAAAACGCTGTCCGCCAAACTGAGCTTTTCCGCCCAAGGGCTGCTGCGTTACCAGGGAATAGGGCCCGGTGGAACGCGCGTGAATCTTATCGTCCACAAGGTGCGCAAGCTTCAGAATGTACATGTAGCCCACGGTTACTTTATTGTCGAAGCGCTCGCCGGTGCGGCCGTCGTAGAGATCGGTCTTGCCGCTGGCTTCTTCATCGCCCAGATACTGCAACAGTTCACCGATTTGCTCAAAGGTGGCGCCGTCAAAGACCGGAGTGGCTACATGCCAACCCAGCTGACTGGCCGCCCAGCCCAAGTGAACTTCCAGCACCTGTCCAATGTTCATCCGCGAGGGAACGCCCAAGGGATTCAGACAGATCTGCAAAGGGCGCCCATCGGGCAAGAACGGCATATCTTCCTCGGGGAGCACCCGGGAAATCACACCCTTATTTCCATGGCGGCCGGCCATTTTATCGCCCACGGAGATCTTCCGCTTTTGCGCGATGTAGCAGCGCACCAACATATTCACGCCAGCGGGAAGCTCCGCGGCATTGTCTCTCGTGAAGACCTTGACGTCCACGATGATGCCTTGTTCGCCGTGGGGCACTCGAAGGGACGTGTCGCGCACTTCCCGGGCCTTTTCCCCGAAGATGGCCCGAAGCAGCCGTTCTTCGGCGGTGAGCTCCGTTTCCCCCTTGGGGGTAACTTTCCCCACCAGAATGTCCCCGGAGCGAACCTCGGCGCCGATGCGCACAATGCCGCGCTCATCGATGTCCTTGAGCACATCATCGCCCACATTGGGGATGTCGCGCGTGATTTCTTCGGGTCCAAGCTTGGTGTCTCTCGCCATGGCCTCATATTCTTCAATATGAATGGAGGTGAAAATATCATCGCGCACCAACTCTTCGGAAATCAACATGGCATCTTCATAGTTGTAGCCTTCCCAGGTCAAAAATCCAATGCGGATGTTGCGGCCCAGGGCGATTTCGCCGTAATCCGTGGAGGGACCGTCGGCCAAGATCTGGCCAACCTCCACCCGAGCGCCTTTTTTGACGATGGGCTTTTGGTTGATGCAGGTCCCTTGGTTGGAGCGTTTGAATTTTTGCAGGCGGAAGATGTCCAGCCCCTGATCCAAATCGCGGCGGATCTGAATCTCGCTTGCGGAAACGTAGGCCACGGTTCCGGCATTTCGGGCTTTGGGCAACACCCCTGAATCATAGGCGGCCTGATACTCGATGCCCGTGCCCACGATGGGGGCTTGAGTCTGCAAGAGCGGCACGGCCTGACGCTGCATGTTCGCACCCATGAGCGCACGGGAAGCATCGTCGTTCTCGAGGAAGGGGATCATGGCCGTCGCCACAGAAACCAGCTGCTTGGGGGAGACGTCCACCAGGTCTACTTCGTTTTTGGGGACCAAAATAACGTCATCCTCGCGGCGGACGGTTACCTGATCGTCCACAAAGGTGCCGTCAGGATTGAGGGGCTCTGTGGCTGGAGCGCAAAGATAGAGATCCTCTTCATCGGCGGTGAAGTAGCGGATTTCGTCGGTGACGACGCCCGTCGTTTTGTCCACGATGCGATACGGCGTTTCAATAAAGCCGTATTCGTTGACTCGGGCGTAGGTGGCCAAGGAGACGATCAGTCCGATGTTCGGACCTTCCGGCGTCTCAATGGGGCACATGCGGCCGTAGTGAGAATGGTGAACGTCCCGCACTTCCATGCCGGCCCGATCCCGGGAGAGGCCGCCCGGTCCAAGAGCCGAGAGGCGGCGTTTGTTGGTCAGCTCCGAGAGGGGGTTCGTCTGATCCATGAACTGCGAGAGCTGGGAGGATCCGAAGAATTCCTTGATGGCGGCCGCCACGGGACGGATGTTGATGAGGACCGAAGGAGTGAGGTTTTCCTGATCCTGAATGGTCATGCGCTCGCGCACCACCCGCTCCATGCGGGAGAGGCCGATGCGGAATTGGTTTTGCAAAAGCTCGCCCACGCTTCGAATGCGCCGGTGACCCAGATGGTCGATGTCGTCCACGACGCCCACGCCATGAGGCAGGCCCAATTCATAGCTGATGGCCGCGAAGATGTCGTCCTTGATGATGTGCTTGGGGCACAAATCATGCAGGTGCTCTTTGATGAGATCGCGGATCTCCTTGGCCGATTGCCCCTGGGTCCCTTCCATCAAGGTTTGAAACGTGGGGTAGTGGACGGATTCCTTATTGAGGACGTCCGAAGGATCCAGCGCCACCAAACGGTTCAGGGGAACAAAGTGGTTGCCGATGACGCGAACCACATGATCCTTGACCTGAATATCCACCGAGTTGATGCCCTCTAAAACCATGGCTTCGGCCATGGTCCGGTCGATGGTTTGTCCAGCGCTCGCCAAAATCTCCCCCGATTCCGCGCTGACGACGTCTTGGGCCGCCACTTGGTTGACGATCCGGGGAAGGATGTTGAGCTTTTTATTGAATTTATAGCGACCGACCTTCGAGAGGTCGTACCGTTTGGGATCGAAGAGCAGAAGATTCAACTGAGTCGAGGCCGAATCCACGGTGGGGGGTTCGCCGGGCTTGACCCGCTTGTAGATTTCAATAAGGCCTTCTTCTTGGGTTTTGGTGGCGTCCTTCTCAATGGTAGCCATGAGCCGCTCGTCTTCGCCGAAGTAGCTGAGGATTTCCTGATCGGTGCCAAAGCCCAGCGCGCGGGCCATCACCGTGATGGGCAGCTTGCGCGTCTTGTCGATGCGAATGTAGATGATGTCGTTGGAATCTGTTTCAAATTCCAGCCAGGCGCCCCGGTTGGGGATGACCGTAGCCGAATAAAGGGGCTTTCCGGTTTTATCAATGGACCCATTGTAGTACACGCCCGGAGAGCGGACCAACTGAGAGACGATAACCCGCTCAGCGCCGTTGATGATGAAGGTTCCCTGCTCGGTCATGAGGGGGAATTCTCCCATATAAACTTCCTGCTCTTTAATTTCTCCGCTTTCGGTATTCTCGAGGCGGACGTTCACCTTTAACGGTGCGGCATAGGTCGCGTCACGTTCCTTGCACTCCTCGATGGAATACTTAACGTTGTTTTCATCCAGATGAAAGCCCACAAAGCGGAGTACTAGGGTATTGCTGTGATTGGAGATGGCGGCGATGTCTTCAAAGACCTCGTTGAGCCCCTCTTTTAGAAACCAATTGTAAGAATCAAGCTGAATCTCTATAAGATTCGGCATTTTGGCAACGTCTTTGATTCTTGCAAAGCTGACTCTTGTTCGATTGCCTGCAGGATTATGAATCTCTTGTAAATTCATTTTCTCCATGAGTTCTTGAACAGGATGTACCATAAATTCACCCCTTATTTTAGTCTTGTCAATGGCGGCCATCCGTTATACAATAAGGGCGGAACCACCACTGCACGATCTATTCGCGGTTGGTGCGATTAGACACGGATACAATTTAATATTGTACAATAACCTCGGTGCACCGTCAAGGCGAAGGGCCTTTCTTTTTTTGTTTTTTTTGCCCCCCTTTGCGACTCCTCGCGCCTTGTTTTCTCCTTATTAAAAAATCCCCCAAGACGAGCGTTGGCCCGTTCTTGGGGGATTTTCTCATGCGCTGTTTATTTTTGGATGTGCTGCGCGAGCGCTTTTTCTAAGGGCACGAGGCCGCCCTTCGCATCGCGGATGCGGATCTTCGGGTGCCCCTCCCCGGGCGTGCCCAAAAGCTCCAAGCTCATGCCCCCTTCCAAGGGATAGCGGCGCCCTGCCTTTTGCCCGGGGATCTTTTGGGCGGGCACCACCTCAAAGTCAGCCCATTGAAGATTCTCTGTTTGACCCCGGGTGCGTTCCTTTAGCGTGCGCCAACTGATTTCTTGAAGATAATGCAAGTCCGCGACCGACTCGAAAGGCGTCCGCACGCCAAGGCTCGTGCCGATCTCCATGCGGCCCCTTCCCAGCGCCTCATAAAAGTAGAAATCGTAGCCGTTTTTCAGTCGATACCGCTTGCCCTCGCTTCCTTCAGGTTCAAAGGGATATCCTTTTAAAAGATCCGCCAGACCCCGCACGCCGGTGACTCCTTCTCGGATGACGTCCACGGGCACCTCCTGAAGTTTTTTGGGTCCGCACCCCGCCGCTACGATCAGCAGCAGCACCCAAAGCCAAAGCCGATGTTTGCGTCCTCTTAGGTTCATTCCATCGCCCCTTTCGTCCGTTGTTTTTCTTATTGTAGCATGATCCGACCCCTTAAAAAGAGCTCCGGCACGCTCTGGTCCCTTCCCTTGACGTGGTTCTCCCTCAGGCGTCCCTTCCTTAAGAAAAAGATAAGGGGCCCGCGTGGTCAAAGAAGCCCTGGATATGATACCTTGAAAGAAGACGGGCCCGCTCTTTGCGGCCCTTAAAAAAGGAGGCGCTGCTATGCGGATCTTGGTGGTGGAGGATGAACAGAACATCGCGCTGCTCATCGAACATTATCTAAAGGAAGAAGGCTTTGAGGTGCTGTTGTTTCACGAGGCTCAAGGCGTATTGGCGGCGTTGCGAACCACCCCCGTGGATTTGGCCGTATTAGACATCATGCTGCCCGATCAAGACGGGGTGAGTCTCTTGCGCGACATTCGAAAAGAACATGCCTTTCCCGTACTCTTCGTCACGGCCAAAATCACCGAAACCGATCAAATCAACGGACTCTACGCGGGCGCTGACGACTACATTAAAAAACCCTTTCGGCCCCTGGAGCTCATGGCCCGCATTCAAGCGCAACTGCGCCGGACCATGACCTACAACCCCGCCATCAAGCGCGAAGAGGTGGAGCGCCTTTTGGTGCACCAAGAACTGACGCTGGATCCTTCCTCGCACCGCTTCTTCATCGGCAAAGAACTCGTCAACCTCACCCCTAAAGAATTCGACCTGCTGGCCCTTTTCTTAAAAGAACCGCACCGGGTGTTCGGCCCTGAAGAGATCTTTTCCAAGGTTTGGCAAGACACCTATTTAGAGTCCTCCAACAACACCATCATGGTGCACATCCGGCATCTGCGCGAGAAGATTTCAGAACACACCAATCGCCGCTACATCAAGACCGTCTGGGGGGTGGGCTACCAGCTTGAGTAAGAAAAGTACCTATTATCAATTCATTCGTGCCGACGTGCGAAGCTTAATTCTTCGTCAAATCTCCACGGCTCTTTTGGTGTTCCTATTCACTTATTTGATTCTCTTAGGCCTGGTTGGGCTGAAAATAAACTCGGACCGGACCTTGTTCCTTATGCTCTTTAGTCCCCGCCTGCCCATTCTTCCCATGATTTTTGCCTTTCTCGCCTGCGTGCGCCAGCAGATTCGCTTTATCAAACAGCAGTCGGCCTTTTTGAACGCCATTCGTCGCTTCGTCCAGGATCCTGCTCGTGGCGTAGACTATGAAGATTTCTCCGGGATTCGCCTGGGGCTTGAGCACCTTTATGCCCACTCGGAACTCTCCGGGGAAAAGCTGCGCATGGAATTTCAAAAAAAGAACGACCTTATTACCTACATCGCTCACGACATCAAAACGCCCTTGGCCTCCATCATTGGGTACCTAAGCCTCCTAGACGAATCCAAAGAGCTTCCTGCGGACATGCGTGAACGCTTCACAGGGATTGCCCTACGCAATGCCCTGCGCCTGGACGACCTCATTACCGAATTTTTTGAAATCAGCAAGTATCAGTTGCAGACGTTGCCGCTCCATCGGGTGATGGGAGATGTGCACATGCTGTTGCTGCAGATGCAGGAAGAACTGGCGCTTTTGGCCAAAGATTCGGAAAAACAGCTAAAGGTTTTGCCCGGAGCGCCCCTGCGGGCGTATTTTGACCCGGATCAAATGGGCCGGGCCCTCTCCAACATCGTCACCAACGCCATCCACTACTCAACGCCCAAGAGCGTCGTGGTGCTTCAGGCCGCCGCCAAGGGTTCCGAGTGCTTCATCGCCTGTGAAAACGAAGGCGCGACGCTCTCGCGAGAAGAAATCCGTTTAATCTTTGAAAAATTCAACCGGTTGGATCCATCACGGTCCACAAAAATCGGCGGCTCAGGCCTGGGCCTCTCCATTGCTCGGGAAATTCTTAGAAGCCATGGCGGAGACATCCAGGTCACCTCCAACGCGGGGATCACCCGTTTTATTCTGCGTTTTCCCTTGGCGGCCCCCGCGGAGCCTTCCGCAGCCAAATCGCCGAGTAGCGGGGGCCCCCGGCCTATTCCCTTTGCTTAACCCTCTGCCTTGTAAGGAGGTGCTCTGCCTTGACCCCCAAAAAAAAAGCCATCCCCTGCTTCGCGGGCGATGCTTTTACTGATGACCCTCGCGCTCATCCTCACGACGCTCCTCACCGTACAGCCATCCCTTCGACAAAAGCTCGTTCAAAAAGCTCCTGCGAGCCTTTGGACCCTCCTGCCCGTTTCCCCCGCCTTCAGCGTCTGGACTCAGGAGGATGACTCCCTCCTCCAAGAGCTGACGTTGGCCCAGATTAAGGAAGAAACGCCCAATTGCTTCAAAGAAACCCTCCGGCTCATCAACCGCAAAAATCCCCTCCCAAGAGACTACACGCCCTCCTTGGTTCCTCTATCTGGGGATCTTCTGGCCGATCCAGACACCGCAGCGGCCTATACCGCTTTGGCCGCGGGGGCCCAGGAGCCGCAGCGCCCGCCCTTATGGATTGTTTCGGCCTACCGCACTCGCGCCCTTCAAGAAAAGCTTCATCAAAAGGATGCTTTGTTCACCCTGCCTGCGGGCGCCAGTGAGCATCAAGCCGGCCTGGCCCTAGATCTGGCCTCATCCGGAAAAGAGGGCCCGGATTTTGACCAAACCGGCTGGCCCGACTACATCCGGGGCGAAGGCGTTTCTTTAGGGTTCATCCTTCGCTACCCCAAGGGGAAGGAAGCCATCACCGGGGTCCCTTATGAGCCTTGGCATTTTCGCTACGTTGGGCCTTTGCACGCGGCCCTCATGGCGGAACGGGACCTTACCTTGGAGGAGTACCATGCCCTATTGAGCGGAAATCCCCAGGCGTTCTTATCCTGGCGCGGCTATCTGGTTTGTTGGCAGAGCGGCCCACGCTTTAGGCAGCCGCCAAACACCACGCTTTTGGAGCTTTGCCCCACCAACACCAACGGCTACATTTTGACCTTCAAAAAGACCTCTTAGTCTCCTTGCCTTGACCCCCTTTGGGAACCGCCCCCACAAAAAAAGAACTCCGCCATCGGCCCGATGCCTTTGGGGGAGTTCTTTAATCTTAGGAACCAAAGGGTTCCTGCAGGGAAAGGGACCCTTACTTCACTTCTACCGTAGCGCCAACTTCAGCAAGCTTTGCCTTGATTTCCTCGGCTTCTTCCTTCGTGCAGGCTTCCTTCAAGGGCTTGGGTGCTCCATCAACGAGATCCTTTGCTTCCTTCAAGCCAAGTCCGGTCAATTCGCGGACAACCTTGATGACCTTGATCTTCTGGTCGCCGACCTGAGCCAAGATGGCGTCGAATTCGGTCTTTTCTTCAGCGGGAGCTGCAGCAGCAGCGCCAGGAGCAGCAGCTACGGCTACGGGAGCCGCGGCGGATACGCCGAATTCCTCTTCGCAAGCCTTAACCAATTCGTTCAGTTCAAGCACGCTCATGCCTTTGATTGCTTCGATGATTTGTTCTTTCGTCATTTTAAGATCCTCCATATATACATTCTGTTTGTTGAAAGTGTCGTGGGACGACGAGCTTACGCTTCGCCGGCTTCTGCTTTTTGATCGGCCAGTGCCTTAACCATGTAGGTAAACTTGGTGCTGGGCGAAAGGGCGTGGAGTACGCGAACCACCTTGGAAATCGGGTTCTGCATGGATCCAAGGAGCTTGGCAATAAGCTCTTCCTTGGACGGCATGTCAGCCAAAGCCTTGATTTCATCGGCTCCGTAGACGTGACCATCCACAAATCCACCCTTGATCTCCAGTTTCTTCTTCTCGGTCATAAAGGTCTTGATGAGTTTCGCGGCGGTTACTTCGTCTTCGCCAAAGGCAAAGGCGTTGGGGCCATCGAGGAAGGCTTTGAATGCTTCGGCATCCCGATCGGCCATGGCCAATTCCACCATCGTGTTTTTCAAGACTTTGTACTGAACGTTGTTTTCCCGCATGGTTTTTCTCAGCGCGGTGTCATCTTCCACGTTGATGCCCTGATAATTAACCACAACCAAAGATTTGGACGCATTGATGAGTTCCTTAATCTCGGAAACAACCTGTTCTTTTTGTTCTCTGATGCTGTTGGACAATAGGTACACCTCCTTATTAGAGTCCAAAACAAAAGCGGCCTTTTCCTGGTGCGCACGAGAAAAGACCGCCTACCCCTTTTGGGGGCTTATGGGCTTCTCCTCGGCTGGATTTCCTTTGCACCAGCTGTCTTTGGAAAAGAAAGATTCTGTTTTGATTTTGCTAAATCAGCATAGCATGGTGTTTGAGCAAAGTCAACGACCAGGCTCAAAGAAAATGCTACATGAATTTATTCTGATTGATCTTGATGCCAGGGCCCATGGTGGACGCTACGGAGATGGACTTCACGTACTGTCCCTTCGCTGCCGAAGGCTTCGCCTTCACGATGGCATCCATAACGGCCTTGAAGTTCACGCCGAGCTTCTCTGCGCCGAAGGACTTCTTGCCGATGGGCACGTGGATGATGGCCGTCTTATCCAAACGGTATTCCACCTTACCGGCTTTAATGTCCTGCATGGCCTTAGCGACATCAAAGGTTACCGTGCCGGACTTGGGGTTGGGCATGAGGCCCTTGGGTCCAAGAACCCGTCCCAGACGTCCAATGGTTCCCATCATGTCGGGGGTTGCCACGACGACGTCAAAGTCAAACCAGTTTTCCTTTTGGATCTTGTCCACAAGATCCATATCGCCGACATAGTCTGCTCCGGCATCTCGTGCTTCTTGAGCCTTCTCGCCCTTGGCAAAGACCAGGACCTTGACTTCCTTACCCGTTCCGTTGGGCAAAACCACGGCGCCGCGGACCTGCTGATCGGCATGTCTTGGGTCTACGCCCAAGCGAACGTGCAGTTCAATGGTCTCGTCGAATTTTGCCTTGGCCGTCTTGACGGCCAAATCCAATGCCTCTTCCGGGCTGTAGAGTGCGCTGCGGTCAATGAGCTTCGCACTTTCTTTGTAATTCTTTCCCATTCCTTTATATTCCTCCTTGTGGTGTTAGCGGTTTAAAAGCCTCCCACCGATTGTGAGATACGAATCCTATTCTTCTACGGTTACGCCCATGCTGCGAGCCGTGCCGGCGATCATCGCCATGGCGGCTTCCACAGAGGCGGCATTCAGGTCGGGCATTTTGGTCTCTGCGATCTGTCTCAACTGATCCTTGGTGAGCTTGGCCACCTTGGTTTTGTTGGGGACGCCCGATCCGGACTCGATGCCCACTGCCTTTTTGATCAAAACAGCAGCGGGAGGAGTCTTCATGATGAAGCTGAAGGACCGATCCTGATATACCGTGATGACGACGGGAATGATGTACCCCATCTGATTTTTGGTCTTCTCATTAAATTCCTTACAGAATCCCATGATGTTGACGCCATGCTGGGAGAGGGCAGGTCCCACTGGGGGGGCCGGGGTGGCCTTTCCTGCAGGAAGCTGGAGCTTAATCATCCCTGTGACTTTTTTTGCCATTCGTGTTTCCTCCTATATTGTGGTCATTTCGGCACATCGTTTGGGTTTCATGTGCCTCCCACTATAAAAGCCCGGATCCGGGCTTTATAGACTACTTGACTTTTTCCACCTGGTCAAAGTCCATTTCGGCGATGGTTTCTCGACCGAACATCTGCACTTCTACCTTAATCTTTCGTTTTTCCTCGTTCACCTCGGTGACGGTGGCCGAGAAGTTTCTCATGGGGCCAGAAATGATGGTCACGGGCTCGCCCACAGTAAGGTCCACTTTCCGCCGCGTCTCACGGATGCCCATGGAACGGACTTCGTCCTCCGTAAGGGGGACCGGACTGTTGGATTTCGCGCCGACAAAGCCCGTACATCCACGGATGTTGCGGACCACATACCACGTTTCTTCGGTCATTACCATCTTGACCAGCACGTAGCCTGGGAATTTCTTTCTAAAAACTCTCTTCTCCGTGCCGTCCTCTTTACGTTCAATGACTTCCTCCAGAGGAACCTCAACTTCTTGAATTAGGTCTTCCATCCCTCTGTTTTCAATTGCTTTTTCAAGATTGACCTTGACCTTATTCTCATATCCGGAGTAAGTATGGACAACATACCACCCTGCTTTTCCCATTTCCATAAAATGATGGATCCTCTAGACCCGGAATACGTACTTCATGATCAAGCCAATCACAAAGTCAAATACTCCAGTGAGAAGGGCATAAATGATCACCACGACGGCGACGGCCACCAGAGCTTTCTTAACCTGCTCCCGGCTGGGCCATGTGGTTTTCTCGATTTCTTTCCGGACTTGCATCAAAAAGTTGCCGATTCCGCCTTCTTTTGAAGCCATTTCTTCACATCCTTACTTGATTACTTCGTTTCCTTGTGCAGTGTGTGTTTTTGACAGAACTTGCAGTACTTTTGCATTTCAAGTCTCTCAGGGTCATTCTTCTTGTTCTTCATTGTGTTGTAATTTCTTTGCTTGCATTCAGTACAAGCCATTGTCACTTTGACTCTCACGTGTTGCACCTCCATATCCCATGAACTATTTGAGCGGATAAAAAATATATGTCACTGGGACATATTACCCAGTAACCTTAACACATGCGAATCTTCTGTGTCAATTAAAATCCTCTCCATTTAACGCATTTTACATTATACCATGATTTGTGATCGCACGGGGCTTTTTTAGAAAATCTCTGGCAAACGCCAGGGACTGCCTTGTCGCCCTGAGCGGCGCTCATAAAAAAGCTTCCCTCGTGAAAGGGAAGCTTTTGCAGCGCTTGCGGACTCTTTAGGGCCCGCCTCATCGCTTTTATTCGACGATCTTGGATACGACGCCGGATCCTACGGTCCGTCCGCCTTCACGGATGGCGAAACGCAGTCCTTCGTCCATGGCCACCGGCGTGATCAGTTCAACGTTCATGTCGATGTGATCCCCAGGCATAACCATTTCCATGCCATCGGGCAGCTTGATGCTTCCCGTTACGTCCGTCGTTCTGAAGTAGAACTGGGGTCTGTATCCGTCAAAGAACGGGGTGTGGCGTCCACCTTCCTCTTTCTTCAATACGTACACCTGGCCCACGAACT
>LQGW01000037.1:0-32797 GCA_002838815.1 Clostridiaceae bacterium JG1575 | reverse complement strand
CCAGCTCATCGCCAACTTTGAGCACTCCAGATTCCACACGGCCCGTTGCTACGGTTCCGCGTCCCGTGATGGTGAAGACATCTTCCACAGGCATCAAGAAGGGCTTGTCCGTATCCCGCTCGGGGGTCGGAATGTAGCTGTCCACCGCTTCCATCAAGTCGAGAATGCACTTGGTCTTTTCCGGATCTTCTGGATTATTCAACGCTTCCAACGCCGATCCCGCAATGATTGGGGTATCGTCGCCGGGGAAGTCGTATTCGCTCAGGATTTCCCGAACTTCCATTTCCACAAGCTCCAAGAGCTCAGGGTCATCCACCATGTCGGCTTTGTTCATGAAGACGACAATGTAGTTGACGCCAACACGGGAGGCCAAAAGGATGTGCTCTCTCGTTTGGGGCATGACTCCGTCAGCAGCCGATACCACGAGGATGGCGCCGTCCATCTGAGCGGCTCCCGTGATCATGTTCTTTACATAGTCGGCGTGTCCCGGGCAGTCCACGTGAGCATAGTGACGGTTGTCCGTCTCATATTCCACGTGAGCGGTATTAATGGTGATTCCTCTTTCTTTTTCTTCCGGCGCCTTGTCGATTTCATCGTACTTAAAGGCGTTGGCTTTTCCACTCTTGGACAAAACCGTCGTGATGGCGGCCGTCAACGTGGTCTTGCCGTGGTCGACGTGACCGATGGTCCCGATGTTAACATGGGGTTTGGTACGTTCAAATTTTGCTTTTCCCATTGGTTTCCCTCCAGTGAATAAAAAAAATGGAGCCCACAAGCGGACTTGAACCGCCGACCTCTGCCTTACCAAGGCAGCACTCTGCCAACTGAGCTATGTGGGCACTAAACTGACAAACACAACTATATCAAACAGGGATAGGGCTGTCAACGCCCCGGGCGCAAAAATCCCCTAAGATTTCGCAAGTTTTTTCCGAATGCGCTGAATGGCATTGTCCACGGACTTCACGTCTCGCCCCATCCTTTGTGCGATCTCCACATAAGAGTGCCCCGCAAGGTACTCCTGAAGAATGGTGTCTTCCAAGGGGGAGAGCACGGACGAGAGGCGTTGCCGATATTCTTTTTGCGCTTCCTGCTCCAACAGGCGCCCCGGGGGATCAAAGCGATCGTCCCCGGCAAAGACCTCTTCTAAGGTCATGGCCTCCTGAGGATTCAGGGGGGTGAAAAAAGAAAGGTAGGAATTAAGCGGTTGGTGCTTGTCTCGGGCCGCGGCCTCCAGCGCGTTATAAATCTGGCGCCGGATGCAAAGAAAGGCAAAGCTTTCAAAGCGGCTGCCGCCCGCCTCGTTGTAATCCCTGATGGCCTCGGCCAGGCCCATGAGCCCCTCTTGAATGAGGTCCTCGGGCTCCCCGCCCTGCAGAGAAAACCGCCGGGCCTGCTGCTCCACCATGGGCCGATACTTAGTAATCAGCCATTGCTGGGCCTGCCGGTCTCCGCGCTGAGCGCCGGCCACCACGTCCTCCAGCGGACGCTCCTTGTATTCTCTTGGATCCATCCCCTCACCTTCCTTTGGCTTAGCGCCACGCCCCGGCGGGATCTGAAGTTTCTTCCAGCGGCCCCGGTAACTGTGCGCTTAGGCTTTGGGCGTTTTTTTCTCCAGACGCCCTTTCATCACTTCATACATGATAATTCCCGCGGCCACCGAAGCGTTGAGGGAATTGAGGGTCCCCACCATGGGAATGGACACCATGGCGTCGCACGTCTCCCGCATCAGCCGGGAAATGCCCTTGCCTTCATTGCCGATGACTAGAGCGCAGGGACCCGAAAAGTCCTGATGGTTGCAGGATTGCTCCCCCGCCATATCCGCGCCGTAGAGGAAGATGCCGCGTTTTTTTAGCTCTTGCGCCGCAGCCACAAGATTGGTGACCCGCGCCACGGGCAGATGCTCCACCGCGCCGGCGCTGGTTTTATACACCGTAGCCGTAACGCCTACACTGCGCCGTTTGGGGATGATGATGCCGTGGGCTCCGCAAAGCTCCGCAGTCCGGATGATGGATCCTAGGTTGTGGGGATCCTCCACCTCATCCAAAAGAATCAAGAAAGGATCTTCCTTTTTCTGTCGAGCCCGAGCGAGGATTTCTTCGACCTGCTGATAGACGAAGTCTGTAACGCGCAAGGCCACTCCTTGATGGTGCCCCTTATCCGTCAGTTGGTCGAGCTTTCGCCGATCCACGAACTTGACCAAAAGTCGCTTGTCTCTGGCAATGCCCAAAATCTTGGCCAAGGATCCCTCGGGATCGCCCTCGGCCACATAGAGCACCTCAATGCCCCGATCGCTTTTTAAAACCTCCAACACGGCGTTTCGTCCGTATACGAGGTTATCGTCTGTCTTTTTCTCCGGCTCCTTCACCACAATCTGCTTGATGATGCGCACGGATTCATCCCGCTTGGGCCGCGGCCTTGAATAGCGGGAACCTTCCTTCGGCTTTGCGCCGACTCGTTTTTGTCCAGGTCTCATGGGCTGTTCCTTTCCGCGCAGCTAGGGTCTTGCGCGGGGCGTGCGGGAGGGCTTTGGATGGCCTCGCCCTCGCCCAGCGTCTCTTGAATCCGCTCAAAAGCGAGAGTCATCAGATGCTGAAGGCGCAGAGCGTCTCCCAAAAGATATACATAGCCCAAAAGGGCTTCAAATCCAGTAGCTCGGCGATAATCCGCCTTTAATACGTTGCGAGGGCAATGCCCGGGCTTTTGATTGCGCCCCCGGCGCAAAATGCCTTCCTCTTCCTCGCTCAATTCATTCGTCCAAGCTTCCAGCGCATCGCTTTGCGAAGAGGCTCGGACGTAGGCGACGCAGGAATGGTGGAGCACCTGAGCCGGCGCATTTTGAAGGCTCAAAAACAGCCGGTCCCGCACGTACCCCTCCCAGACCGTATCGCCTAAAAAGGCCAGGTTCAAGGGGTTGATCTGGGCGGCAGCGTGAGCGCTCAATGGGCTGATCATAAAAAACTCCTAACGCCCCGAGGAGGGCCCGAACTAGGGAATAAAGAGCACAGCGATGCCCGCCACCGTGATGAGGGCGCCCAAAATTTCTTTGGCTTCGGCCCGCTGCTTATGAAAAACGACGGCGAGGGGGATGACCATGATGGGGGTCACCCCCATGAGGGTTGCGGCAATAGCAGCCTTCGTGTTTGCAATGGCTACCATGGATAAGGTCACGCCGATGACGGTCCCCATCACTGCACTGCCTGCGGAGAGCGCTTGCACATGTCGGTTGGCAAACGCGCGAAAATCATGCTCCGTGGGTCGGGCCAAGGCGATGACGATCATCAGCGCCACGCCCCCCAATAGGCGGATCTGGGTGGCTGAGAAGGCATCATAGCCCGTCATTCCCTGCTTTGAGAGCACAACGCCCAGCGCCTGGCCCAACGAGGCCAAAAGCGCCATGACGACGCCCTTCAGGGGAAAGCGAAGCTTTATCCTTCGCCCGGGGCCGCCCTCCAAAATAACGAAAATCACGCCAAAGAGCACCAGGCTCATGCCCGCAACATTGGCCCACGTCAAATGCTCCCCTAAAAAAAGAATGCCGAAAAGAGCGGTTAGTACCGGCGCGAGGGAGAAAATCAACAAGGTGACCTTTGCCCCCAAAAGCTGGAAGCTTCGAAACAAAAAGCTGTCCCCCAACGCAAACCCCACGGCTCCTGATAGAGCGAGCCAGGAAAAGGACGCCAAAGTCCCCTGCGTCGGGAACATCGTCCCCCGTACCGCCCAGGCAATAACGCTGACAAAGAACAATCCCAAGGCCTTGACCACGAGATTCAAATCATTGCTTTTGGTCCGTAAAGAGGCTTTTTCGGTTAAGAGACTGCTGACGCTCCATACGGCGGCCGCCAAAAGGGCGGATAATTCACCGAGAAATACCATAGTGTCCTTCCTTTCATCATTACGAGCCCCTTATTCAAAGAGACTCTTTTGGAGCGATCTATAGAAGGCTCGCACTTGAGCCCTCACTGCTCTCATTATACATGCTTTCCAGACACGAAAAAAATGCCGCACCGAAGTGAGGCATTTTTTCCCGGTCAAAAATCTATCTCGTTTTGGAGTAGTATTCGACGATGAGCTGCTCATTGATCTCAATGGGCAGTTCTTCCCGTTGGGGAAGACGGGCAACCGTAGCCTTAAAGTGTTCCACATCTCTTTCGATGTAAGGAATGGGGGTTCCCATCAGCTGAGCAAAATTCTCCGTAAAACGTTCCGTCTTTCTGGATTTTTCACGCAACTCCACGACATCCCCGACCTTCAGGGCATAGCTTGGAATGTTGACCTTCTTGCCGTTGACTAAGAAGTGGCCGTGATTGACCATTTGTCTTGCCTGACGGATGGAGGTTGCAAATCCCATGCGGTATACCATGTTGTCCAAACGCAGCTCCAAAAGATTCAAGAGCTCGGGACCGGTTTGTCCCTTGGTTCTCATGGCCTTATCCACGTAACGGACAAATTGCTTCTCCAATACGTTGTAGTAAGCTCTCAAACGCTGCTTTTCTAAAAGCTGCGTGCCGTATTCGGTAAGTTTCTTGTCCGCCCGCGAAGAGCCCTTGGACCGTTCGGCCCGTTTCATTGCCTTGGGGTGACCCGATACGTTCAAACCCAATCTTCTGGACTGTTTGAACTTTGGTCCCATCATTTTTGCCATTGTTGTAATCCCTCCGATTATAATACTTGCCGCGGTATTAATTAGGGTATATGCCAAAAAGCATGATACCAACTTTTTCGAGTAAAGTAAAGAGTGGTGACCGACTGTTTTTAAAACCCCTTCATTGTCATAGTACGTGCCCTTCAGCGACCCCAAAGGTCAAGAAAAAGGGGGAGCCCGCTGCCCCTTTGGAGCTTCCTCCCCCTTTTCTTTCGCGTACTTAATGGAAGGCTTTTTTATTTTGCATCCAAAATTCCAGCGGCTTCATCAGCAACTGCCTTGGACACGGAGAGTTCTCCCCCAAGAATGGTCAGGTGGAGGATCGGACGATCCTTCAAATGGCGCTTCACGTCTTCGGGAAGTGCTTTGGGTTGGGTTAAAAGGACCGGAGCGTTAAATTGAGCGGCCATGACGCTGGCGGCCAGGGAGTCGGCAAACACCTCACCGGTGGCCAGGAGGGCTCGGTTGGCTTCTTTGAAGTAGGTTTTGGCGACTTCCACGCTGGTTGCATGACGAGTATCTCCCGCCAAACGAGTGACTTGAACCTCATGCTCTTCCAAGGTCTTCACCACATCTTCCGACACCGCGCCGACCCCGCCGACGAGGTTGATTTTTTGTATTTTTTGGTCCTGGAGGAACGCCAACGTTTCCTTTGAAATCTCGGCTTGCAGCGTGTAGAGAATGGGGGTGCCTTGAAGTGCAGCGGCAGCGCCTGCTGTAATCCCATCCGCAAAAGCGGCTTGGTTCACCAAAAACGCCGTAGTATAGGGGGTTTCTTTGGCCAGTCGCTCTGCGATTTTCTGCGCCGTCTCCACTCGGCTTGCTCCACCCAAACGTTCCACAGTGATGCCTTGAGCAATCAGGCTTTGTTCAATCGCTTGACTGATGCGCAGATCCCCGCCCAAAAGCACTGCATGCTTTGCCTCAAGACGCTTGATCTCTTCTTGAACCTCCTCTTCCAAGGCTTCTTTTCCCTGGGTCAACAGCACCGGGGCCTCAAGCGTTGCCGCCAAGGGAGCTCCAGGCAAGGCGTCGGCAAAGCTTTTGGAGGAAGCGATCACTACGGTTTTGGCCTTTTTGAAGGTCTTTTGAGACACGGCCACGGCGGTCTCCATGCGGTTGTTTCCGTGAAGACGTTCCACGCGCTGGGGTTTGTTTGTGGATTTCAAGGGAACGACCAGTGTCGTTTCGCGGCCTGCGACATCCGTAACCTTCAGAGTGATGTCCTCATACCCCGGAAGGGTGTCGAGCGTCCATTCCTTCGTAAGGACGGCCAGGCCCGGTGCGCTGGGGTTGTGAGTGAACACTTCGTTGCCGTCGGCGGCCAGTCGCATAAATCCGGTCTCATCCGCCATGGTCACCGACAAATGAACCTTTCGGGTGTCCGGATCAAAGGAGTGCACCGTTGCTGACAGACGAGGGGCATTATAGTCCGCCACCACGCGTCGAGTCACTTTGAGTTCGCGTCCATCCTTAAGCTTTGCCACAACCTTCATCTCGGCTAAGCCTTCGGGCAAGACGGGAGCGCCACTGAAAAAGTGTACGGGGCCGGTATAGGCTCCATTGCCGATGTTGCTGGTATCTTTGCGGAAGAAAAGGGCTTCCGTTCCATTGACCTGGATGGATTCTACCTGCACCTCTCCAATGATATTCCCGGTGATGAGCGTTCCCGCAGGATCCTTCATGGTCTGCATTTCTTTGGGACTCGTCAAGATGATTTCCGCATGGGCAAGATCTGGTTCGCTCTTGGAGAGGTCCTCTAAACGGGCTGTAACAATTCGCCGGTTGGACAAAAGGTCTGCTGTGGTGATGGCAATCTCCTCAACGGGACGATTATTCAAGGCCAAAGCCAGGTCCACCCGAACCTTTTGACCCGTTTGGTGGATGGGAATGAAGCGCTTTAAAAGAATGGGTTTTCCGGTCTCTTTATGAATTCCATGAATCAAATACCCAAAATTGCCAATCCCGGTCCCATCGTCCATCTGGAACGTCAATACCTTGGTGTCTTTATCAAAGTGAAGGTTTTTCAAAACCGGAGCCACGGTATCCACTCGAATGGGCATGAGTTTTTCTTGCTCGGGGGCATTTTCATGAGCCGCTTGAGTTCGGATTCGATAGAAGTAGTCTCCGTCAGGCACCACGTCCCGTCCCACCTTCATATCCCATAGCGTATAGGGGCTTCGGAACGCACTATTGACTCGACCGCGGTTGAAGAAATATTTCGTAAGTCCTTTGGCCGTATGGAGGGTTCTGATGACCTTTTTCTGGGCATCGAGCACATCCAGCTTCAGCACACTGAGGTTGCGCCGAAGGGAAATCTCGGCTTTAACATCTGTGAAGCCCCCAATAAACGTCCCGTCGGCACTGGGCTGGTCAAAGGCGCCTCGATAAGGAGAGACCCAAGTTTGGGGAACCTGAACCTCATTGTAAGTCCCATGCCCCATCCAATATTCCACATCGTAATCTCCCTCAGATTCCTTGCGGCTGCGCTCAGAGTCTAAATAAAAAAGTCCCGAGCAGGCTGTTTTGGTCTGAGGATGAACGTTTTGAGGCATATTGGCGAGGTCCTCATCGCGCACGATTTCGTTCGGGAACCCATCTACATTCATCAGGTCGCTCCAGTTGCCATAGAACGTTACAAAGGGCAAGGAAAGCTGTGGAATGTTCTTTTCCACGGGCTGAAGTTGAATAAATCCTTCCACGAATTGGTTGCGGAAAAGACTTTCCTTGGAAAAATCCACCGTAACTTCAAAGGATTTGGTTTCCCCAGGACCTACTCGAACAAAATCCTCCGGCTGATCGGTGGTCGTGGTTGCCGCAATGGGCACACTGAAATGCGTGAACGCGGGAATGGTGAGTCTTCGCTTCTCGCTCTCGCCGTCTGCGTTGAAGTTTTTGCGTTCAAAGAGCGTATCTTTGGTCTCTTCGCGCAAAACCTGTCCTTGGACCTTATAAGTCAGCTCTTGCTTTCCGTAGTTTCGGACCTCCAACGTTGTAGTGAATTTTTTGACTTCATTGCGAGGCAACAAATACTTCGCTTCTTGGGTATCTTTTTGCACCAAGGTCGCTGGAGTGGTCGTCGCCTGAGCGAGGTTGACCATACCGGCGCCCTGCTTTCTGGGCGAGCTGAGTTTTTTTACAAACTCTTCCCCCTGAGCAACTACATCCGAGACCTGAACGGCGGTGTTCATAAAAAGAGTTTTCATGAGATCGCCTCTTTCTTTTCCCGAAAGGGTCTTGAACTTGGGATCTGCTTTCAGATATTGGGAAAGAACGGCGTAGGCGCCGGCTACATGCGGCGTGGCCATGGACGTCCCGCTCATGTACGCATACTTATTGTCGTTCATGGTGGAGTAGATGTCTCCTCCGGGAGCGGCCAGTTCCGGCTTCAAGTCAAAACCCGGCGTTACTCCCCATGCACTAAAGCTTGAAGGAGTGGACCCCATTTCGTTGAGTCCCATCAGTACCCCTTCTGGAAAGCTTGCCCGAAGCTTTTGCGCCAATAAGAGGCCGGTAGGCCCACTGATCACCGCTACAGGAATCTTAATGCTCTTGGGGACGCTGCCAATGCGCATGCCGTTTTCGTGGTCGCGGCCGCGCAGAATAATTCCAGCGGGACTGCATTTGAGGGCCCGATCGATTTTCGTTTGCAAGGTTTCATTGCCATCACGCTGGATGAGGAGAATCTTATCCTTTGCCGCCTGCTTTTGGGGAAGCTCCCCTTCCGATCCATAGCCGGCATTGATCACTTCCACCTCATTCTCCCCAAAGGCTTTATGGAAAAAAAGTTCACCGTTGGAGTTGCTCAGCGCATAATCTTTTCCCTCGATGCGCAGAATGGACATCCTGCGGTAGTCGTTGGTCACTGAGGCCACGCAGGTGGTGTCTTTGTTGAGGCCTGGGTTTTCCACCATGGCGGTGTCGGGGTTGACATACCAAGGCAGGTCTGGGTGGCCGTACTCCACGCTGCCGGAATTTCCGGCGGCTACGGCGATGCCGATGCCTGCTTCGCGGATGCGACGGAACATCAAATCTTCCATGGAGTTTTGATAGTAGGTTCCCGCCGGACTTCCGATGCTCATATTAATGGAGTCCACGCCGATTTTTAGCGCATCATCAATGGCATCAATATAGATGTCCGAAAAAGTGCTGCCGTTGGAGGGATCATTGGAGAAAATTTTCAGTCCGAGAATCTGCGTTTCCGGAGCAACCCCCTTTAGATCCGGGCCATTGGCCCCCACCGTTCCTGAGACATGCATGCCGTGCTGACTTGCAAAGAGACTGCTGTCTTTAATGACATCGTTCTTGTCGTAATAGTTGTACCCGTAAGGCACTTTAGGCGTGTAGTATTTTCCGCGCAGACCCAGCGCGGAAACCTTGGCTTCGGTCCAATGGGCGCGATTGGCGTGGGAGAGCACCATGGCTTCATGCGCTACGTCCACCCCGGTATCCAATACGGCAACGCAGGTCCCTTCGCCGCGGTAGCCGGTGCGATTCCAAACGGTATCTGCGCCCACCATTTTGTGAGAAGACGTCATGTTGATGGTGGCTTCGGGACGATGAAATTCATTGGCGCGATATACGGCTTTTACGCCGGGTTCCTTGGCCAAAACCTCGATTTGATTCTCCGCAATCAACGCTGAGAATCCGTTCAGGGCTGTGTCAAAGCTTTTTAAAACCTCCACCTTCATTCCCTTTTGGCTCAGCGCTTTTTGAACCTTCTCCTGCTGGCTCACCACCTGGCGCCGCAGATTGATTCGTTGGGCTTCAGGCGCCTCATCAAAGGATTTACCTTGAGCGGCCATAACTTCCAGCAAAGGCTCTTGGGTGAGTTCCACAATGACCCGGACGTTGGCAGGCGTTGCAAGGCTGGTGCCTTTCTTCTCTAGGCGCTGAGCGGTCTGCTTGACGCGCTGGTCTCGGAGCATTTGAGCCCCTTCTTGACGGATGATCTCCATGGACTTCGCCGAAGACATGGCGTTGGGCGTAGCTTGACTGAGGACCGGCACACTCTGCACCCAGAGCAGAGCCCCAAGGCACAGGGACAGAATTTTCTTCGTGTTCAACTTATTTCCTCCCAAAGGGTTATTATCAAATAACCGCTGACAAGAATATAAGTGGTTACTTAACATGCGAATTATAGCATGGCTCTCAGGCCCTGTAAACCATTTTTATTGGGGAGATTCCCAGGATTACCCTCCGTCATTCCCTATTTTCCCTCCAAAAAAAGAAAGGGGAATTTAACGCCCCTTTCAGTGGATCCTTTCAAGCATCCGTACTCTTTTTCAGTTCTTTTATTTTGCTCTTACGTTTCTATGGCTTGAGCATACTCTTCACCTTATCGTTCATCCGAAGGGTTCCGTCCGGAAAGACCCACGCAACCCCTAAATTCAATCGCTGGGCCAGCTGGACCCCCTGTTCATAGGTCATTAGAAACAAGGTGGTGGAATAAAAATCCGCCTTGGCCGAATCTTCCGTCACCACGGTGACCTGGGCAAAATGATCTCCCGGCTGTAAGGTGTTGGGATCAATGAGGTGATGATATCGCTTGCCTTTATAGGTGAAATAGCGTTCGTAATCCCCTGAGCTCACCACGGACTCCTTGCCCGGAATCAGCAGCACTTGATCCGCCAGATATTTCGAAGGATTCTTGGGGTCCGTCACCCCCACCGACCAGATTTTTTTCTGAGAGAGGTTCGGCGCCCCAAAGGATTTGATGTTTCCTCCGGCGCTCATGAGCCCGTTTTTCATTCCCGCCGCCGCCAAGGCTTTGGCCACTTCTTCAGTGGCATATCCCTTGGCGATGGCGCCCAAATCCAGCCGCATGGAAGGTTCCTTCAAAAAAACCGTAGAGGCGGCTTCATCCACCTGCACCGCATCGAGTTTCACGTGGGACGCAGCGGCTTTGAGCTCCTCCTTCGTGGGAAGCTTCATCTGGTCCTCGGGCACGGATTCCCCATCTTTGGCCTGATTGTGTTCCCGAGCCTCATGCCAAAGCTCCGTCACCGGCCCTAGGGCAATATTTGCCCGCCCGTCGCTCTCCTTCGCCCACTGCTTGGCCTTCACGATGAGATCTATGAGCGGCGCATCCACCTTCACCGGCTTTTTGCCCGCTTCGTCGTTGATGGTCTTGACGTTATTGATCCCCTCATAGGTGTGGTAAATATCAAAAAGCTGATGGTAATAGAGGACCTTCTTCTGCAGCAGCTCGTAATGGGTTTCCCAGTCCTTGGGCGACGATTCCCAAGCGATGACGGTGAAGACGGTGTTGAAGACCTCCACCCCCTCCACCGTGAAAAAGGTGCCTCGATATTCCTTGTACGATGTTCCTTTGCACCCCGCCAAAATCGGCAAAATGCAGAGGATGGCTACGAATCGACGCATCGTTCGCCGTAATGTTTCCTTCAAAAGCATATCCTCTTTTCTCTTAGACTCCGGTTCTATTCAAAGAACCTCTGGTACCGAATATACCATACCCCATAAAAAAAGGAAAAGGAGCTTTACTCCCTTTCCTTATGGCTTTCTGGGCAATGGCTTTAGCGAGCCTTTTGTACGGCTTGAGCATACACCTTCATATAATCATTCACCGAAATGGTCACAGAGGACAGAAGATCGGCCTCGGTTTTCACCTTTTCCGGCAGGGTCTCAAATTGAGGCAGGGTCTTCCCCTTAGCCCATCGATCAATGGCGTCCGCCTGTTGGTACCATTCTTTGCCGATGGACGAAGCTTTCTTCATATTGTACGCATCGCCGTAATCTCTCTTAGATTTCACTGCATCAGCCACATTGGTCTTTAAGCTGCCGTCGACCTGGTAGTCCACCTTGGCCTGCACCACGTCAAGACGCGCTCCTTCAATGACATCACCCTTCAAGGCCACCGCCACGAGCGTGTTGTCGATCTGAGCTGAGGGACCCTTGCCGTCTTTGGCGGGGGCGGATTTTTTCACAGAGATGTCGATGCCAAGGCCCACTTTATCAGCGCCAGAGGTCACCTCCTGGGCATTGGCCCAAGCCTTTTCCAAAAGCAACTTGAAATCCTGCACGCTAATGGTGACGGAGCTTTGAAGATCGGCCTCATCGGGGACCGCCGGGTGCGCCTGATCTTTTCCGGGCTTTGTTTTCATGGCCTTTATTTCTTCCAACGTTTTGCCCTGCATCCAAGCACAAAGCGATTCCACTTGCTGGTACCACTCCATACCGATGCCCGAGGCGGCTTTCATGCCGTAGCTGTCTTTTCGTTCCCCCTTGGTCCGATACGCTGCGCCAAGGTCTGATTTCAAGGAACCATCTTTATTGTACTCAATTTTAGTTTGTGCGCTGTCCATCATGATGGAGGCGACTTTTCCGTCCTTGTCAAAGCCCACGGCGGCAACGAGCACATCCGACTGGGCGGTGGGCCCCTTTTCCGAATCCCCCGCCTTGGATTTCTTCACCGAATTGATGGACGCAAGGCCCAGCTTGGTGATGGATCCTGGGGCGGCGGGAACCGGTGTTTTCATGGTTCCCGAAGGTGCCGAAGCTTTGGAGTCTTTGCCTTGGGTTGCAGGGCTGGGCGTCGTGAGCGCTCCGGCTCCGGTGGTGCTCTTGGGGGCCGAGCTGCATCCGGCAAGCAGTCCCACGGTGAGTACGGTTGTGAGAATAAGCGATGCGTTCTTTTTCATAGCTGTGTCCTACCTTTATGGAATGTCTGTATCTGTTGATAGGCGTATTGTAGCAAGTTTTGCCTTTTTTTGATAGAGCCCAATTCAATATGCCAAAATGTTATTGAGCCAAACTATTCGGGGCTTCCTTTGATCAAATTCTCAAAGGCGAAGGGCTCGAACTTACTTTTTTATTAGAAACGACCCCTCTGCAATTCCCTGCGATCGCTCGGAATTTGCAATCTGCCCCGAAACTGCCTCACTCTTTTTTCGAGAAAAAAGGGAGCCCCAGAGCATCCACTGGATGTCTTGGGGCTCCCTTCGATGGGGGCATTATGGGGCAAAGCACGCCCTTTGGGGACCCTTCCCCCCCTGGCGTTGAAGCAAAAAGAACTCACAAAGACAAAGATCCTCCGGCGTCGTCACCTTTAGGGTTTCTGAGGCGCCCTCAAAGAGCTTTACCGGACGACCCGCCCAGTGAAAAAGGCTGCTGTCGTCGGTAAAAACGCGCCGCTCGAGCCGCGTCTTTTCAAGAATCGCCTCGTAGGTGGGGCGATGGAAGCCTTGGGGGGTTTGCATCGCCCGAAGAGTCGAGCGATCCAAGGATTCCCCCAGCATCTCCTGTTCGCAACTCCTGCTAATGGTGTCCTTCACGGGGAGCACAGGGCAAGCGGCTCCATATCGCATGGTCGCTTCCAAGCACCGGGAAATCAAGGTTTGAGACACCAAGGGGCGAGCCGCGTCATGGATGAGCACCCACTGCGAGAGGGGATCCGCGGCGTTTAGGCCGCGGACCACGGAATCCATGCGCTGATCTCCTCCCGGCACCTTTTTGCGCACCTTGGAGAAGGACCCCGCCGCCAACACCCTAGTCAAGAGCTCCTCATCCCCGAGTCGGTACACGAGGATCACTTCATCCACCAAGGGATGCTCTTGAAAAGCCTCGAGGGCATAGACCAGCAGAGGGCGTCCCGCAAGCTCCAAATAGACTTTATTCAGATCGGCGCCCATGCGCTGACCGGATCCTGCGGCTAATACAATAGCACTGACCATGAGCTGTGGCTCCTTTTCGGATGCCTCTTAGGAATCCAATGTCCCTTGGCGGGTTCAACCGTCCTAAGCATCCTTGGCTTTGGCAAAAATCATCCGTCCTGCTGCCGTCTGAAGCACTGAGGTAACGACGATCGCGAGGGTCTGATTGAGGTAGGTTCGTCCATTTTCAATAACGATCATGGTTCCATCGTCCAAATAAGCGACGCCTTGAGTGGGCTCCTTGCCGATCTTCGACACCAAAATCGTCAATTCTTCACCCGGCAAAAGAATGGGCTTCACGGCATTGGCCAGCTCGTTGATGTTCAACACGGGAACGCCTTGAAATTCCGCCACCTTATTGAGGTTGAAGTCGTTGGTGACCACCTTGCCTCCCAGTTCCTTGGCAAGCTTCAAAAGCTTAATGTCTACTTCTCGGGCATCCTTAACTTCTTTTTCCCAGATTTTTACTTCAAAATCCAATTCCTTCTGAATTTTATTCAAAATATCCAAGCCTCTGCGCCCTCGATTGCGCTTGAGCGAATCGTTGGAATCGGCGATGTGGCGGAGCTCCTCTAAGACGAAATTAGGCACGATGAGCGTCCCTTCAATGAATCCGGTCTTTAGAATGTCATAGATCCGACCGTCGATAATGACGGAGGTATCGAGCACTTTGGGATCCCCTTCAAAGTCCGAGCGATGCTTGCCGCGGGCATTGCTCTTTGAGAGACGCGCGCCGGAGAAAAATTGCAGGACCTCTTCCTTTTTCTTGATGGCGACATTGGCCCCCAAAAAGAACGCCAAGACATTGACTAAGAGCGCCAGGATCCACCCGATGTATTTAATGTTGTCCAAGGGCCGGGCCACCAAAAGGTAGGCGATGGCTAAGGCCAAGAGCCCTCCTACGGCACCGAGAAATACGTCGGCTAGAGACATCTTTTGAAAGCTTCGCTCCACGGTCTCCATCCCTCGAATGCTGTGCTTGATGAAAAAGGGAGACAAAAAGAAAAATAAAAATGCAAAAATAAGAGCGATAATGCCATTGAGTGAATACCTAAGAATCCAGTTGCTGGAGTCCATAGCTGCGGAAAACGCATCCAGGTTCAATACCAGCATGCCGATGAGCCATCCCAATCCCAATCCAATTAAAGTAAATAGACCTTTCAGGATTTTCTTAAACATAATGCACCTCCTTTATATTTTGTTCTTCGTTCTTCATTTTTTAAAATTTTGCTGCGCTTGCCTCCTTTTTTTACCATTCGCCGATCACTATACCTTTCATTTTACCTTAATTTGATGAAAGCAAGATGAAAGTTGGATGACAAAATCATGACAGTGAGACGGTCTTGCTGCTCCCTCGCTTGCCCCATGGGCGCAGGAGTTGCTCTGGTTAATCGTCCAGAGCCTCCGTAGCCTTATTTTTGGGGGCACGCTTGGGGAAAAATGCGCGATACGCTTCAGCCATGGTGGCAAAGCGATGCACCTGGATGGATCTAGGCACCTTGCGCAGCGTTTGGCGGGAGGAAACAATCGCGTTTTGAAAGCCCAGCTTGGCCGCCTCTTGAATCAAGCGCTCCGCTCGAGCCACGGGCCGAATCTCACCCGTAAGGCCCACTTCGCCGATGGCCAAGGTTCGGGATAGGCCCAAGGGCTTGGCCTTCGCAGAAGAGATGAGGGAGAGAGCGAGGCCCAAATCCCCACTGGTGCCCTGAACGCTTAAGCCGCCCACGACATTGACGTAGACGTCACTGGAGTAAAAGGGAATGGAGAGTTTTTTCTCAAGGACCGCCAACAGCATATTCAGCCGAGGCACCTCAAGGCCCACCGCCGTCCGACGGGGCATGACCACATGGGTTTCCGCAACCAGCGACTGAACCTGTACTAAGAGCGGCCGTGTGCCTTCCATGAGGCCGATGACCATGGAGCCCTCGCCCCCGTCCTCCTCCTCGAGAAATAGACGCGAAGCATCTTCCACCTGAGTAAGCCCGGTCTCTTGCATCTCAAAGACCCCGATTTCCGAGGTCGTTCCGAAGCGGTTCTTCAAAGTTCGCAGGATTCGAAGATCCTCCGAACGCTCCCCTTCAAACGAAAGCACCGTGTCCACCATATGCTCTAAAACTCTGGGGCCGGCCAGCGCTCCCGTCTTGGTCACGTGAGCCACGATGAATAGGGAAATCCCGGAAGTTTTGCCCAGGCGCATGAGTTCCGAGGCACACTCACGCACCTGGGACACCGAGCCCGGCGCCGAGGTGAGCCCGTCGGAGAATAAGGTTTGAATGGAATCGATGATGCAAAAAACCGGCGAGAGGGAGCGGATGTGTTGCTCCACGAGATCCATGCGCGTCTCCGAGACAAGATAAAGTCCCTGGGTATTGACCCCCAGGCGGTCGGCCCGCATCTTGATCTGCTCCTCGGACTCTTCGCCGGACACATAAAGCACCGTGCCAAAACGCGCGGCAATGGCCCCCGCGCATTGCAGGAGTAGGGTGGATTTCCCGATGCCCGGGTCCCCAGAAATAAGGGTCAGCGAGCCGCGAACCAAGCCGCCGCCCAGCACTCGATTGAGCTCCCCAATGCCCGTATCAAAGCGCTCTCGTTCGGAACTTTGAATTTGGGAGACCGGGCGCGGCTTATTTTGAGTGCTGATCCCCTGGGATTTATTCATCTTGCCCCCCGCCGGGCTAGCCTCTTTTTTGATTTCTTCAGCAAAGGAATTCCAGCTGCCGCAGTCGGGGCAACGCCCCAGCCATTTGGCCGACTCGTAGCCGCACTGGCTGCAGACAAAAACCGTCTTGGCGCGGGCCATTACAGGGGCCTCCCGATACATTCCTTGGGCAATTTCGCAGCCGCCGCCTCATCACAGAAGATGGTCACATGGGGATGCACCCGAAGGATCGTTGCCGGGATCTTGGGATCGACGAAGGCCCCGGCGAGCTGGGCCAGGGCCCACGCCTTGGCCGGCCCCATGGCCAAAAGAATGATCTGCTCGGCACGCAGGATGCCCCCCACCCCCATGGTGATGGCGGAGTGCGGCACCTGGGCTGGGTCTTCAAAGAACCGCGCATTGGCTTCCACCGTGGCGCTCTTTAACGCAACTTCGTGGGCGGCGAGAGAAAACACCGGCGCCGGCTCATTAAAGCCGATGTGTCCGTTGGTGCCAATCCCCAAAATCTGAACGGCGGCCGGAGGCAGCGAACGGATCAGCGCCTCATAGCGCGCCGCTTCCGCCTGAGGATCCAACGTGCTCCCTTCTGGGATGTGCGTCTGCTCCATGGGAATATTGATTTTCGAGAATAAGTGATGATTCATAAAGAAGCGATAGCTTTGGGGATGCTCTTTGCAAAGCCCAACGTATTCATCCAAATTCAGGGTGTGGACCTTGGAGAAATCGAGCCCCTCTTCTCGGTGGCGACGCACCAGCTCCTCATAAAAAAGAATCGGCGAGGATCCCGTGGCAAGCCCTAAAACGGCCTCTTTTTGGTCCCGAAGCTTTGCTTCCACACGGTCTGCCGTCGCTCGAGCAATGGATGCGGCGTCCTCCATAACAATAAATTGCAGCATAATTTCCTCCCAGCATTGTTTGGCTTCATTATACACCACGCCCCAGGTGCAACGGCACAAAGGCCCCAATCTGATATACTAAAGGAGATCCCTATCGCAAGCGCCAGAGGAGGAAGAACCCGCCCGTGATCCCCAAAAAACTCATTTGCTTTGACCTTGACGGCACCCTGCTGGACGATCAAAAGCGGGTCGCCCCGCACAATCGCCGCCTGGTGCAAGAACTGGTCGCCCAAGGCCATGTGGTGGCCATTGCCACAGGGCGCCTGTATAAATCCGCCCGAAAAGTCCGACGCTTTTTCCCCGCAGAAGTCGAAATCATCTGCTCCAACGGTGCGGTGGTTGAAAACGCCGGCACCATCATCCGAAAGGATCAAATCCCCGTGGAGCAGCTGGCCGTACTCTACGAGCTGACCAAGGCCTACGACCTTTCCTTGGCCTTTGTCTCCCTGTATGCCGCCTACCACACGAAGATGGGCTGGACCCTCTTGATGAACTATTTCAGCAACGTCGTCAACCAAGGCCCTGAAACCATCCGCAACATCCACGTACGCACGGAGGAAGAATTTCTGCGTTACGCGGCCTACTACATCAACGGCATCGTCATCAGCAGGAGCCGGCCCGAGGCGATAGCCGCCCTGCGCAAAGACTTGGAAGCCCTTCACTGCTTCAACATCGAGTCCTCGGGCGAGGACAACGTAGAAATCATCCCTAAGGGCTCCAACAAAGGGGTGGCGGCTCAGATGCTGGCCGCCTACCATGGCATCTCTTTGGAGAACATCATCGCCTTTGGCGATGGCGAAAACGACGCAAAACTTCTTCGCATGGCGGGCCTGGGCATCGCCATGGGCAATGCCCCCTTAAAGGTTCAAGAAGCTGCCGATCGAATCATCGGCGACAACAACAGCGACGCCATCGCTCGAACCTTGCAGGAGCTTTTGGATCTGGACCCGGCAATTCTTGCGTCTCCCCCTTCGTTTGAATGAAAGGAGCCCTCATGAAACTCAAAGATTATATGGTACAAGACGGCACCTCCTTTCGGCTCAAGGATCATCCCCAGCGGGTGGAGGATCCCTTTGAAAGCCGCGAAGCGGCTCAAGCCGAAATGCAGAAAAACCTGGAAGAACTGCAGGAGCTCCAGGCCAAACTCTACGCGCAAAACCGCTGGTCGTTGCTTTTGGTCATTCAAGCCATGGACGCTGCCGGTAAGGACGGGCTCATCAAGCACGTCATGAGCGGGGTCAATCCCCAAGGCTGCCAGGTGGCCTCCTTCAAACAGCCTTCTCTGGAAGAACGCGACCACGATTATCTCTGGCGCATTGCAAAGCGACTGCCCGAGCGTGGCAACATCGGCATCTTCAACCGCTCCTACTATGAGGACGTTCTGGTCGTACGCGTTCATAACCTTTTGAACCACTCCCAGCTGCCCCCGTCGGTCTTGGGGGATGACATCTGGCAACGCCGCTTCTCACAAATCCGTCATTTTGAGCGCTACCTTGTGGAAAACGGGATCCTGCCCATTAAGATCTTTTTGAACGTCTCAAAAGAAGAGCAGCGCCGACGCTTTCTCGATCGCATTGACGATCCGACAAAAAACTGGAAGTTCTCCTGCGCCGACATCAGGGAGCGGGAATACTGGGACGATTACATGCACGCTTACGAAGAAGCCATTGCCAACACCGCCACGAAAGCGGCCCCTTGGCACGTCATTCCCGCAGACCGCAAATGGTTTGCCCGACTTTTGACTTCGGAGATTCTCGTGGAAACCTTAAAAAGCTTGGATTTATCCTATCCAAAACTTCCCAAGGAGGAATTGGAGGAACTGGCGCGAGCCAAAGAATCCCTCTTGGCGCAGGGACGAACCGAACACGCCCGCGAGTCCAAAAAATAGTCCATCCTTTTTGCTGTTCATCCCTTGGGGACTGAGGAGGGCTTCGCCGCCACCCCCTTTTGAAAAGTCCAACCCAAGAAGAGTGCAACGTCCTTCGCGGACCTGCTCTCTTCTTGGGTTTTTTAAGGCTCCGAAGGAGGCCAAGGGACCCTCTTCCTCGCTAAATGATGTGGTACTCCTTGAGAAGTTCTTCCACTTCGGTGCCTGAAATCTGCTTCATCAGCTTATGCTTTAAGAGCATGGGAAGATCCAGCTGTGGCTTTTCACCATCCAAAAGAGCCACCACCGCGGTCAAAAGGTAGCGGATGTCGTAGCGGGAAGCATACACCTCTGGTACGCCTTTTTCCACGCCCGTCAAAACATATACGGCTTCCATGGCGGTACGTCCGGAATACTCCGTCGTAAAGACCGTATCGCGGCCCGGGCAATCCAAGGTTTCCGCAAACTGACCCAAGAAGGCAAAGTTGACGCCTCCCTTCGGCACGACGTAAGGACGGTCGCCGAAGGCTCTTGGCATAAATTCTGCGGTAATGTAGGGCATCATGACGGGCACCGCCGTGCAGCTTTGGGCGAGTTCTTCAATGTCGCCAACGGGCACGCCCAAGTGATAAAGCCACTCCTTGGTGATCTCCTTGCCCGTGCACTCCCGCATGGTCTTGGGCACATAGTCGCCGACTTTGTCGCTGAATAAGCCATACACCCAAACGCAGACGTCGTTTTTCGGCTGTTCGAGGTATTGGCCCTGACGGTTCACCGTCCAGCTCATAAACCAGGAAGAATCCTTGCAGGTGACGATGCCACCGGTGACGGTTTTGCCCGTGTAGGGGGATCGCTTGGTGATTTTTTCAATGTATGCGGGCACTCGCTCGTCATGACAGGTAACGGTGCAGGATTCCCAATTGCTTTTTTCAAGGTTCGAGCAGAATTTTTCCGGATGACCGAATTCGTCGCACTGAGCGGCGATGTTGCGCCAGAGCTTCCAGACGGCACCTTCCTCACGGATGAAGGGGGCTGGGGTGTCATCGTCGCCATAGCCTGAGGATTCGGTGAGGGATCCGTTGGTGATGAAGACCAGATCCTTTTCAGTCAGCTCGATGGAGCGGTCCTTGCCGTCGCGGTCGTGAGCGACGATGCGCTGGGCCACCTTGCGGGTTGGGCTGATCTCAAATTCCACATTGTCCACCGTCACTCCGTATTCAAACTGAGCGCCCTGATCCTTCAGGTACTTAACCATGGGCTTGATAAAGGAAGTGTACTGATCGTAGCGGGAGAACTGCAGGGCGGAAAGATCCGGCAGACCGCCGACGTGATGGATGAAGCGATTCAAGTAAAGCTTCATCTCCAAGGCGCTGTGCCAGTTTTCAAAGGCAAACATGGAGCGCCAGAAGGTCCAAAAATCACTCTCCAGCATTTGCTTTGAGAAGAATTCATCGATGGCGCGATCTTGTAAGTCTTCATCGGGCAAGGATACTAGGTGGACGATTTCCTTGGCCAAATCCTGGCCCAGGTTGAACTTGCCGTTGTCGTGGCGCTGTCCTTGATTTTTCGTGATTCGGCAATTACTGACGTTGGGATCGTCGAGGTTTAAGTAGAAGAAGTAGTCCAAGATGCTCATGGACGGATCTTCCTCCGAGGGAATGGCGCTGAAAAGATCCCAGAGCACTTCAAAGTGGTGGCCCATTTCCCGACCGCCTCGGGCGACGTAGCCCGAAAGGGCCCGATATTCGCCATCCATGGATCCTCCAGGCAGATCCAACTGCTCGAGGAAGGTGATGTGGTCCGCACTCATGTGCGCATCCTTGACTAAAAAGCAACCGGCGGCCAAAGCAGCGATGCCGGTTCCAACCAGGTAGGCCCGTTTTTCTTCAATGCCTTTGGGGGCTCGAGCCTTAACTAGGCTGTGATAGTTTCCGTTGGTTAACGTCAATCGTTCATCATAGGTTTTGAGCTTCATGATGATCCTCCTTTTTTGGAATGGGCTTGGAGCAAGCCTTGCGTTTGCAGGTGCACCGATGCGTCCCGAAGACTCTCGCCGCTCTTCATCCCGTTCTATGATTTGATTGTGCGCCACGTCGGGACAAAAAGCTTTAATCAATCCGCCCCATCTGACTAAAAACCCATCAAAGGGACGAAACTGCTTAAAAAGCGTTCCCCAACCGCTCGAGCGAAACAGCCCCCCATGCGAAAGCCCCCCGAAACCTCCTGCGCAAAAAGGCAGGAGGTTTCGGGGGGCAGGAGGTTGTGCCGCCCAAAGGGAGCCAAAGATTCCTATTCGGGCAAAGGTTCTTCCTGTAACGGCTGATCTTCTTCACTTTGGGGGGCGGATGCCTCGTTTTCTTGCGCTCGTTCAAAGGCTGCAATGCGCTCTTTGGGCAGGCGCAGCGGACGCTGACCCGTTGTTTCAAAGACGATGGCCTGGTCGTCGACGTTGGCCATGACCTCATCCCCCTTGGCAATGGTTCCTTTGAGGATTTCCTCCGAAAGGGCATCCTCGACGCTCTTTGTGATCTCACGGCGAAGCGGACGAGCTCCGAAGGCAAGATCCGTACCTCGCAAAGACAAGAGGGCAATGGCCTCGTCTGAGAACGAGAGGTAAATCTCGGCATGCTCAATGCGCTGGGCCACCTCCTCGGCCATGAGGCGCACAATCCGCTCCAAATGTTCTTCGCGCAGGGCGTGGAAGACAATGATGTCGTCGATGCGGTTTAAGAATTCCGGTCGGAAGGATTTTTTAAGCTCTTCCAGAACGTTTTCCTTCATCCGCTCGTATTCTCCTTCCTTAGAAGGCTGCTCGGCGGAAAATCCGATGGCCCGCTCTTTCTTCAGCAAATTGGCCCCCACGTTGGAGGTCATGATCAGGATGGTGTTTTTAAAGTCTACGGTTTTGCCCTTGCCGTCGGTGAGGCGTCCCTCTTCCAAAATCTGTAAGAGGATGTTGAAAACGTCTGGATGAGCTTTTTCCACTTCATCAAAGAGCACCACAGCGTAAGGGGTTCGGCGCACCGCTTCGGTGAGCTGTCCGCCCTCATCGTAGCCCACATACCCTGGGGGGGACCCCACCAGGCGGGATACGGTATGTTTTTCCATGTATTCGCTCATGTCGATGCGCACCATGTTCTTCTCTTCTCCGAAGATCGCCTCAGCCAAGGCTTTAGAAACTTCGGTTTTCCCCACGCCAGTGGGTCCAAGGAAAATGAAGGAGCCGATGGGGCGCTTGGGATCTTTCAAGCCCACTCGGGCCCTGCGGACGGCTCGAGCAATGGAATGGATGGCCTCTTCTTGACCCACCACTCGCTGATGGAGAACCTCTTCCAACTGAAGCAGCTTCTGGCTTTCGGATTCGGTCAACCGCTTCACTGGAATCTTCGTCCAGCGAGCCACCACGTGGGCGATGTCGTCCTCAGTGACGGTGAGCATCAAGGAGGGCTCTGCGCCACGCCGCCAGCCTTTTTTCATCTGGGTCAGCTTTTCTTTGAGCTCCCGCTCCTGATCGCGCAGGTGGATGGCTTTTTCAAAGTCCTGAATGTTTACGGCTTCATCCTTCTCTCGCGTCAGCGCCCGCAACTCTTCTTCCATTTTTTTAATGTCGGGGGGCGCCATGAGATTTTGAATGCGGATGCGCGCCGCTGCCTCGTCCATGAGATCCACGGCCTTATCCGGCAAATAGCGATCTTGGATGTAGCGAGCCGAAAGGCGGACGCAGGCTTCCAAGGCGGCATCACTGATCTTCACCCGATGGTGGGATTCGTACTTGTCGCGCAGCCCCTTTAGAATGTCAATGGCTTCTTCTTGGGAGGGCTCGCCCACCAAGACCGGCTGGAAGCGGCGCTCCAAGGCGGCGTCTTTCTCCACGTGCTTACGGTACTCATCGATGGTGGTGGCGCCGATGCACTGGATTTCCCCACGCGAGAGGGCGGGCTTTAAGATGTTGGAAGCGTCAATGGCCCCTTCGGAGCCTCCGGCCCCCACGAGGGTATGAATCTCATCGATGAAGAGAATCACATTGCCCGCTTCCTGGACTTCATCCATGACGCCTTTAAGGCGTTCTTCGAATTCACCACGATATTTGGCGCCAGCGAGCAGGGCGCTCAAATCCAGCGTAACCACGCGTTTTTTCTGCAAAAGCTCTGGAATGTTCCCTTTGACGATGCGTTGAGCCAATCCTTCCACCACGGCGGTTTTCCCGACGCCCGGCTCCCCGATGAGCACCGGGTTGTTTTTTACGCGACGGCAAAGAATTTCCAAAATCCGCTCCATTTCTTCAGAACGGCCGATCACGGGATCCAGCTGTGATTCCTGGGCCATTTTGGTCAAATCCTTCCCGTACTGGTCCAAAAGCTTGGTTTCAGTACCGGGGCCCGAAGAGCCCTCACTGCCTTCCCGCTCGCTGCTTTTGGCCAACACATTGATGATTTCGCCGCGCAGCACCGACAGGTCCACGCCTGCGGATTCCAAAATCTGGCAGGCCGCTCCTTCACGATCCTCCAAAAGAGCCAGCAGAAGATGTTCGGGGCCGATATAGCTTTGACCTAGTTCGTTGGCCGTTTCCACCGCTTTGTCAAAAAGCCGTTTGGTCCGTGGGCTCAAGGCAATGCTGTCCTCCGGGGTCCAAACCACCACGCGAGGCCCGCGTCCGATGCTCTGTAAAATAAGATCCCTCATAAAGGATCCGGTAATGCCATAGCCCACCAATAAAAATCCTGCAACCCCACCCACCGAGGTCAATCCGTAGAGAATATGCTCGGATCCGATGTAGCCGTGCCCCAATTCATTGGACAGATCTCTGGCATTTTTGATGGCCGCTTGGGCCCTTTGAGTAAATCGATCGTACCTAATAGTGATCGCCTCCTTATATTTTTTGCCAGGAGATTCCATAAATCGCCGAAACGATTCCCTTTCCCGCTGGGTCCTTCAGGGGTCAAGAGAGATTGTTCCAATCCCCATTGAATGCTGGCACTGATGTTTTCCTTTAATTATAAAACGTAACTACTGATTCGTCTACTGTTTGAGTCCGGAGATCCGGCCCCATGCTCTCTGGATTAACCTTCCAGATTCCAAAGACGCAAAGTGCTTTCTTGCCCTGATTCCAGCGGTTGCACGGTCAAAAAAAAGATAAGACCTCCCAAACGAGGTCTTATCTATGAATGGACTTCATCAAAGATTAACGATTGGCCTCCTCGGATCCCGAGGGGTGACCGGCGCGCTTTTCTAAGGACAAATCCAGCGGTACGCTTTCTCTGGGCGTCCTGGGAAGCTTTGGTTTCGCTGGAGCGCTCTTAGGGGGCTCTGGAACGTCTTCGGGGGCATTCCCCAAACTCTTTCGCTTCTCAAGAGCCAAGCTTGGATGCGCCAGAGGTTGCCCTTTAAAGGGCGCCCCCTGCTTGGCGGGGGCCGCTTTCGCTGCGCGGCGTTCCTGCGGTTCGCTGCTCTTTGGCCTCGCCGAGGCTTTTTCAGCGGCGCTCGTTTCAGGTGATTGATCCGGAGCAGGCGCTTGGCAAGCGCTCCCCTTTTGGGCTTTAGCAGCGGGCGAAGCATCCCGCTGCTCCCTAGAGGCCTCGGAAGCCGTCCGGGGAGCAAATGAGTCCTCACGGCGCCCATCCTTAGGCTTACGATCGCGGCGCTCGCGGTTTTCTCGGGGTTCCTTGGGGTCGCCTTCTCCGGATTTAGGCGTTTTTGCGTGATCCTCATAGCTGCCCTTGATCAATTCACAGTCCGCCAGGGCGAACGTCTCCAATACGTCTTCCCCTTCTCGGTTGATCCGCACCTTCAGCTCCTCACGGATGACGCTGTTGGCCACCACCTCGCCCGATCCTTCCGGGGTCTTTACAAGGCTTCCTTGGCGCGGGAGCTTTCGGCGCACTATTTCATAATTCTCCTGCTCGTACTTGAGGCAACACATAAGCCGCCCGCACATTCCAGAGATTTTGGTGGGGTTCAAGGAGAGATTCTGTTCTTTAGCCATCTTGATGCTCACCGCGGCAAAATCAGCCAGCCAAGAGGAGCAGCAAAGGGTTCGGCCGCAGGGACCGATGCCGGACATCATGCGGGCCTCATCGCGCACGCCGATCTGACGAAGCTCAATGCGCATTTTAAAGACGGAGGCCAGATCCTTGACGAGTTCCCGAAAATCGACTCGGCCATCCGCGGTGAAATAAAAAATGATCTTGCTGCGATCAAAGGTGATTTCCACATCCACGAGCTTCATGGGCAGACCGCTGGCCGCAATACGCTCTTTCCCAAGATCGAAGGCTTCCGCTTCCTGGTCGAGGTTTCGCAGATGCCGTTGCATATCTTCCTCAGTCGCCACGCGAAGCACAGGCTTTAAGGGGCTGCGAACCTTCTCGTCCTCCATTACGCGCGGAGCCAAGGCCACGATTCCAAGCTCCACCCCTCGGGCCGTTTCCAACAGAACGGCATCGTCTAAGTTGAGCTCAAGATCCTGAGGATCAAAGAAATATATTTTTCCGGCTCGTTTGAACCGGATTCCCACAATAGTTACCATCAGGTTTCCTCCACTAGTCGAAACATGGTCCGATCCATCACCGTTTCCCGATTGATGTTCCGGCCTGGAGCCAGCAGCCGCCTTGCAGAGTCCAAAACGTCCATGATTCGTTGAATCCTTGCCATGGTAAAGCGTTGGGCCAAGCGCTGCATGCTGTCCATATTATACAGGAAGATGAGCCCTTTGACATCTTTTGACACCTTGAGGATGGACACGTCCCTTAAGACCAAAAGCAGGTTTTCAATGAATTCCTCCGGCCCTTCCTTGGCGATTTTCGCGCTGCAACGTAAGATCCCCAGCGCCTTGTCGTCGTCCAAGGATTTCACGGCCGAGAGCTCCGCCAAAAAGGATAACGCCGCATCGGCCTTGGCGCGGAACAACGGATCGGTGAGGAAGGCATCGGCCCGCCCGGGAATCCCCATGGAGATGGCTAACGCCTCTTCCAAGGGCGCCCCATTGAGGGCGTGAACCGTCTCAAGATACGCCCGCATGGTTTCTTTGGGCAGCGGTCGCAGGGCGTGAAGGGCACAGCGGGAACGGATCGTGGGCAAAAGAGCGTCGGAGGTGGTGGTGGTCAGGATAAAAAAAACACCCTCGGGTGGTTCTTCAATGGTCTTTAAAAGGGCATTTTGCGCCTGCACGGTCAAAAGGTCTGCCTGACGGATCCAGATCACCTTGCGTCGCCCTTCAAACGGACGGGCGTTGGTTTCTTGGATGATTTTACGAACTTCATCCACGCCGATGGACTTCCCATCGGGTCCCACAATCATCCGATCGATCAAAGGACGCGGATCATCCGGGGCCTCAGGGCGCAGGATCAAGCGGGCCAGAACCTCTGCTAAAGGGGATTTCCCAATGCCGTCGGGCCCCACCAACATATGGGAATGGGCAAGGGTGCCGCGTATCGAGGCACCCTGCATGCTTTTCCGTAGGGATTCAAAGCCAATCACCGATCGATGGGCCTCCTATACCCGAATAAAATCATGAACATCCACCACAAAGATGGTGGCGCCGCCTACTTCAATATCCACGGGATACGGCACATAGACGCCGGTGGTGGTGGAGAGCGGCGAGGGATTGGACACCACTTGATGTCTGGTTTTGCAGTTGTCCTCAATGATGGTCAATACTTCCTTCACCTGTTCGTCGTCCACACCGATCATCAGCGTGGTGTTGCCGCTGCGCAAAAACCCGCCGGTGGTGGCCAGTTTTGTCACCCGGAACCCTTTATCGGTCAATTCATCCAAAAGATCCAGCGCGTCCTCGTCGTTGACGATTGCAATTACCAGTTTCAAGGCTGACGCCCCCTTTTCATTTTTTGTGGTTGGTCCTGTTGTCGCTTTTTCGTGGTCTCACGATGCGGTCCTTGGAATCGGTCGCAGTGCTTATGCTTATTATACCTTATCCTTCGCCCGTTTGCCCATGGGCCCGCAAAAGGCCTCGTTTAGTAAGCGTCTCCAAAGTCTTTTGGTAGATCTCCTGCGCGATGTTCTCGATGCTGCGAAGCGTTCCGTCTTGCACGCAATCGATGCGCACCCAGTGGTAGCACTCCGCAACCTCCAGCGCCGCCTTGTGCGCTTGCCGCAAATGCTCGACATCCTTCTCATGGATGTCCTGGAGGTTCTCTCCGGTAATTTTGTTCCGCCGCTGACGGACCAGCTCCCGCTGAACCGCCAAGGGAACGTCGAGAAAAAATACAAGATCGGGCTTTGGGATGCCGTAGAGGCGATATTCCAGATCGCAAAGCCATTCCAAAAACGCCGTGCGCTCTGGGCCTCGCTGAAGCTTTCCCGCCTGATGCACCATATTGGCGGTGGTATACCGGTCGGCTAGGACAATGCCCCCCGCTTCATAAATGCTTCGCCAGGTGCCCCTTCGCCAAGAGGCGAAGCGGTCTGCGGCAAAAAAGGTGGAGGCTTGATAGGCATCCACATCCCGAGCATCACGCCCAAATTCCCCCATGAGGTACATCTTCACCAATGAAGAAGCGGGAGACGTATAGTCGGGAAAGCTGATGGACGCCACCGGATATCCCTCCCCTTCAAGTCGCGCCTTGAGTTCTTTCGTCTGGGTCTGCTTGCCCGACCCATCAACGCCTTCAATGGCGATCAAAAATCCCATGTGCTTCCTCCTTCATGACGCGGATTTTGCCTCCTGAAATGCCCAATAGGGCGCTGCCCGCCGTCTGCCACTGGATTAGCTCCTCTGCAACCTCCTGAGAGATCCGCTCTCCGGGGATCAAAAGGGGCACCCCCGGCGGATAGGGAATCACCAGGGCCTGGGCGATGCGCCCCACGGCCTCCGCCAAAGGCAGAAGCTCATAAGATGCTCCGACGCTCCAGGGCGGATACACTCTCTCTGGAATTCGCCCAAAACCTGCCTCCGGGAAATCCTCTATGGGGAGTGCCCACCCCGCCATGGCCTCGTCCAGCGCATTAAGCTGCTCTTTTAAATACTGAAGCTCTTCTCCCGTGTTCCAAGGGCTGGCCATCAAGAGGACGCGATGGGCATCGTGCATCTCCGCATAGATCCCCTTGTCGCGCAGCCACGCCGCCATGGCTTCGCCCGCCCCGCGGCGGCAAAGATTCCACTTCCAGGGATCCTGAGCCTCGCCGGGCACCGGGGGATTGATGCGATAGTGCCTATGAATAGCGTCCAAAGGCTCTGGCGGCCTTGCATATGCCCCTTGACCCAATTCCTCCAAAGAGCGCTCCATGGAGGCCAGCAAAAGATACGAAGGACTGCTCGTCTGAAACATATTGGAATAATTCAAGAGCGCCTCGGAAACGTTGGCATCTTGCCAAAGAATCAGCGCCCCTTGATTGAGGCAACGCAGCGTCTTATGAAGGCTCATCACCAGGGCTTCACACGCGCTGTAAAAACTGCGATGCGACGGCATGCCCCAAAGATGAGCCCCATGAGCCGCATCGAGCAAAAGCGGAACGCCGAAGCGCTGCGTCACGGCGTGAATCCCTTGGGCGTCGCCTATGAAGCCGCTGTAGGTGGGCAAGGTTAAAAAAACGCCTCGGAGGGAGCTTTCATGGCACAATGCCTCTTCCACCTGCCGGGCCGTCACGGGTAGCACTCGGCCGTCGGGGGCCACGCGAGGCGGTAAGAACACAGGCGTGATCTTACGGAGCATTAAGGCGTGATATACGCTTCGATGGCAATTGCGGTCCAAAAGCACGCGATCGCCCTCTTGGAAAAACGTAAAAAAGAGCGTCAGATTTCCGCTGCTGGATCCATTGACCAGGTATCGAGCAAAGGGAACTTCGTATAAAGCCGCTGCGGCGTCTTGAGCCTCTCGCAAAATGCCTTGGGGATCCTGCAGGTTGTCCAGGCCCAAAAGCTCCGTCATATCCAGGCGCCCATCGACTTCAATGCGTCCTTTATGCCCGGGCATTGCAAGACGCACGCGGGCTTTTTGATTGAGTTGGTTGAGTGTTTGTTCAATGATTCCCATAGGCTCCTCCTCTTCCTATTATACTTGCCAAGGCTCTGGAAAATGCAGGGAAAATAAAAAAAGCCCCAGCGGGCGTTCCTCCATGGGAGGGGGCCCCGGGGGCTCATGAAATGCGCGGCTCATTAAGCCACCAGCGCGTGCTGAATTTTTTCTGCCATGGAATCACTGGGTCGAAGAATCAGCGTCTTTTGCCTGCCTTGCTGCTGATAGGTTAATCGCCAAGAACGGTGAAAAAGACAAGCCATATCTTTATTCAGGCACGAGAGCTTCGCCGCCCCGGTAATTTCCTGAAAGCTTTGAATGTTTTTTAGACGAACCCGCTCAACCAACTCCAAATGGTCCTTTTGGATCCGTTGGACCAACAGTTCTTCCGGCATCAGGCAATACTTTAGCGTAACCCGAGATCCCTGCATCAGTCCCACAGCAAAAATCAGAAAAAGAGCGATTAAGGAAACATCCAGAATCGTTTCAAAACCACCGGAAATGAGGTGCGCCTTGGCCAACGTGGAAAAAGAGAGCAAAGCAACCCCCAGCAATACGACGAGAATAAAAAACGGTGTTTTATGCCGCTTCACTTTTTCATTATAAAAACAAGCCATGGCCGCCTCCCTTGTGTCCTTTCGATCTGTTTGCAAAAAAAAGGAAACCATTCATGATTATAGACAACCTGTGACTTTTTCACCAACAGCAAAGCGTGTGCTTAAGGCCATTTTATCCCTCATTAAAGCATTATAGGCGTTAATGATACCTTCTACGCCATCAAGGTCTCCCATCCTCCTGAATGCTTAAATATAAGCCACAAAAGAGCGTTCAGCCTCTAAAAGAACCCTAAAATCTTCGAATTCTTCCCCAAAAGTTGCCGCCATAGAGCCCCTTCATCAAAGCAAACTCCAAGGTATTTTGAGGGCTCTTTCCCAATAAAAGACGGCCGCTCGAATACATCCCATTGGAAAAGAGACCCATCCTTACGCCCCCTTTGAAAAACTTGAAAAAACCCATCGACCCTGATGAAATAAGCAAATGAACCTGCTTTCTTTAAAAATCCTTAGAAATCCTCCCACATGATGCCCGTCAAAGGAGCCGTGCGTTGGTCCTTGGAGTCTTGAATTTAGACATCATGTGTTCGGACCCGGCAAGGGGGAGTCAAGACAAAAAGAAGCCTTCCATCGGGGTCCGTATTTTTTTGTACCAGATCAACAACCCCTGTTTAAACGCTACTATTTTCCTTCCACGTCGAAATCTTTTGAGCCAAGCAAAAGCTCACGACGCCAGGAGTTACGACTCAACCCTAAGGGGACTGTGTTTGCTCCACTCCTAACAAAACTTTAAATTGTTTTCAGAACCCTGGGTGTGCTATCCTAAAAAAAACACCGTTTAAAAGGAGCGCAACATGTACTTTGAAATTTGCTTGGCAAAAGACGGAAGTTATTATTGGCATCTCAAAGCCGGAAACCATGAGATTGTCGCGACGAGTGAAATGTACACCTCGAAGGCTGCCTGCCGCAAAACTATAGACAGCATCAAAAATCACGGGATTGATGCGCAGACTCCTGTGCACGATCGCACTCTTTGATCCCTTCGAGGCTCCTATTCCCGCTTATTCCTTTTGCTTGCTCCAAGATTTTATTTCGTGAGCGATTCTTCTTGATCTCTTTTTTCGGGCTTGGCACCCATCTCCTCTTTGACTCCTCAAGGACTCTTGAGGAGTTCGATCTTTTAAACGAAGGACTCTGCCTGATGCCCTAATGTCGGACCAAAAGAGACCGAAACGAAAAATCCGCGGATTCCAAAGCGAACCGCGGATTTTTTTATGGAGGCGCCATCCGGAATTGCACACGGAGTATGGAAGCCTTGCGGGCTTCTGCCTTACTACTTGGCTATAGCGCCATAAAATGAACTACCTTCTTATCCTAACACACGGAAAATAATTGTCAAATGAATTTTGAGGCACGTTGTGCATGCGCACCTTGGGGATGTCCTGTGCTCCTATCGCCCAGAAGGTGTGCTGTGATTCTGTCACCCCCACCCATTGGAGGAACAAAGGCAAGAGTGGAAGAAGTGCCTGGGGAATGGGATCCTTCGCCCACAAGACGGGCGCCGTTTAGTCGCGTCTTGCCTCACCACTCAATCCTCTTTGACGTACGATGAGCGCATCCTCCCCTACTCATTCTGAGCAAGGCAGTGATTGCACCCAGGGTATAAAAAAACTCCGTTTCAGCTTTTAGCGAATACGGAGTTTTTTATGGAGGCGCCACCCAGATTTGAACTGGGGCATGAAAGTTTTGCAGACTTGTGCCTTACCACTTGGCTATGGCGCCATCAGAAGAATGGTGGCTTCACTCGGAATCGAACCAAGGACACGAGGATTTTCAGTCCTCTGCTCTACCAACTGAGCTATGAAGCCATCTTCTGTTTTGGGGGACTCGTCTCCAATTGGAAATAATGTTCCCTCAAGACTGCATATAGATCATTCAAACACANNGCTCCAACCCATTCAACTCATTCATAGGGTCGGCATTCGTGAAAATGCCGTCTCATCCATGTTGCCATGGCTGAAACTCCCTAGAAAGGAGGTGATCCAGCCGCAGGTTCTCCTACGGCTACCTTGTTACGACTTCACCCCAATCGCTGACCCTACCTTCGGCCGCTGTCTCTTGCGTTAACTCACGGACTTCGGGTATTGCCAACTCTCATGGTGTGACGGGCGGTGTGTACAAGGCCCGGGAACGTATTCACCGCGACATGCTGATTCGCGATTACTAGCAACTCCGACTTCATGCAGGCGAGTTGCAGCCTGCAATCTGAACTGGGGCAGGTTTTATGAGATTAGCTTCCCCTCGCGGGTTCGCGACTCTTTGTACCTGCCATTGTAGCACGTGTGTAGCCCTAGACGTAAGGGGCATGATGATTTGACATCATCCCCACCTTCCTCCCGGTTAACCCGGGCAGTCTTGCCAGAGTGCTCAACTTAATGGTAGCAACTGACAATAGGGGTTGCGCTCGTTGCGGGACTTAACCCAACATCTCACGACACGAGCTGACGACAACCATGCACCACCTGTCTTCCTGCCCCGAAGGGCTTCCTCGATTAAGAGTAATTCAGGAGATGTCAAGTCTAGGTAAGGTTCTTCGCGTTGCCTCGAATTAAACCACATGCTCCGCTGCTTGTGCGGGCCCCCGTCAATTCCTTTGAGTTTTAATCTTGCGACCGTACTCCCCAGGCGGGGTACTTACTGTGTTTACGACGGCACTGGGGGAGTTGATACCCCCAACACCTAGTACCCATCGTTTACGGCGTGGACTACCAGGGTATCTAATCCTGTTTGCTCCCCACGCTTTCATGCCTCAGTGTCAGTTACAGTCCAGAAAGCCGCCTTCGCCACTGGTGTTCTTCCTAATATCTACGCATTTCACCGCTACACTAGGAATTCCGCTTTCCTCTCCTGCACTCAAGTCACCCAGTTTGGAATGCAGTTCCCGGGTTGAGCCCGGGGATTTCACATCCCACTTAAGTGTCCACCTACGCATCCTTTACGCCCAGTAAATCCGGACAACGCTCGCCACCTACGTATTACCGCGGCTGCTGGCACGTAGTTAGCCGTGGCTTGTTTTTTGGGTACCGTCATTATCGTCCCCAATCAAAGAACTTTACAACCCGAAGGCCGTCATCATTCACGCGGCGTTGCTGCATCAGGGTTTCCCCCATTGTGCAATATTCCCCACTGCTGCCTCCCGTAGGAGTCTGGACCGTGTCTCAGTTCCAATGTGGCCGATCACCCTCTCAGGTCGGCTACGCATCGTCGCCTTGGTGAGCCGTTACCTCTCCAACTAGCTAATGCGCCGCGGGCCCATCTCAAAGCGGATTTCTCCTTTGATGTACTCATAATGCTAAATGTACATTTTATGCGGTATTAATCTTCCTTTCGGAAGGCTATTCCCCTCTCTGAGGTAGGTTACCCACGTGTTACTCACCCGTCCGCCGCTAGGTGTATACACCTCGCTCGACTTGCATGTGTTAGGCACGCCGCCAGCGTTCGTCCTGAGCCAGGATCAAACTCTCATGTTGAAATTT
>LQGW01000036.1 GCA_002838815.1 Clostridiaceae bacterium JG1575 | reverse complement strand
ACAACTCCTAAAACACCCACATTCAGCAGGAACGTTGATAAACTCGGATCGTGGCAGCCAATACCGCAGGTATGCTTTCGGTGAAATCTGCGAGAAGAATCATCTGCAGCACTCCATGAGCCGTCCTGGGAATCCGGTAGAAAACGCAGCGGCAGAGGCGTTTTACAAGATTCTGAAAACCGAGTTGATTCACCCGAATCCAAGCAAGACGAAAGCGCAAAGGGAGGTTCTCCTCCGTAACGATCTAGAAGAGGACTACCCTATGAGCGAATTCATACTTCTCTAGCGATGACGCCTTATCCATACGAACAGCGATTATTCCAAGAATATGTCAGGTAACTAGTTGTCCGAAAAAGTGTTGTATATCCACCGCTTATTATTCTTCGTCAGAAAATCTTCTTTTAAAGCCCCTCCAAAGTGCTGCGCAACAAAAAAGGTGTTGCTGCTTACCTACGCCTGTAGATTAGCAGCAGCACCTTTTTAAAGGGAGGGGAAAGGGTCTATTTCACAGAATTGTCCTCGCCCACGGGGTGTTCTTTTCGGTGAGGAGAGAAGACGTCCTCCACTGGGAACAAATCGTCCAGCTTTCCCTGGGTGCGCATGGAGAGGCCGTCAATGGCTCGGCGATCCTGCACGATAAAATTGGGATGGCTGGGGTTGGGTTCAATGTAAGATTCAAAACCCACCGCGAAGATCACGTGAAAGCCGAATTCATTGAGAAGGTCCGTCTTTTTCTTCAAAGCGTCGTCTTCCGGCATGTTGCCGTAGGGCAGGGTGTAAAAGGGCGTCGGTCCCAAAAGGGATTCCACTTCTTCTTGCCACATGGACGAATCTTTGTAGAGTTTTTTCATGGACAAATGGTTGATGGAATCGTGGCTGAAGGAATGGCTTGAGAACTCCCAGCCGTCGTTACGCAGCGCCTGGATCACGGGCTTCACCGCCTCGATTTGTGCGCTACGGTTGGGTGCGTCTTCTTGGGTTCGGTAGCCTAAAATCCCCTCATAGCCCGTTAATGCCAGCATGCCCCGGGCCCCTTTCCAGGAAAAATCCGGGTGATCTTCCACAAATTGATTGATGTAGGTGGCAATTTCATGGTCGCGCGCCTGCTTTTTGACGCCTTCTTCGGTATATTCCGCGGTGACCTTCCCGGCGGAATCCAAGACGAGTTTATCGGAAAACCCATGGCCTTGATAGACCTCGTTGTAGGAGAGGTCGTCGATGCTGATGATGATGGGTTTTTTGCCCTTGGGCATCCGAAGGTTGGGGTTTCGTTGCCAACGCCCATTGATTTTTTTGAAGACCTCCGAGGGTTTGACCAACACAAAGTCTCGTTTGTAAAGGTGAGCGAAGATCTTTTTCATCTCATCTTGAGTCACCATCCAATCATCGAATCCGCGTTCCCGGTAACTGCCGTCGAAGGCTTTTTCGGGAGCGATGATGAGGGGGTGGAAAAAGGCATGCTCCACGGGGCCTTCCCAAAGCTTTGTAATGGTGTTGTCTTCATTAAATTCGGGAAGGACACCAGATGGCTTTTCAGCAGGGGTAGAACTGTTGGAAGCGCCCGGCAAGGATTTGCTGGAGGGCGACTGGGGGCTTGTTCCAAAAGAGGAAGAGCTGGTTGATGAGGGAGGGGTTTTTTGGGGGCCTTGGCAAGCGGTGGCAAAAATCAAACAAAATAGTAAAAGGGCGAACCATCGTTTCATACCTTCTCCTTTGAGGCAGAGATAAAGTCCATATAATTGTGTAAAAGTATAAAAGGTCATGGCCCCCTTTTTTAAGGTACAATGTTTTTGACTATAAAACATACCTGAAAGGAGAACCATGACACAAGTACA
>LQGW01000035.1 GCA_002838815.1 Clostridiaceae bacterium JG1575 | reverse complement strand
TTCAGTTGTTGCTAACTAAAAGGATATTGTATTTAGGGGGTTAGCAGTGGAGTATTTACTTTCCACCTGGTAGGACTCCTAGCTTCCACAGTGGCTGGTTTCTATATTGCCATACACAGCATGCATTCATAAAAATTAATCTTTTTTTGATGCAGTCCTTGTATAATGAGAAAAAGTGCACTAAATGGGAGGAACTCATCATGAAAGAAAACAACAAGATCTGGAGCGATCGAAAACACTGGATGTGGTTTCCTTGGTCCTTTACCCGCTATGCGCTCTCAGAGGATCGACTTTTTCTCAGCGCCGGCCTTTTGCGCACCACCTTTGATGAAACCCAGCTCTACCGTGTCATCGACGTTAAAATGGTGCGGACTTTGGGCCACAAACTCTTTGGCACCGGTGACATCATCATCACCACCCGCGATGCAAGCACCCCCAACATTGTTTTTAAAAACATCAAAAAACCTCACGATGTGAAGGAAATGATGGTGCAAATGGTGGAAGCTGCCCGCAAACGCAATATGGTTCGGGAAATCTCCGGGGGATTTACTCCCAGCTATGATTACACCGACGGCGACGGCGATGGGATTCCAGATATCTTCCAGTAGCTTCCGTTTTAGAATATTCAAAAACCCTGCAAGAATCCATCGCATCAGGAATCTTTGCAGGGTTTTGCTTTTGGGATCCTTTCGAACTTTCAGGGAAAGCCCAGAATTCTTCCAAAAATCCGGTTGGCTTTTTCGTGCAAACTACATTTTTTTATCTAATCTGAGAATCAACATCCCATACAAGAGGATAAAAAGAATCATGGCCCCCAGGGTGATCCAGGCCGCAGGCATCATTTTCATCAGGGCGAAGACCACGGTCATTAGGGCCCAGAGGATCATGGTCACAAACCACATAACATACGCTGCCGTTTTCCTGATTTGTATCGCTCGTTCATCCGTTTCAAGGATCCGAGCCTTTTTTGCTAATTCGGGATCCCTTTTGTATTGCGCACGGCTTAATAAAGCGGAGGAAACGCCACCGATCAAACCTACGGAAATACCGATGATGATCCACCGAGATTCGCCCAGTGTCGACGAAAGATTAGGGATCGTATCCAAAATGAGATTCAACAAAAAACTGCTGATCCCAATGATTAGCGCGACAAAGAACAGTTGTTTTTTCATTTTGTTTCCTCCTCGTAGAGAAAAATATCTTCAATGCGCATCTCAAAAAATCTTGCAATTCTAAATGCCAAGAGAATCGAGGGGTTGTATCGTTCATTTTCGATCGATCCAATGGTTTGGCGCGAAACCTCTAATGCTTCCGCTAAGTCCTCCTGTCGTATCTTCCTGATCTTTCTTATTTCTTCAAGTCGATTTTTCATCCTCTGTTCTCCATTAATGGAACGCTCGCTTTTCATTAATGATCCTCTATTTCCGCTTAAATGTCAAGCTAGCTTTCCATTTATTTGGAGTCTTGAGTTCTCCTCAACCCCTCCGCCGGGAACCCCCATTGCAAGCTCTGGACTTGACCTCTTTAGAAATGAACCCGCCCATTCAACGCCCATGGTGCCTCTCACCTCGTCGGAGATTCTCCATGAGTTTGTTCTCTGCCGTTAGCCCCCGTTGAAAAAACACCTCACCTTTGATGGTCTATGTTACGTCTGATGGGTTTCGGTAAGGGCCCAATAGGGCTTGGCCTGTGTCTGATAGAGCGTGCGGTAAAGACCGCTCCGACGCATCAGCTCTTGATGGGTTCCTTCCTCCAGGAGCTGGCCTTGATCCAAAACCAAAATATGATCTGCGTAGCGGGTGCTGGAGAGTCGGTGGGAGATGAATAGCGACGTCTGTTGGGCGCTGACGTCCAGCATGGTCTGGAAAATCTCTTCTTCGCTTTGAGGATCTAGGGCAGCGGTGGGTTCATCCATGATCAATAAAGCGCGGTCTTGAAAGAGCGTGCGCCCCAAAATCAGCTTTTGCCCCTGCCCACCTGAGAGAAGAATTCCTTGATCGTCAATCTCTTGGGAAAGGTACGTCGCCTCCGCCAAGGGCAATCCCTCGATGAGCTCGCGCAACCCCATGCGCATTTCTATCCCCCGCAGGGTCTTTAAAATCTCCGGCGACTGCTTACTAAAAGGAAGGGCCGTTATGTTTTCATCAATGCGGATGGGAAAGAGTCGAAAATCCTGAAAAGCTGGAGCAACGATTCTTTGGTAGTCCGCTAAAGGAATATCTCGGACGTCCACGCCATTTAAAAGAATTCGCCCGCCGCTGGGCTCATAAAGGCGACAAAGAAGCTTAACGAGGGTGCTTTTCCCTGCGCCGTTGGTGCCGACCAAAGCCGTGCGCTTTCCTTGAGGGATCCGCAGACTGAGGTTTTCTAGCACCGGTCTGGGATCCGTTGGGTAGGTGAAGCTCAAATTTTCCAAGCGAACGTCCACGTGGCCCCGACGCGCTGCCGCCAACGCCTTGGTCGCCGCCTCTTCGTCGACCGGTCGCTCCATCTGGGCCTGTTGCTCCGCCAAGTCCAAAAAACGACACAAGGGTTCAAAGAGCAAGTTGCAGATGCGAATCTGATTGCCGCTCACCATAAGATCCTGCAGGGATCGTCCCATTTGCCGACAGGCGCCAAAGAGCATCACGAAGGAGCCTACGGGGAGTGCTTTTTCTAGCATCCGCCGCCCTAAAATCCAAGCACTCAAGACAGACTGCCCCTCAAGAAGCGTTGCCGAAAGCCCCAAAAGGCTCCCCTGACGCGTGAAATAATGATGGTTGATGCGTAAGATTCGATCCATAATTTCCTTGGCGTAATTTTTGACCAAAGCCACGCCCTGATAGAGCCTTAAATCTTTGCCGTAGCGAAAATTCTCCGCCAAGTGGGCGCAGTAGGTATAGGCCCGATCCTCTGGTATGCTGCGTTGGTTGCTGTCTTCTTCCAGCCGGCGCAGGCTTTTTAAAATGGGGGCGATCAAGAAAGCCAACCCCAATAAAAACAGATATAAGAGAGGGCTGTAGCCTACGACGATAAGGCTAACCCCAAGAAAACTCACCAAGGAGGTGCCTGCCCGCTTCATTTCCTGCTGAAGGGAATACGCAGAATCCATGGCAAACCGGCTGCCTTCTAAAAGATCCAGCGTGCTTTTTTCTTCCATTTGAGCAAGGGTGAGTCCTGCAGACTTTTCCGCAAGACGCATCTTCAACTCCGAATGTAGGAGCTCGGCGCCTTGTAAGAGCCGAACGTCCAAAAAAGAGAGGATCAGCGCAACCATGAGGTTGCCCAGGGCATAAATCAGGACCCAATCCCCCAAGACCTCAACACGCGGCAGTCCCAAAAGCTCATCCACGATGTATTTGGGCACTAAGATGTTCAGCAACGGCGCCACTCCCCCAATGACGGCCGCGCTGCAAAGCCAGAGCGCATATCGGGGCTGCCGCCCCTGCACCAGGCGGTAGATACGAATCAGATGCTTCATGGGGTCACCTCCTGATAATGGCGGGCTTGCAATGTGTAGCGCTCGTAATACGCTCCCTTTCGCGCCATGAGCTCCTCATGGGTTCCTTCTTCACGAATGGCGCCATTTTCCAAATAAGCGATGCGATCGCAAAACGCCGTGGAGGCCAGCCGGTGGGAAATAAACAGTCCGGTTTTTCCTTGTGTGAGCGAAGCAAATTTTTGATACAAGGCGCTTTCCGCTAAGGGATCCAAGGCCGCCGTGGGTTCATCCAAAATCAAAAGGGAACTCTGCTTTTTATAAAGTGCGCGGGCAAGATAGAGTTTTTGGCGCTGTCCCCCTGATAAATCCACGCCGTCATTGAAGAAAACCCGCAAAAGGGGCGTATCCGCACCCTTGGGGTAATGCGCAGCAACTTGGGAGAGTCCCGAGGCCTCCATGCTCTCTTGCAGGCACATCGCATCGATCTCCTTGGAGAAGGCAATATTCTCTGCGAGGGTGAAGGGAAAGAGGCTGGCGTCCTGGAAGACAGCGGCGATATGTGCGCGAAAGGCTTCCTCATCCAAGGACCAAAGATCCACACCATTGATCAAGATGCGCCCTTTGGTGGGGGGGTAGAGGCGGCACAGCAAAAGCACCAAGGTGGATTTTCCCGATCCGTTGTCGCCCACCAGCGCCAGGGTTTCCCCCGCTCGGATCGTCAGATTGAAATGATCCAAAACGGGTCGATCCCCTTCAGGGTAAGAAAAGGATACGTCTTCCCATTGGATTGTCCAAGGGCCCTCAGGAAGCGCTAATGCACAGGCGCTCTCTTGCCAGTTTTCTCGCTCCTTTAAGAAGTTCAAATAAGGTACAAACCGGGCGGCATCCGCCTTCACTTCCGTGACCAGTTCCATAAGTTGTGCCGAAAGCAGCAGAAAGGACTGGGTCAGGCCGACGTAGAATAAAAAAGAAGCCGCATTGAGGCTGCCATTTAAAACCCTGCGGATCAATATCCAAAAAACCACCAAATCCTTCAAGAATCCCGCCAGAGCTAAAAATACCTGCAGACGAATCTGTTTTTTAGAAAACACTTGGACGAGCTCGGTTAAATCGCGCATCCATCCTTGGGTGTATTCCTGAAAGAGTGGAAAGAATTGATACATCATCAAATCTTTTCGTCCCAGCGGGTCTTGAATCTCCCTCGTCAGATGGCGGATCTTAAGCTCGGTGGGAATGGCTTGCTGAACCTCTTCTTCCTGCACCTTGGCCCGTAAGATGTTAAGGCCCAGATGCACGGCCGTAATGAAGGCCATGAACAGCATCATCTGAGGAGACAGCCAGGTAAAAAGACCCGTCATAGCCAATAGGCTGATGAGGATTCCCGGCAGATCCAAAACCTTGAGCATGAAGCCCCCAGCCCCCTGAAAAGGACTGAGCACCGCCTGATTGGCTCGTTCCAGTTCCTCCAGACGCTCCTTCCGCAACGTATAGTGGAAAGGCATCTGAAGGGACGCCTCAAGCACCGTCTGCAACAGATGATAGCGCACGGCATTCATACGCATACGGTAATTGCCCCGAAGAAATGAAAGCAAAAATACGCCCAAAGCGCCAAGGACGCCCGCTCCGGCCAGCATCAACACCATGCGCTGAGAATCTTCTTGAAGCGATAAGGCAATTAACGCTGGGGGCACACTGATCCAAAGAAAGGGCATCAGCGCGGAGAGCACCGTAAAGAACCCTAAGATCCCGTACATTTGGGGTTGTATTTCACGAATTTGCCGCATCAAATATCGTATGGGCTTCAACTGCATCACCTCGTGTTCATTATAACAATAATCTTTAACGGAATAGAATGTTGATTTTTTCGAAAACAATACAGAGAATTACTACTTAAAATACTTTAAAAAGCTTTTGATAAGAAAATAAGCATTTCAAAAATATCGTCAGAATTCTTTGTGATTTTTTCCTTTTTAGAATCATTCCATTATTTATTGAAAATAACTCTCAATCGTGTTAGGATCAAAGCAGTGGGGACGATCCCCGAAATGCAACGACCAAGGAGGATATTGATTATGATTCGTGCAGGAAAACCAGCACCAGATTTTGTGGCTAATGCCTTTACCAATGGCGGATTCGGCCAAGTACAGCTCTCTGAATTCCAGGGGAAAAAGTGGGTTTATCTCTTCTTTTATCCAGGAGATTTCACCTTCGTCTGAGCCAGCGAGGTTGCAGCAGTTGCTGCTAGAGCAAAGGTCTTTGAAGACATGGGCGTTCAGATTCTCGCCGTAAGCACCGATTCCATTTTCACCCACAAAGTGTGGAGCGAACAGGAAATCTCGAAGATGAATAAGAGCGGTGTTCCCTTCCCCATGCTCACCGATAAGGGTGGAGAAATGGGAAAAGCATACGGTGTTTATGATGAAGACGGCGGCGTAGATTTCCGTGGATCCTTCATCATCGATCCCGACGGCATCGTCCAAGCCTTTGAAGTGCTCACCCCCTCGGTTGGCCGGAATCCAAGAGAAGCCATCCGTCAGATCCAGGCCCTGCAAAAGGTTCGTGAATCTGAGGGCAAAGAGGCCTGTCCCTCCAACTGGACCCCGGAGAAAAAGACCTTAACGCCTTCCCCTGACCTTGTGGGGAACGTTTGGAAAGAATGGTCCGTCGAAGACAACAAATAATCATTCCCTCCATCCATAAAAAGCACCCGCTCCTTCTTCGGCCCTCTTGTGCGAGGGTCTGGGAGCGGGTGTTTCTTTTGTTGACAAACGAGGGTCCAAAGAGCCTTGGGGCTTAGTTTGGGGAAAGGCCTCGGTCGGGGATGGCTGCAAAGGCTTCCTCCAAGGCCAGGGCCTTTTTGTACATGCGGTGCACTTTGTATGCTTCTTTCAGCGGTTCGCGATAAAAAATAAAGGAACCAATGCGTCCCAGACGTTGGAAAAGGGCCATCATTTCTTCCAGTAGCGCAATGCCTTCCAACGTCATGAGGGTTCCTGAAAACTCCATGCGCGCTGAGCGCTCCAAAAGGACCGTAATGCGATCCTCCCCCTCGTGGCTTTTAGCAAAAGAGTCCAGGGCCTGCTGAGCCTTCTTTGTTTCCCCAAGGCGGTGATACAGCAGGGCCAATTTATGCCAAACGATGGGGGAGCGTTCTATAATTTTGCTCAAATGCTCTTGGGCCAGCGCCAAATCCCCTAAGGAAAGATACGTTGCCCCGAGGTTGTATTCGATGGATTCGTTGAGCCGTTGCCAGGGCGTCCCCCACAAAAGATTCTGACTGCGGGTGTATTCTTGAATCATTCCCTCGATTTGATCCAAGGAAGCATACACGGTGCCGCGCAGGAAATACATCTTTGCCAAAGCGGCGGTGTTGCCCTCTTTGAGCGCAAGCTCCAAAACACTCTGGGATTCCTCCAACAAACGACGAAAGGATCCTAAGCGATAGAGGCTTTCGAGGTAGCCAATGCCCGCATGGGCGGTTTTCAACAGCTTAAAAGCTTCCTCTTGGACGCTCTGCGCATCCTCTGGGTCAAAGGGAGATCGAGCATGATAAAAGCGACCCTTTTCGGTATCCGAAAGGACGTCCTCAAGTTGCTTTAAAAGCCCCTTCATTTGTTCGCGTTGCTCTTCGTCCTTCTCTTCATGGTAGCGAATCAACAACCACTCCAAGGAGAGGGGGCTCGCTTCAATGGCGCTGGTCGACTGCCAAAGAACGCTCAGATCAAAGGGGCGCCAATAGGCATCGCATCGCCAAAAGGCCTCCATGGTTTGACGCCACCTCAAAAGCGATTGGGGATCCGTGTGGTAGGTGATGCTCAGTTCCCGATACAGGTGAATTAAGAGGTCCGGGTGAGCGCGTTGACGCCCACTTTCGATCTTAGAGAGTGTACTGATGGCGCAATGGGAAAGGGCTACTTCCTTGAGCTGCTTATTGCTTTTCAAACGGGCCAGCTTAAGCATTCGCCCCACCCGCTTGGGATGATAAAAATCTTCTTGCATAAGGATCCTCCTGATCGAAGCCGTCCAACCCGTATCCTTTTAGTGACTTCCTTTGAAATAATGCAGATCCAAGGCTTGGGAGAGTCTCTCCAGCGTTTTGGCTCCGGCGAGGCTGTTGCCTTTTTCATCCAAAGCCGGGCTGAAAATGCCCACTCCGAGCTTTCCTTGAGCCAACGCCACGATGCCGCCCCCCACGCCACTTTTGGCCGGCATGCCTACTTTAATGGCAAACTCTCCCGAGGAGTCGTACATGCCGCAAGTAACCATCAGGGTTTTTACCAAAGAGCAGTCATAGGGATCTAACATAAGCTTCCCGGTGCGCGGATCGTGGCCATCTTGGGCCAGCATCAAGCCAAAATGCGCCAAATCTCTGGCATCGCACAAGATCGAGCACATGCGGAAATACGCATCCAACGTCCGCTCCACATCGCCCTGAAGAACTCCGTCGGATTTCATAAAGTACGCCAGGGAACGGTTCAAATCCCCCGTCTCTTTCTCTGAGCGATACACCCGCTCCTCCATTTCGATGGGGCTACGCCCCAACAGCTCTTCCAAAAAGACCAAAAAATCAGAGAATGCATTCCCTTCTTCCAAAACCAGATTCATAGTGGCAATAGCGCCTGCGTTGATGAACGGGTTGAGGGGGTGGTGGCCTTTGGTTTCGAGCTTCACGATGGAATTAAAGGAATCCCCTGTGGGCTCCACGCCCACCTTGGCGAAGACCCGCTCGGCCCCAAGCTCTTTTAAAGCAAACACCAACAATAGCACCTTGGCCACGCTTTGCATCGTAAAAGGAACCCTAGTATCCCCCACCTCATAGCAATGCCCTGAAAGGGTCTGCACACAGATCCCCAGTTGTTTGGGATCTGCCTTAGCAAGGGCCGGGATATAATTTGCGACGTTGCCTTGGCCCAGCCATTGGGTCCCCTGTTGGTACGCCGCCTCAACGGCCTGTCTGATTTGTTCCTCGCTCATCGGCGATTCCTTGGATTGCATCGTTCCACCCTCTTTTTTTGCATCATGACCTCATCTTACCGTAACGCATGCTTTTGCAGCAAATAGGCTGTGCAATGATTGTTGTCTTCTTTTTATCTTTAAGTCGGCCCCGGGTACGGCCCTTTCTCTTAGGGTACGCCGCTGATGGACCCACGACTCCTTCACTCACCAAGATCCCTTGGCGCCTCCTTCGATGGGATCCTTTTGGTTTGCTTCAATGGCCCCTTCGATCCGCTTTTTTTTGAGTGTGGAGGGCTCCCCACGCCGTTTGCTGTGTTCTTTCCTCCCCGAATAAGCTCATACATCAACACGCCGTAATAAATACCTATGGCGCCCAGCGCCGCTGCGGCAGCAATTAAGGGCCCCCGCCCCTCTTTGTTTTTCATCCGTGCCCCCTCCTTCTTAAGTGTCGCTCGCCCTCTTGGGAACTCTTCCCCTTTAGTGTAGTCGCAGAACCTCGCGCCGTAAAATCCCTTTTTGAAAAAGCCTCGAAAAGCCCGGTAAAATGCAGCAAAGGCCTAAGGAGGTGCCTGCAGATCCAACCCATCGCATAAAAAACCCTCCGCCTCTTCTTTGGATCACGCAGGAGAACCATGGGTTCGCCCCTCCACCCGCAGCGGGCGCTAAACCATCTGGGCCTAGTGCTTTGGCAGGGCCTAGGCCAAACACTGCCTTTTTAACCCTTTGGAAAACACCTGGAAGAGGATCTTTTGCCCTCCTATCCAAGAACCCTTTCCTCTTGAAGCGAGTCGCCAATTCCCCTCTGGATAATTGAATTAAAAAGCCCCCCGGTGCCTCGACCTGAAGGGGCCTAGAGACAAAGGGGGGACTGAATCGGGCATGAGCCTTTTTTTATTGTTCTGGGGCGACCACTTGGGGATCTCCGCGCCGGCCCAAGCTAAGGACCAAATTCAAGACGATGCCGACCAAAGCTGCCGTGGCAATGGCGGGCATTTTTTGTCCGAAAATCGGGATTTCACTGTTGGGGAACTGGAAGGTTCCGCCCAGTCCGATGATCAAGATCACGGCAATGACGGCCAGGTTTCGTGCGCTGAACATATCCACCTGCTTTTCAATGATGATGGCGATGCCTTGAGCGGCAATGACCCCGAAAAGGTAGATGGAGAGGCCTCCGATGACGGCGGGCGGAATGGAGTACACGGCATTGACCAATGGCGTGAAGCTCGAGATGACCATGGTGATCCCAGCAGCCAACACCAAGACATTCACCGAGAACACTTTGGAGATGGCCATGGCGGAGATGTTCTCGCCGTAGTTGGTTCCAGCCGGGCCACCGATGGCCGAAGACACGATGTCCCCGATGCCGTCGCCAATGAGGTTTTGACCCAGGCGGTTTTCCAGATCATAGTACCGATTCACTCCGCGCTTTTTCGCCAGATCATTGACGTATATATGCAGCTGGAAGATGTGCGCCGTGGACTCTGGAATGGTGGCAATAGCGATGGGCATGATGGCCAGAACCGCAGACCAGGTGGGTTTGGGCAGGGTAAATATTGGCAATTGCAACAGCGCACCGGGGACGGTGTGCAAGTTGATGAAGGGAATGCCCGTGGCCAGATGAATGACTACCGCCGTCAAATACCCGGTCAAAAGCCCGAATAAAATCGGCAGCTGGCTCAACCGCCCTCTAAGGTATACGGAGTAGAAAATGGTGGAAAAAAGCGTCACAAGGGAAATCACCCAAGCCATATTGGTGGCAAACCCCGTAGCTTCCATCCCTTTGGGAATCGTGATGGCATTCCCCATGGCGGAAGCGGCCAAAGAAAGACCGATGATAATGGCAATGGATCCGGTGACCGACGGCGGCAGCACGCGATCAATGAGCCGTTTCCCGTACTTTCGGATGATGAGGCCGGCAATAATGGAGACGAATCCCGACATCATGATGCCAAACTGAGCAATGGAAATCCGTTCATTCATGGACAGATGCTGGTAGGTGGTGCCCATGGTGATGGAACAGATGGCCGTGATGTAGGAAAAGCTGGACCCATAATAAAGCGGGATCTTTCGGCCGGTGACGAAGATAAACACCAAAGTAGCAAGACCGGAGGCAAAGATGGTGGTGGAAACATTGAACCCCGTCATCAAGGCCACCAAAACCGTGGCCGGGAACATGACGACGATCTGCTGCAAGGCAAAAAAGATCAGTTCCAGGGGTTTGGGGGTTTCATCGGGCAGGTAGCCGTAGACTTTGTTGGACATAAAAAACCTCCTAAAAATCCGCGAAGAACCCTTTTGTTGCGCCCATGCGCGGACCGAATGCTGTTCGGCCCTTCAAAAGACTCCTATCGCTCTTCTGTGATTCTACCACCCCCCTTCTCCCATCAACAAGGCAACTTCTTGGATTTTTGCGAAAAAAGACCCTCCCTCAAGAAGAACTCCCGGAAAAATAGAGCATCATTCTCAAAGAGACCCTCGTAGGGTTTCTTTAAGGTTGATTGCAACGCCCCCGAAGGACCGGTTCCCTTTGATCTTCGGGGGCGGATCTTCGATGCTCGAGCATTTCCTGGCTTTATTTAAGTTCTTCGCGGTCCCTTAGACCCAAAAGGAAGCATCAAAAGCCCCTGCCGAAAAGGCCCTACTCCACCGTTTTGGTGGCCACAATCTGAATGCCTTGATTCAACACATTGGTACAGATGAGATCTCCCCGGCGAACGGGCTTTCCAACGTAAATGCGCGAGAGCACCCGGGAGAGTGGCACAAACATGGAAAGCTCCACGGGAACAGTGCTTTTCACCGAAACCACTTCAATGCTCTCGGAATCCTTGCAACGTACCAACGAGGTAAAATAAGCTTTCATACAATCCCTCCTAAACCATGTCGAATTCTTTGATGCGGGCCGTGAGTAACCGCGAATCCCGGCGATCGTTGAGAATATCCTCGGGGCGCTTATCAAGTTCGTTGGCCAATATCTTCAATACCGCATTGATGCAATAGGCTCCCTGACAGCTGCCAAAGACGATGCCGGTGCGACGCTTCACCCCTTCGATGGTTCGGGCCCCCAGGGGCCTTCGAATCGCATTGACGATCTCCCCCTCGGTGACCTCAGAGCAGGTGCAAATCATTTTTCCAAAGCGCGGATCCACGGCAATGAGTTCATTGCGCTCTTGATCACTCAGATCGCGAAAGCGAAAGGAATCCCGCCGCTTGAAAAGATAGTCGGGGTTCTTGCGGACCTTGAAATTGCTGGCCACAAGGTGGGTCACGACATCCATCAGGCGGGGCAGCATGGCGGGCAGGTAATGATTTTTCACCTCAAGGTTGAGGTATCCTTTTTCCTCTAGGTGATCGCCAATGTGGACGGGATCGTCGTAGTAGTTGTTGACGGTGAGTAAGTCCACACGGTCCGATGGGAAGGGGCCGATCAAGGCCTCTACGTCTTTTTTGACGCTCTTATAATCCATGGGATCCGGGCTCATTAGTGTGGCCACCGTTTTGCCGGAAAAGGAAGGCATCACGAGGGAGGCATTTCCAAGCGCATTGACCTTACGCACCATGGTGCGCACATCCGTTTCAAAGTTTTTTTCAAGGAGCATGGTGTGCAAAGGAATATTACGAGCCGCTCGGCGATATTTCTTACTGCCCAGATATAAATCATTGTAGGCCGTGATAACCACAACCCGGCAGGTATAGTGCGACTTGTCCGTGGTTACCTTGACCTCGTCTCGACCCATCCGCTCAATGGCGGTAACTTCCTCTTCCAGGCGAAATCGCACGCCGTTCTCCGAGGCGATCTCGCCCAAAGCGGTGGCCATATCGTAAGGAGAAATGATGCCCGTTTGTTCGTGGTAGATCATAAAGGGCGCTTCCGCTCTCCAAGGAATGGAGCGCTCCTTTGCCTGCTCTTCGTCCAAAGGATAAGCCCCCTGGATGCCCCGGGACTCAATGCGAGCCAAGGTATCGAAAAACTGCTGTTTTTGAGTGAACACCGAGACGCAAGGTTCCCGCCGATACGAAAAATTGGCCGCCGCACTCAAGCGCGCTAAGCGAACATGGGCCTCCTTTTGCATGGTGTACAGACGTTCCTCTGCGATATCCGATCCGTCACTGACAAAGGTGGAGATAAACGGAGAGACGTCCTCTGCGATATCAAAATTACGTTCAATCACGGCAATATTAAGATTGTATTGGGCAAGATCCGCAGCGAGGGCACAGCCGGCCAGACCGCCGCCCAAAATGACTACATCATAATCCATAAAAAGTCCTCCTTTTTTTCAAAATGGCCCCCTTAGTTGGCGTCATCGCAACGATTGAAGAGGATGAATAAAACTCGGGCGTTGCCTTCGTATCGAGCCAAATAAACCGAGCGGTTTTGATGAAGGCCGATCAGCTCGTAAAGATACGGATGCTCTGGAAAACTATCGAGGCGTCGGCAAATCGCTTCACCGAACTTTGGATGATCGCGCGCAGTCAGGGCGTGCCGGGACAGGGGCGCCCCTTGCTTTGGGGGGAACAGCACCTGCCAGGCTTTGGAAAAGGGACTCATGGCGCAACGGTTTTTTCCCACATCATGGAGAAGGCAGGCTTTTAAAAACGCTGCCGCTTCCCCGGGCGCCAGGGCCCCCGGCAGCTCTTTTTGAGCCATCTTCGCCACACGGATGGCGTGGAGAACCTCCGCCCGTCGCAGCTTATTGAGTTCCAAAACTTCCGCCGGGGTCAAAAACTGGGCCAAAAAAGCATCGTCCCGCCACTGCAAGGGGGCGCTGATGTCCCATAAAAACTGTTTGATTCGTCCCATAGTTCTTCTCCTTCTTTCTCCATCTTATCATAGCTTCCCAAGAGAACTTTTACATTTAGAGCCTTTTCAAAACCGTGCCTAGCGCTGCTTTTCTTGTGGTTACAACTCCTTCCCCATTTTTTGTCCCTCGAGACGTCTTTTTTGTGGATAACTTTATTTTTCTCCCAAGGCGTTGGGGATTTCTGCCAATGTTATAAACAGTTGCCCCCCACTTATCCCCAAAAGTTGTGGATAAGTGTATTGTGAGTATTGTCTGCCGTTTTCAAGCTCTTATGTCAACCGCCCAAAGCAAATCGCTCAGGGAGCGAGAAAACTCCGTTTTTTTGGGCTAATTTTTGTTTTTTGTCCGAAAAACCCCCAAGAGATCCTGGACCGCAAACCATAAATCCAGGATTTTTGCGCCTTCTCCTTCTTTTTTGCCGTTGCCTCTCCATAATATGTAAACACCTCTCCAAAAGCGAAAACCTATGATCCTGGCGTTTTTCTAGACTCGGTAAAAAATGAAGAATCTGCGAAAAGTGGTTGCAAACAGCTGGAATACCGAATAAATGTTTGTATTTTACATTGGGCTAAATTTGACGCTCCACCCTGTGTGCGATTATGAAATCATTAGAAAATCAATTGACATTGACATAATTTTTTTCATAATATAGTACTGTATCAACATGAGGAGGTGTGTCATGTTCAGTAAAAGAGCACGGGAAATCATCTTAAAGGCCACCCTATTGGGGTCTGCCTCTGCTGCGGGCTTTGCGGCAGGTCCTTTGATGGATCATCAGCAGCACACAGCATATGCTCGTTCTTTGTATATGACCACTGAGTCGGTCGTCTTAAAAACCGCGATGAACGGTGAGGGCTCCGATGTGGTCGTTATCCCCGCCAATGAAGCGGTGAATGTGGAATCCGTTCACCAAAATCAGGCTTGGGCCAACGTTTCCTGGAAGGGAAACCGTGGCTATCTGCATACCATGTACTTGGAACTGCGGACCGTTTCGGACGCTGCACCTGCCAATGATGCACCCGCCCAAGCTTCAGACAACAAACAATCCTACCGTAAGGATGGATTTTATCGCTTCACCACCCAAGAAACTGCGTTACGCACTCGACCCTCGGCGGCCGCCAACACGCTAAAGGCGTTGCCCAAGGGGTCGGATGTATTGCTCATCGATGAAGCCGGGACCTATTATCAAGTGTACGCCGAAGGCACCTACGGCTGGGTGCTGAAAGCCCACACCGAGGACTATCCCACCGCTTCGGCCTCCTTATCGGCGGCGAAAAAACCTCAAGCGCAAGCATCCCCTGTTGTGGAAAAGGTTCAAACCACCGTTTGGCTGAATCTTCGCGCCGCGGCAGGAACCCAGCATCGAATCCTCACTACCTTGGCGCCCAAGGTGGAGCTTCAGGTGTTGCGGCGCTCCGGCGGTTGGCTCCAGGTGATCTCTCCCGAAGGGCAAGGATGGGTCCATTCGGACTTTGTGGCGCGCCTGGGTTCCCCCTCCCCTCAGGACCCCGGAACCGCCCTACCCCCAAAAACATTAAAAACCAGCACGGCACTGAATCTACGAGGCGGTGCGGGCACTTCCTATGAGATTTTGGGTACTGTACCGGCGGGCACCCGCGTTTCCGCAACGGCGGAATCCGGCTCTTGGTACTTTGTCAGCGTCAACGGACGCACCGGATGGATGCATAAAGACTATCTCTTGGAAGCACTTGAGCCTTCAACGCCTGACCCCAATCCTTTGGACGGCGTCTTCCCCGGAGAATCTCTGCGACCGGATGGCTACCATATGGTGGCTCGTAGAACGGCGGATCTCTATCTTGGGGCCGGCACCTCCTATCCAAAAACGGGCAGCGCCTCCAAAGGCACGGACTTTTTGATCATCGACCAACAAAAGGATTGGCTTCAGGTTTACACGGGCGGATCCTACCGGTGGACTCAAAAGGAAAACCTCACCGATTACGGCGTTCCCGGGAACCAAGCGGATGAGAGCCAACGTCCCGTAGTTGTTTTGCACACCACGGAATACGTGAATTTCCGGGCGGGAGAAGGCCTAAACTTCCCCATCCGCGGCGTCCTGCCCCCGAACACCCAGGTCACCTTACTCTCCCGGGGTGCTCTCTTCCATAAAGTCCACCACAACGGTCGGGACGGCTACATTCATAAGGACTATCTAAAGGATGCCTCAAAGCCCGTGAATCCCACCCCATCTGAACCGTCCAATCCCGGGATTTCCCAAGGGATTCGCATTGCCCCCGTGGGCCCAAAAGCCCAAGAGGACATCCCCATCCAGGGAAGCACGGAACAATCCGTAAGCCGTCTGAAGGTTTTCCTCAATGGTTCTTACCTCAACGATGCCACCTTGTCGGGTCGCTCTTTCTCTTATGTGATTCCGGCCAACATCACAAGACCCGGAACCAATCGTCTGCGGCTGGAAGGTTCTTCCCCCAGCGGCGCTTTGGTGGGAGAGACGACCTTCCAGGTCAACAAACGACCCATCATCGTTTTGGATGCGGGCCACGGCGGGGTGGATCCTGGGGCCGTGTATCCCTTTGAAGGCCGAATCCTTCAAGAAAAAGAGTATGCCTTCCGCTACACGAACGCCTTGAAAAATGAACTCTCCGCCTTGGGCTTCCAAGTCATCATGACCCGGACCGGCGACTATGATCTGGAACTGAGTGAGCGCGTGGATGTGGCTCGACGCTATAATGCGGATCTCCTATTATCCATTCATCACAATGCCGGTCCCCCAGCAGCTTATGGCGGACTGACCCTTTATCCCTCCACCATGAAAAATCCCTCCACACAAGCCGCACAAAGCGAAAGCCGGGACATCTCCGAGCTCTTTGGGAAGGCCTATGAAAATGCAGGGATGTATTACCGGGGGGCCTATCGGGACGTGGACGTCACGGGTCATACCCTCTACCTCACTCGAAATGCGCAAAGCCGAAGCATTTTAACGGAAGTTGGGTTCCTCTCCAATGCCTCTGATGCCCAAAAGGTTACCAGCAAAACCTTCCAGCAGCGCTTCCCCAAGGAATTGGCCCAACAGATCTACGACTTCTTCTATCGCCACGAATAAACGCTTCAGCGCCACCGTAAGAGCCCCAAGCCGTTGACCCAACCGTCATCAGCCTGGGGCTCTTTTCTTTGGATCTCCGCTTACGCCGCTGCGCCCAAGGACCCCCATGAGCTTCATGGGGGTCCTTGGGCGCGATGTATTTTCGTTTTTTAGCGGACGGCGGTTTTTATTCTTCCGAAAAGTCCTCTTCTTCGAAGTCCTCCCGCCGATCCTCGAGTTCCGTTTCAGGATCCAGGGTCTCGATGGGCTGATCCTCTACCGTATCCATCTCGATGATTTCCTCGTTGTCAAAGGGCTTGTTGCTGTGAATGAGGAGTTCTTCTCCATCAATTTCTTCGACATCAATGGCATCGAGTTCCTCTTCGTCGTGCTTGATTTTCGCCATGGAAACCACCTTGGCGTCCCCAGCATTCTTCATCAAAATGACGCCCGTGGCAATTCGGCTGGTAACTGCAATTTCTCCTACTTTCATGCGGATGGCGACTCCATCGGAATTGACCAGCATGACTTCATCCTCGTCACGGGTGACGCGGGCGGCGGCAACCTTTCCGGAGCGATCATTGACCTTATAGGCCTTTAACCCCAGTCCGCCGCGGGTTTGTCCTCGGAACTCCTCCAAGGAGGTACGCTTTCCGATTCCATTTTCCGACACCACGAGAAGCTTTTCGCCTGGAGAGGCAATATCGATGCTCACCGCTTCGTCTCCTGGTCGCAAACGGATGGCCCGTACGCCGGAAGCCGTTCGACCCATGCTGCGCACGCCGGATTCATTAAATTTGATGGCCATGCCTTCTCGGGTGACGAAAATCAGTTCTGCATCTCCACGGGTCACCTTCACTTGGAGCAGTTCATCCCCTTCTCTGAGGCTGATGGCAATGAGGCCGTTTTTCCGGATGTTTTCAAAGTCCTTAAGCCGGGTCTTTTTGATCACTCCAAGCTTTGTCCCCAAGACGAGGTATTCATTGTCCTCCATAGCTCCCAAGGACAAGACGGTTTGAATGCTCTCCTCCTTCTCCAAAGGTAAGAGGTTCACAAGATTCATACCCTTAGCGCTGCGCCCGGCATCTGGAATCTCATAGGCCTTCAGGCGATATGCCTTGCCACGGTTGGTGAAAAAGAGCAGATTTTTATGCGTGGTGGTGACAAAGACGTTGCTGATGAGGTCGTCCTCTTTGGTATTCATCGCCTGAATGCCTTTGCCGCCGCGGCGCTGGGCGGAATAGGCATCAGCGCTGATGCGTTTAATGTAGCCCGAATCCGTCAAGGTGATGACCACTTTTTCATCTTTGATGAGGTCTTCAAAGTTGATTTCATTTTCCTGAGGTTCAATAGTAGTGCGCCGCTCATCGTTGAACTTTTCCTTAATGTCCAAAAGCTCTTCGCGGATGACGCTCAATAGACGTTCTTTATCGGCCAAAATCGCCTCCAAAGAATCCATAAGCTGACGCAATTCGTCGTATTCGTTTTGAATTTTAGCTCGCTCCAAAGCGGCCAGGCGGCGCAGGCGCATGTCCAAAATGGCCGTTGCCTGAATTTCTGAGAGTCCAAAACGCCCCATCAGGTCCGAACGCGCCGCTTCACTGCTTTCCGCGGAGCGGATGATGCGGATGACTTCGTCGATGAAATCCAAAGCGATGAGTAGACCCTCTAGGATGTGCGCGCGCTCCCGGGCTTTATTCAAGTCAAACTGCGTGCGCCGCGTGACGACTTCTTTTTGGAATTCCAGGTAATGGTAAATAATCTCCTTGAGATTTAAAAGCTTCGGGCGCATGTCAACCAAAGCCACCATATTGACCCCAAAGGTTTCTTGGAGGCGGGTGTGCTTAAAGAGATGATTCAATACAATGCGCGCATTGGCATCCCGCTTGATGTCAATGGAAATAAGCAACCCATTCCGGTCGGAGAGGTCCTCAATGTTGGAAATCCCTTGGATTTTTTTCTGCTTAACGAGCTCAGCTATGGCAATGACCAGGTCCGCTTTGATGACCTGATAGGGCAGCTCCGTAATTTCGATGCGCGTTTTGTTCTTCTCTTCGATGATTTCGGTCCGAGCTCGCATGATGACTCGTCCTCTGCCGGTTTCATACGCCTGACGGATCCCCGTGGTGCCATGAATGATGCCACCGGTTGGAAAATCAGGTCCTTGCAAATAGCGCATCAATTCCAAGACGCCAATGTCGGGCTGATCGATCATGGCCACCACGGCATCGATGGCTTCTCCAAGGTTATGCGGCGGAATGTTTGTGGCCATGCCGACAGCGATGCCCATGGAGCCGTTCACCAAAAGATTGGGGTAACGCGAAGGCAGCACGTGGGGTTCTTTTTCGTTGCCGTCGTAGTTGGGCCGAAAATCCACCGTCTGCTTTTCGATATCCCGCACCATCTCCATGGCCAGCTTTTCCATTTTGCATTCGGTGTACCGCTGGGCTGCCGCGTTATCTCCATCGATGGAGCCAAAGTTTCCCTGGCCGTCCACCAAGGGATAGCGATAAGCAAAGGGACGCGCCATGCGCACCAAGGCATCGTAGATGGACGCATCCCCATGGGGGTGGTATTTACCCATGACGTCTCCGACGATGCGCGCACATTTTTTATAAGGCTTCTCAGGATACATTCCGGCTTCGTGCATGCCAAAGAGGATCCGTTTCAAAACAGGCTTTAAGCCATCCCGGACGTCAGGCAGCGCCCGGTCCACAATGACACTCATGGAGTAGTCGATGAAGCTTTTCTTCATCTCCAAAGAGAGTTCTATATCCTCCACATGGCCTACGTTGGTCGTTTCAATTTCGCTCATGGGTTCCTCCTACACGTCGATGTTGGCTTTGTTGGCGTTCTTCTCGATGAATTCTCGGCGGGGTTCCACCTTTTCCCCCATGAGGATCGTCAGAATTTCATCGGCCACCTTCGCATCATCCACATTGGCGCGACGCAGCGTCCGAGTGCTGGGATCCATAGTGGTTTCCCACAGCTGGTGCTCCGTCATCTCACCGAGACCTTTGTAACGCTGAATTTCAAACTGGGATTCTTTGCCGCCCATCTCTTCCATCACTTGTTCTTTTTGCTCGTCATCGTAGGCATAGCGGTGTTGCTTGCCCTTAGTGACCTTATAAAGTGGCGGCATGGCCATGTATATATGGCCGTTGTCGATGAGCGGTCGCATATAGCGATAGAAAAAGGTCAACAGCAACGTTCGGATGTGCGCTCCGTCCACATCCGCATCGGTCATGATGATGATGCGGTCGTACCGCAGCTTTTCAAGATCAAATTCATTGCCCACACCCGCTCCGAAAGCCGCCACCATGTTCTGAATGGAGTCCGAGGATAAAATACGATCCAGCCGCTGTTTTTCAACGTTAATGATTTTACCTCGTAGGGGAAGTACGGCTTGGAAGTGCGAATCCCGTCCGGTTTTTGCGGTACCACCGGCGGAATCCCCTTCGACTAAGTAGATTTCGCATTCTTTGGGATCTTTTGAACGGCAGTCTGAAAGTTTTCCCGGCAGGGTCGTCGATTCCAGAACACTCTTTCGGGAAATCTCCCGAGCTTTTCTAGCGGCTTCCCGGGCCCGAGCGGCCATAAGGCCCTTCTCTAAAATTTGCTTGCCGAGCTTAGGGTTTTCCTCCAGATATTCCGAAAGCTTTTCGGTGGTGATCTGATCCACGACGGTTCGGGCCTCGGAGTTTCCGAGCTTTTGCTTGGTCTGTCCTTCAAATTGAGGCTCTTGAAGCTTTACAGAGACAATGGCCGTCAACCCCTCCCGAACGTCTTCGCCTGAGAGTTTATCCCCATCCTTGATGTACCCAAAGCGTTTGCCGTAATCATTGAGTACCTTCGTCAGCGCCCGGCGGAAGCCTTCCAAATGCATGCCGCCCTCTTTGGTGACGATATTGTTGGCGTAGCTTGAAATATTTTCCACAAATCCCGCCGTATACTGCAAAGCCAGCTCCACCTCCATGGTGTCGAGCACTGCTTCCATGTAGATTACTTTGCTGTGCAGGGGCTCTTTGTTGCGGTTCATGAACTCCACATATTCCATAATTCCGCCTTCATAACAAAAGGTCTCATGCAACGGAGTTTCTTCTCGCTCTTCGGTAATGGAAATGCGCAGTCCTTTGTTTAAGAAAGCCAGTTCCCTCAATCGGGCGGCCAAAATATCGTAGTCGTAGTCCAAGGTGTCAAAAATCTGGGCGTCCGCCAAAAAAGTAGACTGGGTTCCCGTGTGCTGGGCCTCCCCAGTAATCTTCAAGGGGCCTTGAGGAATGCCCCTGCGAAATTCTTGGGTATGGACTTTGCCCTCGCGGGAGACTTCCACCTTCATCCAGGTGGAAAGCGCATTCACCACGGAAGCTCCAACGCCGTGGAGCCCTCCGGAGACTTTATATCCCCCACCGCCAAATTTCCCACCGGCATGAAGCACGGTATGAATGACTTCCACCGTGGAAATCCCGAGTTTTTCGTTCATGCCCACGGGCATTCCCCGTCCGTCATCCGTGATGGTGACGGAGTGGTCCTTATGAATGACCACTTCGATGTGCGTAGCGTAGCCCGCCAAGGCTTCATCGATGGAGTTATCTACGATCTCTGAAATGAGATGGTGCAGTCCGACCAGGGAGGTGGACCCGATATACATGCTGGGTCGAACACGAACAGCCTCCAATCCCTCTAAAATCTGGATCTGACTGTCATCGTATGCGCCGTCAACGTGCTGAAGGTCTTTATCTGACATGAGTATCTTCCTCCTGTAAATGGGCCGGATCCGCCCGACGAATCAAGGTTTTGGTTGAAATGGGCGATAAGTAGATGGTGGTGTGGTGATCGCTTTGAGCCACCACAAAGGATTTGGGGGGCTCCGCGGAAATCCGCTCAATAAATCCTTCCTCCTCGGAGGTCTTTAAAAAAGCGATGTTATCGGACGTGAGGGTCCGGGGATCCATGTTGAAAATCCCAATAATGGAGCAAAGATGCGCGGTCACATCGTCGCCTAAATGCAGGGTCATCCCAATACCTCCGTAGTGGCAGTGCCAGCCCGGATGTGAAAAATTCGGGCTCCTTGTATCAGGCGCTGCTCAATGTTTTCATAGCCCGTCATGGTAAGAATGGTTTGGATTCCTTCAATACGGGATAAGATGAAATTTTGACGTGAAACATCCAATTCACTCAGCACATCATCCAAAAGCAGCACCGGAAACTCTCCTGTGCGCTCTTTGATCAGCCCAAGGCTTGCAAATTTCAAAGTTAAAATCGCCGTGCGTTGTTGCCCCTGCGAACCGTAGGTTCTGGCATCGGCTCCGTTAAGCAACATGGAAAAATCATCTCGGTGGGGTCCGATGCTTGTGCCTTTTTTTTCCAGATCGTGGCGTCGCATGGAAAAAAGAGCCTGCCGCAGGGCGCGCTCCAAGTCCCCGTCCAAGGATACGGTCGAACGATAGCGATATTCGATGCGCTCTCGCTCAAGCGTGATCTCCGAGTGGATGGGCTGGGCTTTTTCATTAAGCGCCGCCAAGTGGTTCATGCGTTTTTGGATCAACGCCGCCCCCAAAGAGGCCGCTTTCTCATCGTAAACGTCCAATACCTGGGGATCTACATAACGCATCTTGAATAAATTGTTGCGCTCGCTGATCACCCTGTTGTAGCTCACCAGCTGGTGGTAATAGACTTTGTCCAAGGCGCTGATTTCCATATCCAAAAAACGCCGCCGAACGGCTGGCGTTTCCTTGACCACCTTCAAGTCTTCTGGAGAAAACATAATGACGTTCAAAGTGCCCAAAAGGTCGGGGATCCTAGTGATTTTTCGCCCATTGATTTCAATGAACTTTCGTCCCTCTTCGTTGAAGCGGATCTCAATTTTTTTGGGGATGGGTTTGCGCACGACCTCCAGTTGAACCCTGGTATAAGGCGTTTCAAAACGTTGCATTTCCTTATCGCGGCTCGTTCGATGGCTGCGTCCAAAGGCGCAAAAAAAGATGGCCTCAAGAACATTGGTTTTTCCCTGGGCGTTTTCTCCCGTGAGGAGGTTGAGACCCTCCCCCGGCTTTATTTGCAGCTGTTCGTAATTGCGGAAATTGTTTAATTCCAAAAGATCAATATGCATGAGTCCCTCTCTTTGAAATTATACCACATAGCCCCGCAAAGGGTCCGAAAACGCAAGGGCCAAGGCCCCTTAAGCCCACCGTCAAGGGGGGATGGGGGCCTGCTGCCAGTTCTTTTAAAATCAACAAAAAGCATCAAGAAAAATTAATAACCCTGATGATTTTCTTTCTCTTGACCTGCTTTTTAATACCAGGTCGTGCATTCTATTGCTGATTTTTCTCTTGTTTTTAAAAATGCAGGAGGTGAAGCCTCGCAAGCCCCCGCGGCCCTCATTGCTTTGGGGAGACTGCTGCGGCCCTCGTTACCAAAAGCGTCTTGGCGGCAAAGCTCACACGATCCCCTGGGCGGATCTTTTTGGATCGCTCAAGGCAGGCCGTCCCATTGACGCGCACGCCGCCTTCTTGAATCAGGTGCTTGGCTTCCCCGCCGCTGTTGGCCCAATTGGCAAGCTTCATCAAGGCATCTAAGCGAATGAAGTCCGAATCAATGACGATGGCTTGTTCCATCATCTGGAAATCCGCACGGGCAAAACGAGGTACATGCTGTCCGTGGAGCCCTCGGGGTGAATGAGGCAAGGAGAAAGCGCTGAAGTTAGATCCATGACGATCTTTTCATCCTCGATGGTTTTTAAAATATCGAGGATGTATTTGGCGTTAAAGGCAAGCTCCATAGCCTCGCCGTCCATTTCGGCATAAACCTCTTCCCGCAGTTTTCCAAGTTTCGAGTGCGAAGACAATACCACGCTGTTGTCGGTAAACTGCATTTTGATGAGGTTGGAGGTGCCGTCGTTGGCTAAAACAGAAGCCCGTTCCGTAGCCTCGAAAAACTCCTGCCGATCCAAAATCACAGAGAGCTTATGGTAATCGGGAATCATGTTGCGGTATTTTAAGAATTCTCCTTGCAGCAGCCGCGAAATGATTTTCGTGGCGCCCATTTCAAAGAGCACGTGATTTTCGGCAAAGACCAACCGAACTTCCTCGTCGTTGTCCGTAAGAATCGACAACACATCCCGTAGGGCTTTGCCGGAGATGACGCGACGAACTTCCGGAACCTCGGGAATGCTGGTGGTGGCCAAGGCCATGCGGTAGCCGTCAAGTCCCACCATGTTCAGATTGCCGTTCTCACCTTCCAAAAGCATCCCGTTGAGTACGGGACGACTGTCGTCTTGGGCTACGGAAAATAAAACTCTGCGAACCATGATCCGAAGATCCTTTTGCTGGAGGCTTAACGTCACGGCATCCTCCACCGTGGGAAATACGGGAAACTCAGAAGCGTCCATGTAGAGCAGGTTTAATACGGATTTTTCTGCGCTGATGATGACCGTATTGTTCTCAGCGGTCTCCAAGGTGATGACGCCGTTGGGCAATTTTCGGATGATGTCTCCGAGCATGCGGGAGTTGATGGCGATGGCACCTTCCTCTGCGATTTCTGTGGTAAAGGACGTTTCGATGGACAATTCCACATCGCTGCCTCGAAGGATCAATCGCTGATCTTTTGCCTCAAGGCAGATGCATTCCAAAATGGGCATGGGGGATTTTGATGAGACGGCTTTTTGTACGATGCTGATGCCATCCACCAGGTCTTTTTTATTGACTCTAAGATTCATGAGATTCATCCTCCGTCAGGGGCGACTCATCCACAAGGGGGTGGATGGCCCTTTTTTGTTTATTGTTAATAAAAGAATCCGTAGTATACAGTAGGGGCTGTGAATTTGTGAGTATCTGGTCTAAACTGGCTCTACGGGCTGATTTAGACTCTGAGTAACGATCGGGACAAAAAGGGTACAACAGAGGGCTTATCCACAAGAGGCTTGGGTCTTCCTAAGTTTTGCACACCCCATGCACAGGGACTGTGTGGGGTTTTGTGGATTAGGTGCTGAGCTTTTTTTTGATGTTGTCGATGGTGGTTTTGAGGGATTCATCTTGTTCGGCGGCTTCTTGAATCTTTGTGTAGGCGTGCATGACGGTGGTGTGATCCTTGTTGAACTCTTCGCCAATTTTAGGCAATGAAGTAGGCGTTAAGTTTCGTGAGAGGAACATGGCGATTTGCCGCGGCAGGGCCACATTTCGTGTCCGACGTTGGCTTTTTAAATCATCCACCGTCAAATTGTAGTAATTGGCCACGACTTCTTGGATGAGTTCCACGGAAATCTCGCGGTTTTGAGATTCAGAAACGATGTCTTTTAACGCTTCTGTGGCTAGTTTTACCGTAATGTCTTCATCGGTGAGGCGAGCGTAGGCCATCACCCGGATTAACGCTCCCTCGAGTTCCCGGATGTTGGATTTGATCTTAGTGGCAATATAAAGAAGAATGTCGTCGGCAACCATGATCTGCTCGGCTTCGGCTTTCTTTTTCAAGATGGCCACCCGCGTTTCAAAGTCCGGGGGCTGGATGTCCGCGATGAGTCCCGAGGCAAAACGCGTGCGCAAGCGGTCCTCCAAGGTAGGAATTTCGTTGGGCGGGCGGTCCGATGAGAGGATGATTTGTTTGTTGGAATCCTTCAGTTCATTGAAGGTATGGAAGAGTTCTTGCTGAGTGCTCTCTTTTCCGGCGATGAACTGAATGTCGTCGATGAGAATCACATCGACGTTTTTGCGGTATTTTTCGCGGAATGCCTCGTTGGCGTTGGTCTGAATGGAGTGAATCATCTCATTCATAAACTTCTCGCTGGAGACGTAGACGACCTTGGCGTCCTTATTGCGCTCTCGGACGGCATGACCGATGGCGTGCATCAAATGGGTTTTTCCAAGACCCACTCCGCCATAAATAAAGAGCGGATTGTAGGTTTCATTGAGTCTGCCCGCGACGGCCAGGCAAGCGGCGTGGACAAAGCGGTTGGAGTTTCCAATCACAAAGGTATCAAAGGTATACTTGGGATTTAAAAAACTCGGATCTCCGGCGGTTGTGCAGGTGCTTTCGGGCCGCTTGGGCTCCTCTTTTTTCTTTTTCCGCTCTTTTTCTATGGGAGGGGCGTAGGATTCGGGGAGATCTGCGACCACAATATTGATGGCGACCTCCCGGCGCAGCACATGAGCCACTGAGTTTTTGATGAGTTCGGCGTATTTTTGGCGTAGGATGTCCATGGCGGTCTGCGTGGGCACACTCAACGTCAGTTCCTGATCGGTCAATTGCTCCGGCCGGATGGGTAAAAACCACGTTTTAAAGCTCACGGGGGTGCTGATCTCGGCCTCGATGATGTTTAAAACGTCCTTCCAGACCGCAGTAAACGAGTCTTTCATAGCGGGATTCTCCTTTGGATTTTGTGTATAACAACTGTCCACAGGTGTGCATAACTGAGAAAGAAAGCCTCCGGGGCTAATGTTATGCACAAGGAAGAACAGCAGATGTTCACAGAAGGGATGAAGGGATCAATGGGCAATCTGAACGGAAAATCGACAAGGGCTTTTCTTTTCTTCAGATTGCGGTGCACAGGTTATCCACAAGTCCTCCACAAGGACAAGTTATCCACAGGAAATGGGGATAAAAAGTGGATAAAATAAAATGAGGAACCTCCCGAAACATAGCATTTCCAAAGGGTTCCGCTTTTTTATCGGTTTCATCATATCATAAGGGAACGCCAAAATTCAAGAAGTTATCCACAAGAAGCTTGGGCTAAAAAAAAAACCATCGTTGGTCAATTTGTTGACACCGCAAAAACACCTCTGTATAATGATCTAGTGTCACGTAGAATGCACTGAAAATGCGATCCAAACCAAAAAGGGAGGTGTCAGTTATATGTGGATGACGTATCAACCGAAAAAGAAGCAAAGAAAGAAGGAACATGGCTTCCGTAAGCGGATGGCTACCAAAAATGGTAGAAACGTGCTGAAGAGAAGAAAGCTCAAAGGCAGAAAAAGATTAACAGCTTAAGGCCGCATTATGTGGCCTTTTTCTGTAATGAGGAAAGAGGAAACTTCTGTGAAGTATGAAAGACTGAAGAAAAACCAGGAGTTCAGGAACGTATACAGAAGAGGCAGATCCTGTGCCAGTGACCTACTGGTGCTGTACAAGATGAAGAACCCCAAAAATGCGAAGGAAGGCGAATCCTTTAATCGGGTGGGTATTTCCGTTAGCAAAAAGGTCGGCAAAAGCGTCGTGCGCAGTCGAGTCAAGCGATTGATCTCCGAAGCGGCCCGCCTAAGCGTCGATCTCGTGGAACCGGGGTACGACCTGGTCTTTGTGGCCAGAGGACCCATCGTGGGTCGCTCGTTTCATGATGTGCAAAAGTCAGTGCACGCGCTCTATAAAAAGGCAGGCATCAAAAAGGCATGAAAAAGCTGTTGATTCGGATGATTCGCTGGTATCAAACCCAGATTTCTCCCAACACCCGGCCCCGTTGTCGGTTCATTCCCACATGCTCTCAGTATAGTTTAGAAGCCATTGAAATCCATGGGGCCTGGAAAGGTTCTTGGATGGCGCTGAAACGAATTCTCCGATGTCATCCGTTTTATAAGGGACCCATTTACGACCCGGTTGAAAAAGACTAGGAGGAAAACTCTTGCAACAAGCGATTAATAACGTATTTAATTCCGTTTTTCAGGTGATGAATGGCTTTTTAAGCAGTTTCATCCACGATCCGGGAACTCAATGGGGAACCTCCATTGTGCTCTTCACGATCCTGTTCAACCTGATTGTCTTCCCACTGAACTGGAAGGCAATGAAGAGCTCCAAAAAAATGAGCCTCATTCAGCCGGAATTGAAAAAAATTCAGGAAAAATACAAAAACGATCCCGCCCGGATGCAGGAAGCTCAGTCGAAATTGATGAAGGACAACAACGTCAGCATGCTGGGGGGATGTCTCCCGATGCTGATTCAGATGCCCTTATTCATCGCTTTGTTCCAGGTGTTTAGAAACCTGGCGAGCCAAGGAACCATTTCGAAACTCAGCTATCTTAACCCCATTATTCCGGACTTGGCGGCCGTGGGAAATATTCAGCTGACGGTGATCACCGTCATTACCATGCTGATCTCCTCGTGGCTGACCCAAAAATCCAATGAACGCAGCATGACCGCGGAGGCGAAGGCTCAAGCGAAGAGCATGAACACCGTGAACTACATGATGGCGCTGATGATTGGATGGTTTACGTGGCAGAACCCGGCAGCGCTTGGTCTTTACTGGATCACCGGTAACCTATTCCGCATTGTCCAGCAGCTGATTATGAATTCATTTGACGAAAAAAACCCCGACCCCATCGTGGTGGCGGATTTACCGGAAGCCGAACCCAAACGGAAAAGGAATAAGGTGATCAGAAAATAATGGAAACAACGAAATTTCAAGCAAAGACGCTGGAGGAAGCGCTGCAAGCGGCGTGTCAATCCTTTTCCTGCGCTTTGGATCAGCTGGATTATTCCGTTTTAGAGGAAGGATCCAAAGGAATTTTAGGATTTGGCGCCAAACCTTTTGTCATTGAAGCTCAGCCCAAACAGATCGACCTCACCGAGCTTGTTAAAACCTTCATTCGCACGATTTTGAACCAGATGGAGCTTTTGGCGGAACTTCGGGTCAAGCAACTGGATCCAGGGATGATTGAGGTGAACCTTGCAGGACCGAAGATGGGCCTCATTATTGGCTATCGGGGCGAGACCTTGGATGCGCTTCAATACTTAACCAATCTCTACATCAACAAAGAACGGGGGTCAAGACCTTACGTCCGAGTGGTGATTGACACCGAAGGCTATCGGGAAAAGCGGGAAGAAACCTTGAGAAGGCTGGCTGAAAAAACAGCTTGGAAGGTTAAAAAGTATGGAAAAAGCATTGCGTTGGATCCCATGAATTCCAACGAGCGTCGCATCATTCATACAAGGCTTCAGGGGGATCCCAACGTACAGACGCACTCTGAGGGAGTCGATCCTTATCGCAAGGTCGTCGTGGAACCGCAAGAATAAAAACGGGAAGTCCATCAAAATCGGATGGCGTCCCGAATGAACGAAAAGAACCCAAGGCGGAGCAAAATCGTTGCTGCCCCCCCGGGTTCTTTTCGTTTGAGGAACGCCGTCCCTCTTTCTTCATCAGGTATAATGAGAAAGAAGAAAGAGGGACGGTTTTAAATCTCCCGTGAAACGATGAGGTGATATCATGGCTACCAATGAAAACCAAAAAAACATCCAAGAAGGCACTACTATTGCAGGAATCGCCTCCTCAGGCACAATGAGCTCCATCAGTGTGATTCGCATATCGGGCCCCGAGTCCTTAAAGGCGGTGGAATCTCTCTTTCAGGGAAAAAACGACCGATCCCTGAACGACATACGCCCCTTTACCCTGCGCTACGGACATATGCTCAGCCCGGAGGGCCGGGTCATCGATGAGGTCTTAGTGAGCTATTTCCGGGCACCACGCAGCTATACGGGGGAAGAGGTCGTGGAAATATCCTGTCACGGCGGTCCATTGCCGGTTCGGCGGATTTTGGAAGCGTTATTGACGCGAGGGATTGCTCTGGCAGAACCCGGAGAATTCACCAAGCGCGCCTTCCTGAATGGGCGAGTGGATTTATCCCAGGCGGAAGCCGTGATGGAAATCATCAGCGCCCGCACCGACGCGGCCCTACGCTCAGCCAACGATCAAAGCCGCGGCACCCTCTCCGAACGCATCCGTTCCCTGCGGGATCAATTGATGAACGTCATGGCTAAAATTGAGGTCACCCTGGATTTTCCTGACGACGACCTGGAGCGCGCTACGGATCGAGCCCTGGGGGTAGAGCTGCAGGGCGTGAGGGATTCTGTTGAAGAGCTGCTAGCCAGTGCCGAGCGGGGGAAAATTCTTCGGGAAGGCCTCCACGTCGTCATTGCCGGAAAGCCCAATGTTGGAAAATCCTCTTTGTTGAACGCTCTTTTGGAGCAGCAGCGAGCCATTGTGACGGACATTCCGGGTACTACACGGGATGTGATTGAAGAATTCTTGAATTTGGACGGAATTCCGCTGCGCCTGAGTGATACCGCCGGCATCCGAACCACCGAGGATCTGGTGGAATCCATCGGGGTGGAAAAATCCAAAGAAAGCCTTGAGCGGGCGGATCTGATTATTTTGGTGTTGGATCTTTCTCGACCACTGACCCATGAGGATTTGGATCTTTTGGACATGACCCAACACCGGCGCCGGATTTTGTTATTGAACAAGGGGGATCTGCCTCAAGTGGCCCAGATCTCGCAAGAAATAAAGGAAGAGGCTACGGTCATTTCCGCTCGCAATCACTACGGACTGGATCAGTTGAGGGCCCGCATTCATGAGTTCGCAGGAAGCAATGCGGCGGGAAGCGAGGAGGCTGTGGTTTCGCTCACGCGCCACAAAGAGGCTTTGGAGCGCGCAAAACAGTCCTTGGAAGAAGCGCTGGAAGCCCAAAAGGCAGCGGTTCCCATGGACCTTGTAACCATTGATGTCCAAAGAGCCTGGGGCTTTTTGGGAGAAATCACAGGGGATACCCTGCAAGACGATTTAGTAGACCGGATCTTTTCTGGTTTTTGCATAGGAAAGTAGGTGCATTATGTCCTATCAAGGAGAACAATACGACGTCATCGTCATCGGAGGCGGCCATGCGGGGTGTGAAGCGGCATTGGCGGCAGCGCGTCTTGGGCAAAAAACGGCCCTTTTAACATTGAATATTGACGGCATTGCGTATCTTCCCTGCAACCCCAACATTGGTGGCACCGCCAAAGGACATTTGGTACGGGAGGTGGATGCCCTGGGCGGTGAAATGGGGCGCGTCATCGATGAAACCTATATTCAATCCCGAATGCTGAATACCAGCCGAGGCCCTGCCGTTCATTCCCTGCGGGCCCAAGCAGACAAGCGAAACTATCAGGAATCCATGATTCGCCGCCTGGAGGCGCAAGAGGGCTTATTCATCGTCCAGGTAGAAGCCACCGCGTTGCGCGTTGAAGACGGTGTGGTGCGCGGCGTAACCACGAAAAATGGGGCGAATCTTTCAGCTGGAGCCGTGATCCTTTGCACCGGCACGTATCTCAAAGGCCGCATCATCATTGGGGAGACCAATTATGAGTCAGGTCCTGCCGGCATGCAGCCCGCACGGGATTTGTCCAAAAGCCTCCTTCAAGAAGGCATTGAATTGAGGCGGTTCAAAACAGGAACCCCAGCTCGAGTGCACCGAAGGAGCATTGATTTTAGCCAAATGGAAGAACAGCCGGGAGATCCCATCGTTACCCCCTTCTCCTTTATGAACCCCGTGCTGGAGCCCAAAGAGCAGGTCCTGTGTCACCTCACCTATACGTCCCCCAAAACTCATGAAATCATTCGAGCCAACATCCACCGATCCCCCATGTACAACGGATCCATTCAAGGGGTGGGGCCTCGATACTGTCCGTCCATTGAAGATAAATTAATGAAATTTCCCGATAAAGAACGGCATCAAATCTTTATTGAGCCCGAAGGATGCAACACTCAGGAGATGTATATACAAGGTTTATCCACTTCCTTACCCGAAGAAGTGCAATTGGCCTTTTTACGATCGGTTCCCGGGCTGGAACAGGCGGAAATGATGCGGGCAGGATACGCCATTGAATATGACTGCATCAATCCCCTTCAGCTCAAGCCGACCCTGGAATTCCGCCTCATTAAAAATCTTTTCAGCGCCGGACAAATCAACGGCACATCCGGCTATGAAGAAGCAGCAGGACAAGGAATTCTTGCAGGAATCAATGCCTCTCGGGTCCTTCAAAACAAAGAACCCATCGTATTGGATCGCTCGCAGGGTTATATAGGGGTATTGATTGACGATCTGGTGACCAAAGGAACCGAGGAGCCTTATCGGATGATGACGGCTCGCTCGGAATACCGGTTGGAGCTGCGCCAGGATAATGCCGATCTTCGGCTTACGGAACTTGGCCGACAAGTGGGCTTAGTTCAAGACGACCGTTGGGCACTCTTTCAAACGAGAAAGAAAGCCATTGAAGATGAGAAGCTTCGACTTCAAGAAGTAGTTGTTACCGGAAAGGCGCAACAAAATGCGGTCATGGCGGAGCTGGGCAGTACGGAAATCAAAAAAAGCACCAGCCTCTATGAATTGATGAAGCGTCCAGAGTTGGATTATGAGTCCATTGCCCCTTTGGATCCCGAACGGACTCCCCTTCCCAAGGATGTTACCGAAGAAGTGAACATCCAAATTAAATATGAGGGGTATATTAAAAAAGAACAAGAAAAAATAGCGCAATTCCAGAAATTGGAACATCGGCAAATACCTCACAATATTGATTATAATCTAATTAAAGGCTTACGGATTGAAGCTCGATCGAAACTCGCTCGCTTCCAACCCTTTAACCTTGGGCAAGCTTCTCGGATCTCCGGAGTTTCGCCAGCCGATGTGACGGTTCTTCAAATTTACTTGGAAAGTAGAGGTTCTCATGAATAAAAACCATGAAATGATCCAACGTCTGGGCCACGACTTGGGGTTGGATGTTTCACGTGAAACATTGGAGCGGCTGGATGATTACATGCATTTGCTTCAGGAATGGAATCAAAAGATGAATTTGACCGCCATTACTGAGGACGATGGCATCTATTTGAAGCATTTTGCCGATAGTCTTTCTCTATATCGTTGCCAAAAGGCGATTCAAGCTCAGGAACTGTTGGATGTTGGGACGGGGGCTGGTTTTCCAGGAGTTCCCATGAAGATTCTCCGAGAAGATTTGAGCCTCACCCTCCTGGATCCCTTGCAGAAACGCTTGGTGTTTCTGCAACACGTCATCGATCAACTTGGACTGACGAAGGTAACGACACTGCATGGTCGAGCGGAAGATGTTTCACGTGAAACATCTCACCGGGATCGTTATGAACTCGTCGTTTCTCGAGCAGTGGCCGTATTGCCCACGTTGATGGAGTTTTGTATGCCCTTCGTTCGACCTGGGGGTTATTTTATTGCTATGAAAGGGCCTCAAGTCCTGGAAGAAAGAAAATTGGATCCTACCATCTTTCAAAAAATGAATTCATCTTGTATAGACATCCAGAAAATTCCCCCCTTGGATGAATTAGACCACCATCTTTTGATTATTGAAAAAATTGGGCCTACGCCCAATAAGTACCCAAGAAAGTTTGCGCTGATTAAAAAAGACAATGAACGATATCGAAAGCTTCTGGAGGACCCGCAAAAACACCCAACCGCTCGCTAAACAACGCCAAGGCCCTGAGACTGTTTCACGTGAAACAGTCTCAGGGCCTTTTTTGAGTTTCACGCCTAACAAAAGCCATCCACAGAGCCATCCCAAGATTATCCACAAATACCCCAACGTTTTGTGGATAAAACTAAAAGGACCAGGATTTTGGGTCAATAATAGGAAGTTTTCACTGGTTTTCCTTTGAATATTAACGATCCCCACAGCAAAATCCTCGTTTTTTGAACTCCTTATCCACAGGGGGTATTGTTGATAAGCTTCATTCAATGCAGTTTTCCACAATTTACCCAAAGACATGTGGATAAGTTTTGGGGATGATTCAATGCGTTCCAAGGAATTGTTGAGAGTCCACTGTTTCACGTGAAACAATTCATCGCCTAAAATGAGGTGAAAGGAATAAGAACTCAAAGGCAAGAGGACTCCATTTTTGCTGGAAATTACAACGAGTCTCAGAGAAACCACCTACGGTCAAGTAAGTTTCTTTCCGAAGGGAAACCATGCTCAACAAGTTCTGGGGGCGTCCATTTGTTGAGTGTGGGGTTCTGCTGCTCACCGAGACGCAGCGCATGCGGGAAGCGAAGGGATAAGAATCATGAAACTTAAGATGGAGGGTGGTCTTCTCATCGAGGAGGTACCGGTTGAAGCGAAGCAGAAAAACACCGGAACTTCGGTGGATTGGTTTAAGATACACCGGATGGGAGTTAGACTCCCATATTGTTTCACGTGAAACAAATTAGAGTGGACTTTTTATTGAAAGATCGGATGGTTTAGCAACACAGAGTTTGGTATACCGATAAAGGATGACTTGATCGGGATGTAAAAGACATCTCTTTTATGGGTACGATCTGCCATTTAAATCAAGGGCACTTCTTTTAAAACGACAAAGGAGCCAATATTGAAACAAGGGGTGCAGCTTTTTGAATACCAACAGCGGCTGAGAAAAATCAAGGAGGTGATCAGATGTTTGACGGGGTTGTTGCCCTGTTTCACGTGAAACAATGAACAACATCCGGACGCCCCAATGGGGGCGGAATTGAAATTCCTTCGAACCCAACGAAAGAACACATGTGCGATGAGGTGATTCTTAGCGATCCGATTTTTTACCAGGGACGTTTCTTGGCAAGGGTCGAGGTCCCAGGATGTTTCACGTGAAACATGAGAAAATGGATCAAGGCATTTAGGCCTTAAAAGTAGTTTTTAGCCCAAGAAACGAACGATTCATTTAGTTCGGGAAGATAAAAAATAGCCCAAAATATTCCTCAAAAGGGCGACATTTTTTGGCCTTGACCGGTTGATTTTGCGGTTTTCTCAGACTGATTATGGTAAAATGAAGAAAATGGCCCGGGAGTCCTTGTGGAATCCTTAGGAGCCTCCAAGTCAAAAAATAGCCCAAATACAGCCGGTGGCTCACTAGAAAACGCACCATTGCCGAGGTTCCAATGGAACTATTGTGCGAATTTATCAGAAAAGAACTAGTAAATCTGATAATATTTAACAAGCGGCCGATCTCGAATATTAAACTGTGAATTTTGTTTCCTCTAAGTTAAGCGTTTGTAAAATCCTTTCTTGGGCTTATGGCAATTTTGCAAAATTGGAATCGATGATCCTCCTTGGATGGGATTGATGCCATGGATTGGCTATAATGGGAAACAAAGCAAGGAGAATTGGATTGAAAGTCATCAGTCTCTTTAACCAAAAAGGCGGTGTGGGTAAAACCACAACAAATATTAATCTCGCTGCGGGCCTTGCGTCCCGGGGAAAAAAAGTGTTAACCATTGACATGGATCCCCAAGGGAATACCACCTCAGGGCTGGGCTTGGATAAGCGAACGCTAAAAGGCTCTACCTATGATCTGCTTTTAGGGGATGTGACCGTTCAGGATTTGGCGGTGAGCATTGACGCGGTGCCAGGCCTTTGGCTTGTTCCAGCAGATATGAATTTAGCGGGCGCGGACATTGAACTGTCTCAGAGTACAGGTTGGGAGAAAGTCTTGGTCCAAAAACTGCAAAAGCTTCCTAAGACGGCTTATGATTTTGTCTTTTTGGACTGTCCGCCGTCCTTGGGGGTTCTGAGCATTAATGCCTTAGCAGCTTCAGACTCCGTTATTATTCCCATGCAAAGTGAATTTTATGCCTTAGAGGGCATCAGCCAGCTCATTGATACGATTCAACGAGTCAAAAAAGGCCTCAACGAATCGCTGGAAGTGGAAGGCGTCCTTTTGAGCATGTACGATCCCCGTAAAAATCTTCATCTGGAAGTCGCAAAAGAGGTCAAAGATCATTTTGGAGACCTCGTGTATGAATGTGCCGTTCCAGTCAACGTTCGGCTGGCTGAAGCACCAAGCTTCGGGGAGCCCATCCACCTTTACGATCCCCGGTGCAAGGGCGCTGAAGCGTTCCGTGATTTGGTGGAGGAATTTCTAAAACGAAACGAGGAACCATCATGAGTAAAAAATTCGGTCTGGGCAAAGGATTGAATTCCCTGTTGCCATCCGAGTCCCCAGTGAGCCCCTCCCAGGTGGAAGCGCCCGCTGCAGATAAAATCAGCATCAATCGACTCAAGCCCAATAAGGAACAGCCCCGCAAGCATTTTGACGATGATCGGTTGATGGAGCTTGCGGAATCCATTCGATTGCATGGCATCATTCAGCCTATTTTGGTGACCAAAGCAGAGAACGGAACCGACTATGTGATTGTGGCTGGAGAGCGGCGTTGGCGAGCCGCCAAAAAGGCCGGGCTCAAAGAGGTTCCGGTGGTGCCTATGGATCTTTCCGATCAAGGATTGATGGAAGTTTCTTTGATTGAAAACATCCAGCGACAAGATTTGAATCCGGTGGAAGAAGCCACTGCCTTTCAAAAACTCATTGAAAGCTTTCAATTGACTCAAGAAGAAATTGCTCAGCGGGTGGGGAAATCCCGTTCTGCTGTGGCCAACACCCTTCGATTGTTGCAACTTGATGCCCGAGTCTTGGATTATTTGGCTCAAGGAGTGATCTCGGAGGGGCATGGGCGAGCGCTTTTGGGCCTTTCCGACGGTGAGCTCCAATACAAGATTTGTCAGAAAATCATCGATGAAGGGTTTTCCGTGCGCGAGGCTGAAAGCTACATCCGAAATTACGACAAGATGCAAGAGCTTCGCTCCAAAGAACGAAAAAAAGATGTGTTTTTAGAAGATCTGGAAAAACGCATCGGCGGATTCTTAGGCACGAAGGTGACCTTTCGGCAAAAGAACAAAAACCGCGGAAAAATAGAAATTGAATATTACAATCAAGACGACTTAAATCGTATTTTGGACATTCTGCAGGGCGAAGAATAAGCGGGGGAAGAAATGATGAAGTGGATAGAACAAATAGGCAGTACAGGAGCCGGAATCTTTCTCGGACTTGTGGTGGTCGTTCTGGTCCTTACCCTTTTGGTGGGATCCCTCTATTTGAAGGTTCGCAAATTGGATAATGCTTATCGAAGAACCTTCCGAAAGGGACGGGGCAAGTACCTCGAGCAGCTGATTCTTGAGAGCCTCAGCGACATGCACGAGGCCACGCAGGCCTCCTTGGAAGCCACCGCCAAGGTGCGCGAATTGGAAGCGGGCATGGCTCGTTGCATTCAAAACGTCGGCATGGTGCGTTATCGAGCGTTCCAAAATGCCGGGCCCGACCTCTCCTTCTCCTTGGCGCTTTTGGATGCCAATCGGGACGGCATGGTGCTCACCAACATCTTTGGCGGAACCAACTGTTCGATGTACTCCAAGCCGGTTAAGGATGGAAAATCGGAATTCCTGCTTTCTTTGGAGGAAAAAGAGGCCCTGGAAATCGCCATGAGCGATAAGCCCATGAAAATTCCAGAACCCGTCAAAAAAACCAGCATTCCAAGTTTGATTGCATCGGTGGTGACCAACAACATTTTGGCGCCTAAAAATTAACGGATCACTAGTGCAAAAAAGAAGCCGCATTCCGGCTTCTTTTTGTGTTTGGGGATGGATCGGCGCTGGCAAATTTTAAGGCTTGCCAGGGCCCAGGTCCTGAATCGCCCGCTGCATCTTTTTCCAGTATTCTGCGGTTTTTTGCTGCAGTTGATTCAAGGAGGCATTCGATTGGATTTGCTCCAAGGCCTTTGAGAATATGTCCTGCAGCCGCTTCCAGGTTCGCTTCACAGCGGATGCCTCTTCTGAAGTGGACGCTTGAACGTCCATGGGGTTCAACTGCTGCACGGCCTGATCCCATTTGCTCATGAGCCGCTCTGGCGTGAGGCCGATTTCTTTTCCGAAGTTTTCTGCGAGGCTTTGCAGCGATTCTTGGGTATCTTGGGCCACAAAGAGCGTTTGATCCCATAGGGTGGAGGCAATGGACTTCGACGCGGCGGCGGGAAGTACTGAGGAAGGCGGGGGGCTTGGCTTTTTGAACCAGAAAATTAGGAAGATCAGCACGAGGAGAACGAAGAGTAGGGCTGATTTTTTTCGAAGCATGGGGAACCTCCCAAAATGTTATTCCGATCGTAGCAGTTTCTTTAAGTATACCCAATGGGGGGCGAGCTGGAGTCCTTTTGGGGATTAAATTAAGGTTGGTTTTTTTGTTTGCTGCGGTTTTCGGAAAAGTGGATTCGAAAAAGCGGGTTCTTTAGAAGGGAAAACATCCGCTATAATAAGAACAATGGAATGCGGGGCGGCCGCCCCGCCAAGATGTTTAGATTTTCGGGATTTTAGGATAATACCGATGCCCGCTGGGAGGACCTCATGAATTTGGAATTGCTTTGGAAAGGCTTAAAGCCTGGACTGACGGACCTGCCGGGAAAACTCATTGCTTCGGTTTTGGTGTTCCTGGCCGTGACCTTACTCATTAAAATCCTTCATTTAGTGGTGGAGCGCACCATGAAAATGAAGCTGATCCGCAACGACAAATACGTCGACCCCTACCGGGTCAAGACCATTCAGTCGTTGTTGCGCAGCCTCATCTCCTACGCTCTTTACTTATTTGCCGCCCTTTATGTGCTGACCATATTTACCGGCCCCATGGGCATCACATTGGCTTCGGTGGGCGGTATTGCCCTGGGTTTTGGGGCGCAAAGCTTCATCAAGGACATCTTTAACGGAGTTTCCATTTTGCTGGAGGATAAATTCAAAGTGGGGGAGTTTATCAGCGTTTCTACTCGGCAGGGTTATGTAGAAGCCATGGGCCTTCGCACCACAGTGTTGCGAGATTTCAATGGAGACTTGCACATCATCCCCAACGGAAATATTGAGGAGGTGACCAACGTCTCGCGGGGAAACCGTCGGTTTTTGGTGGAGGTGACCATTGCTTCTGGGGAATCATTGAAGAAGGCGGAAGAGGTTCTTAAACAGGTGGCTGCGGATTTTCGGAAAACCCACGATCAGTTGCTGGATGGTCCGGCCTATGTCGGGATTGTGAGCATACGGGATATCGGATCCACCCTGCGGGTGCAGGGGCGGACGCAATACGCCAAGTATTGGGACTATGAGAACGATCTGCGCCGAGATATTCTCAGCGCTTTGGAGCAAGAGCACATTCGCACGGGCTATTGGCCCATTCCCCAAGGAGGCATTGTGCAATGATCGATCATTATCAGCTCGGGACGGTGGTGCGCATGAAAAAAAAGCACCCTTGCGGGTCCGAGGCGTGGGAAGTCATTCGTTTGGGCGCGGACATCAAAATCAAATGTTTGGGATGCGGGCGCATGGTGATGCTCCCCAGAAGTAAATTCGAAAAAGATGCGAAAAAGATTCTTCGTCAGCCGGAGGACACGGAGTAAAAAAATTTGTAATGTCCCTTTATTTGTGATAGAGTTAGTAATTGCAATCCCTGTCATGCGAAATGTATGACCAACGTCCGGGGGGAGGAGGTGACATTATGAGAAAGTATGAAACCATATTTATTGCACATCCGTCGTTGGATGAGGAAGGCGTAAGCGCCCTCACCGAACGGTTCAAGGGTGTCATTGAAAATGGGGGCGGTACTGTGACTGATGTTGATTTGTGGGGCAAGAGAAGATTGGCCTACGAAATTCAGAAAGTCAATGAAGGTACCTATGTGCTGATTCACTTTGAAAGTGATCCGGAACTGCCCAAAGAACTCGACCGCATCTATCGTATTACCGATGGAGTTTTGCGTCACATCATCGTCGTTTTAGAAAAATAAGGATGGTGTAAAAATGAACAAAGTAACTTTAATCGGAAGATTGACCAAAGACCCTGAACTGAGATACACACCCGGAAACGGGACCGCTGTGACCACTTTGACCTTGGCCGTGGATCGACGGACCAACAAAGACGGACAGCGGGAAGCGGATTTCATTCCAGTTGTGATTTGGGGCAAGCAGGCAGAGTCTACAGCCCAGTACATCACAAAAGGAAAGCTTTTAGGCGTTGCCGGTCGCATTCAGGTCAGAAACTATGAGGCAAAAGACGGCACCAGAAGATACGTCACCGAGGTGGTTGCAGAAGAGGTCCAATTTTTGGAATGGGGCGATTCTCCCCGGGGAGGAACCTCCGCTCCGCGCAGCAACAAGGGTGATTTTGGCGGCGATTTTGGCCCGGGATTTGACGATTTGTCTCCTGTGGATGAGGGAGATATCCCATTTTAACCAAACCGCGCATCAGGCGTAAAAACCTGCCAACGGTTATTCATCCCCGAACCCCTGGAAGGGGGTAACCTGATAAGGAGGATAACAATGGCCAGAGAAATTTCACCAAACAAAGAAAACAGCACGGAGTCCAGATCCGGCGGCCAGCGGGAAGAGCGCAGAGAGTATAGAAGAACAAACCCTCGCGTACGTCGCTCCAGACGTAAGGTCTGCCAGTTCTGCGTGGATCACGTGGATACCATTGACTATAAGGATGTACCCAAGCTTAGAAAGTACATCACCGAGCGAGGCAAGATTCTTCCCAGAAGAATTTCGGGAACCTGTGCAAAGCACCAAAGAGTGTTGACCGAAGCCATCAAACGGGCTAGAAATATCGCATTGCTTCCGTTCACCAACGACTAGGAAGCCGCGCAAATGGAAGGATTCCCCCAAACGCTTGGAGGAGTCCTTTTTGTTTTTTGCATCCTGGATGCTCGCGGGCGCAGCCTCGGAGCATTTGCATAAGGATCCTAAGGGGCTTACAATAAACCCATAATGGGTTACGTATGACCAAAAACACGGGCTTGGGCCCAGGAAAGGGGCAGTCCCCCTGAAGGGAAACGATGAATCGAATGCAACGAATGCGACAAACAGCGGGGGACCCTTACCGCGTGCTCTTGCTGTTTTTTATAGTGAATCTGGCCGCGGCAATGAGTCCCTTCGCCTATCTAGCGGCGCTGGCGATCTTGCCGGCTTACGCGGGATTATTGATCCGATGGAAGATGCCAATACCCTTCGTGGGACTTTGCGCCGCGCTAGTGGCTCCCTACCTTTTATTGAGCGGCCTGAAGGGTCTTTGGATGATTTTGCCTTGCCTCATGATCGGCGCAGGGATCTCTTTGATGGGACGGCGCAGCCTGCCCTTTCAACAAGGGATGTTCCTCGTTGCGGGGCTCGCTCTTTTGGGCCTAAGCGTAACGTATTTCGCGAACCTATTCGTCCAAGGGCACTCCGGTCTTGGGGCGCTGGCTCAATCCTTGGCCGCTCAGACCAAAGACCAGATCCATCTTTTGATCCAACAGGCACCCTATGAATTGCCACAGATCCAAAAAGAAGCGCTGCAGGCCGCCGCAGAGCGCATCACTTCGGACTATCTTTTGAGCTTGATGCCTGGAACCTTGGCATCCTTTGCGTTATTTGGAAGCTATGGGTCCCTTTACACGGCCCAGCGCCTTTTTAAAAAATACAACGTGCCTCTCAGCCGCATCCCTGGCCCCTCCCAAGTCCTCCTGCCGGCGCCCCTGGTCTTCGCGCTCCTATTCCTTTCCTCCCTGGGTCGCTACACCATGGCTGCGGGAATGGTTTGGGGACAGGCGTTCTACCGATCCGGGTACATGGTGCTCCTGCTTTTGTCGATTTTTTCTGCCGTTGGCTTGACCTGGGACTTGATCTCACGCCGCATCCCTATGAAGAGCATTCTGGGGCGTCTGTTCCTTACCGCAATTCTTCTAACTTTTTTAGGATGGGACGGCATCGTGGTGTTGACGATTATGGATTCGGTTTTAGATCTGCGAAATCTCTCAGGCAAAAGCCTTTGGACCTGGCTTTTATATCGGGTGACGCACCGAAGGAAGGATGAACACAATGGATAAGTATTCTCGCTTTCAAAAAGAACAGCTTTTTTATGTGGCTTTGGTGCTGGCAGCGCTGGGTTGGTTGATTTTTTTGCGTCAGTATCTGGCGGCCGGAGTGTTTTTACTGCTTTTGATCGGAGTGTTCCTGCTGCTCAACCGCGTGCATATTTTTCAGCGGGGAGAGTGGGATAAGTTCATCAACGATTCGGTAAAAAAGCTGAAAAGTTCGGTAGTGGATGCCGCCGTGAAGGCCCCCTTTCCTTTGGTGGCCTTCACAAAGGATGGCACCATCAATTGGTACAACCAGACCTTTCGAGACCTGGTGGCGGGGGAAGAGGGGATGCCGCGGGAAATTGAAGAAGTTTTGGCGGTGGATCCCGAAAAAATCTGGAAAAGCGAGGCGCCGGAATACATTCCGCTAAAAGGCAGAGTGTATCAACCAACCCTCATCAAATATACGGCGGCCCAAGATGAATTCGAAGAAGATCTCTTGTTCTTGCAGTTGACCGACGTCACTGAAGTCAAGATCGCTGAAGACCGCAAGGTGGTGCTGATGCTGGCGGAGGTGGACAATCTCTCCGAGGTCTTGAATTCGGCTCCGGAGGATCGCCGCCCCTTTATCACGGCGGCCATTGAAAAGCTCTTGGTGGACTGGGTGATGTCCCTCAAGGGTACGATGAAGCGCTACACCAACAGCAAAAGCATCCTGATCGCGCCTTATGAAGTGTTTCGCAATCAGATCAAAGCCAAGTTTCCGATTTTGGATCAAATCAAAGCCATTGAGTTGGGCAACAGCATTGAACCGACCCTCTCCATCGGGGTTTCCTTTGACAATGGCGACGTGATGCTGGACGCTCAGGCAGCAGAGCAGGCCAAAGAATTGGCCTTGGGCCGGGGCGGGGATCAAGTGGTCATCAAGCAGGAGGACAAGCTGACATTCTTCGGCGGAAATTCTCGAGAAGTGGAGAAAAAGTCTCGTGTGCGCTCCCGCGTCATTGCACATGCCTTAAGGGATTTGATGAATGAGAGCGAACACATCTACATCATGGGTCACGCAAACCCCGATATGGACTCGCTGGGGGCCGCCATCGGCATTCACGCCATTGCTCGCTCCTTGGGCAAAAACGCCAACATTTTATTGGATGATCCCTATCGCAATGTGGCGGATTTGGTCCGGCGGGTCAAGGAGGAACCGTCCTATCAGAACGTGTTCATGCCCTCCAAGGATCTTTCGGGCACTTTGGGCCCCTCCGATCTTTTGATCGTCGTGGACGTTCATTCCCTGGGCTATGTACTCAATGCGGCATTAGCCGCCGAAAATGTGCGCAAAGTGGTTATTGATCATCATCGTAGGGCCCAGGACGCTATTACGGGCGCCACCTTGAACTATATCGAAACCTATGCCTCATCCACCGCGGAGCTTGTGACGGAGCTTATTCAGTACATTGTGGAGAAGCCCAAGCTTTTAAAAGTAGAAGCGGATGCCCTGCTCTCGGGAATCATGGTCGATACGAAAAACTTCTACTACAAAACGGGATCTAGAACCTTTGAAGCTGCTTCGTTTTTGCGCAAGTCCGGCGCCAACACCCTTGACATCCGGGAGCTGTTTTCCTATGATAAGGAATTATATCTGCTCAAAGCGGCCATCATCAAAGCCGGAGAGATTGAAAAAGGCATTGCCATTGCGGTGTGCCCCTCGGGGATCAAGGATCCCCTCATCGCGGCCCAGGCGGCGGATGAATTTTTGAATCTCAAAGGAATTACGACCTCCTTTGTCCTGGTTCAAGATGGAGCGGATGTCGTGGTATCGGCCCGCTCCAACGGAGACACCAATGTTCAGGTCATTATGGAGCAGTTGGGCGGGGGCGGTCATATGACGATGTCCGGCGCCCGGGTCAAAGACGCCGACGTGGACGAAGTTAAGGCTCGCATCAAAGAAATACTCAAAACGACCGTTATGGAGGAAGATGAAGATGAAAGTGATCTTATTGCAGGACGTCAAGAACGTCGGTAAGAAGGGCCAAGTGGTGAATACCAGCGACGGATATGCCAGAAATTTCCTATTCCCTAAAAAGCTTGCTCAAGAAGCCACCGCCGGAAATTTAAACACAGCACTGGCCAAGCAAGAGTCCGTGCGCAAGCAAAAGCAGCGGGAATTGGAAGAAGCGCAAGCTCTGGCCGCGCGCCTGCGGGGTATGGAGCTGAAATTCAAAGTGAAGACCGGGGAATCGGGTCGCCTCTTTGGGGCCATTACCTCGAAGGATATCGCCGCTCAAATGAAGCAACAGTTGGGCCTTGAAATTGACAAGAAAAAAATCAATCAAGAGACCATCAAAGCCATTGGCGTATATGATGCCGAAATTAAACTGTACCCTGAGGTTTCAGGGATATTGAAAATCTTTGTCGAGGCCGAATAAAGAATGCCTGCGAAGAAGCGGCGCCCCTTACCGAGCAACCATTGGTTCTCAAGCAAGGGGCGCCGCTTGTTTTAGGAGGACAGCGAAGGGTTCTGGAGCAGTTGCAAGAGCGCATTTTCCACCCGTAACCGTCGATTGGCCTGTTTGAGGTGACGGATGTCGTTCAAGAGCTGATCCTTTTCGACTTTGGAGGGTTGATCCGAAGAGGTCTCACGAGGATCGATGAGGGAATCGGAGTCGTCGCCGCGAAAACGATGCACCCAGCGTTGGACTTTTTGTTCGCTGATTTGGAATAGTTGAGCGGTGGCTTTGTAATCGCAGTTGTTTTTAAGGCAGTAGGAAGCGATGGCAAGGCCCTCTTCCAGGGTGAATTTTCGTCCTTCCATAACAATAAGTCCTCCCAAAGATGATTGAATCTTCCAATAGTATAACCGAAAAAGCAATATGATGTCCTTATCAACCAGCGGAAAAATTGCAAAAAACGAAAAGAGAATGCCGTGCTTGCTGGACGGCGCGTTGCACTTTTGAAGGGGGGCGTGTCTAAGCGGATTCCATGGTATATACTGTAGGTTGAGAAGGTGTTTTCAACGATCCCTGAAGACGCCCAAGGAGGGTGAATGAATACAAAAGACCGTGAACGTTGCTTCGGCGAGGCGCCAGACCCCGCGGAGCAACTGGAAATCCAACAAAAAATCATTGCCAATGTCTTGGGGGCGGAGACGATGACGTCCCGTATGGTTCGCTTTCAGGTGGAAGAGGACCTCAATTCCAGCGATGTTCTGCGCCGAGCCAAGGCGCTTCACAAAATAGTAACTAATGAAGAAGAAACGGCATCCTCCGAGACCTTGGAGGAGGTTCTCTCGGACCTCTACGCCATGGTTTCTGAGCAGATTGCCCGAAATTATGTGCATAAAACCATCGATGATCAGGTGGAGCAAAAGCTCATGGAGCACCAAGATCAGTACATCGATGAAATGCGCCTCTCGGTCCTAGCCAAGCAGCGGGGCCCGGAGAATTCCAAAACCCGACAGCGCTATGAAGATCTTTTGAAGATGGATCGGGTGTCCTTAGCCCGAACCATGATGAATACCCTGCGGCCCCAACGCTTTTCGGAAATGGTGGGGCAGGAGCGGGCGATCCGCAGTTTGGTTTCAAAGATTGCCTCGCCCTATCCCCAGCACATCATCCTTTATGGCCCCCCAGGGGTGGGCAAAACCACCGCTGCGCGCATCGCTTTGGAAGAGGCCAAAAAGCTTCATTATTCTCCGTATCAGGCCCAGGCCCCCTTTGTGGAGGTGGACGCCACCACGCTGCGCTGGGATCCTCGGGAAATCGTCAATCCGCTGCTGGGATCCGTGCACGATCCCATCTATCAAGGCTCTCAGATGGAGCTGGCGCAAACCAGCACCCCGGAACCCAAGCCTGGCTTGGTGACGCAAGCCCATGGGGGCATTTTGTTCCTCGATGAAATCGGCGAACTGGATCCCATTTTGCAAAGCAAGCTTTTGAAGGTTTTGGAGGATAAGCGGGTGCCCTTTTCCTCCTCCTACTACGATCCGGATGATGAGACGACGCCGCGCTACATTCGCTATTTGTTCGAGGAAGGGGCGCCGGCGGACTTCACCTTAATCGGCGCCACCACCAAAGACCCCAAGGATCTGAATTCGGCGCTTAAATCCCGCTGCACCGCCGTCTTTTTTGACCCCCTAACCCCTGAGCACATTGAAAAAATAGTGGAAGGGGCCGCCCGCAAGATGAACGTTGAACTGGAGGAAGGCGCGTCGAGGCTCATTGCTCGGCATGCCCTGGAAGGCCGTAGCGCCATCAATATTTTGGCGGATGCCTATTCCCTGGCGGTGTTTGAATTCGGTGCTCCTCAGCGCCTCACGCTGACGAAGGACCTCATTGAGGAGATCCTTGGGACCGCTCGCATCAATCCCCATCAATCTCTGGCGGACCTCTCAGAGCCCTTGGTGGGGCACGTGTATGGTCTTGGCGTCACAGGGTTTATGGGCAGGCCCCTGGAAATTGAAGCGGCGGCATATCCCGCCGGTGCCAAAGGAAAAGGGAGCATCCGCTTCAATGAAACGGCGGGATCCATGGCGAAAGATTCCGTCTTCAACGCAGCCAGCGTTCTCAGGAAAATGACGGACCTTTCGTTGGCGGACTACGACATTCACGTCAACGTGGTGGGGGGCGGAAACATCGAGGGCCCCTCAGCCGGAGTCGCCATCACCGGAGCCCTTTTGAGCGCCCTACAGGGTCGAGCCCTTCGCCAGGACACCGCCATCACCGGGGAGATCTCTCTTCGGGGACGTCTTCGCCCCGTGGGGGGCATCAGTCAAAAAATTTATGGCGCGCGAAGCGTCGGCCTTCGTCGAGTCATCCTGCCCAAGGAAAACGCAAAAGATGTGCCCAAAGAGGCCTTCGGCCTTGAGATCCTCCCTTGTGAAACCATGGAAGAGGTCATGAGCCACCTGTACGTTAAGGAGGAATAGCCTGTGGAATCCAACCCCATCATGCCCACTATGCCGAGCAACGTTTCGGCGGAGCAATCCATTTTATCGCTGATGTTTTTCGATCAGCAAAACATCCCGAAGATTTTTGAGAAGTTGACTCCGGATGATTTTTATAAAGAAGCTCACCGGATTATTTTTGAAGCCGCTGAGACGCTTTTTAATCGGGATACTCCCTTTGACCTGATTTTGCTGCAAGATTATCTGCATTCCAAAGGGCTTTTGGAGAAGGTGGGTGGTCTTTCCTATCTGACGCGCCTGGCTACCTTGGAGCAAAGCGCTGCCCTTTTGGATTCCTATTTGGACTCCGTGGGAAAAAAGACCATTCTCCGGCGCCTCATCTTAGCTTCGGACCAAATCCAGAAAAACTCCTTTGAACGCCAAGATGAGCCCGCGGAAGTACTGGAAGATGCTGAACGGCGAATTTTTGAGATTGCCGAAAAGCGGCAATCCCGAGACTTTGTGCCCATGAACCTTGCGGTGGAGCGGGGCCTTTTGAACATTGAGAACATGTACGTCAATAAAGGGCAGCTGACGGGTGTACCCAGCCCTTTTCCGGCCCTCAACGAAAAGACGGCCGGCTTTCAGCCGGGGGACATGGTGCTCATCGCAGCTCGGCCCTCCATGGGAAAAACCACCTTTGCCCTGAACCTTGCGGAGTACGCCGCCCTGAAGGAGGGGAAATCCGTGGCCATCTTCAGCTTGGAGATGAGTACGGATCAATTGGCCTATAAACTACTGTGCTCTCAGGCGGGAGTGGATATGAATAAGATGCGTCTGGGCGATCTCAATGAATCGGATTGGGACAACATTGCCCGGGTCACCGGGCCCCTCTCCAAGGCCCGGATCTTCATCGATGACACGGCGGGCATCTCCGTCATGGAAATGAAAAGTAAAGCGCGGCGCCTGAAATTAGAGCATGGCCTGGATATGATTGTCATCGACTATCTGCAGCTGATGAGCGGCAAGGGCGACAATCGGCAGCAGGAGGTTTCGGAGATTTCCCGATCCATCAAGATCCTTGCCAAGGAACTGGAGGTTCCGGTCCTTACCCTCTCTCAGCTTTCTCGAGCCCCTGAACAGCGTACGGATCACCGCCCCATGCTCTCCGACCTTCGGGAATCCGGCTCCATTGAGCAGGATGCGGACTTGGTCATGTTCCTTTATCGGGATGAGTACTACAATAAAGAAACGGAAACTCCGGGAATGGCCGAATGCATCATCGCCAAGCAGCGAAACGGCCCTATTGGAACGGTGCCCTTGGCTTGGGTGGGTAAATTCAGCCGCTTTGGCATTGCCGACATCGTCCATGGGGAGGAATAAGCAGTGACGAAGGACTATTCCTGCGGGTTTGTTCCCGTGGATGATGAGGGTCGCTATCTGATCTTGCAGCACCGGGCGGGGCATTGGGATTTTCCCAAAGGCCATAGGGAGCCCGGGGAAACCGATGAAGAGACGGCCCAGCGGGAGGTGGCGGAGGAGACGGGGCTTGCCATCGAGCGCCTCCTCCCCCAAGAGTGGCGCATCACCTACGTCCTTCCCCAAGGGCGTCCAAAAGAAGTGGTGTTTTTTGCCGGTCGCATCGGGCGGCAGGAGCCGAAGCTTCAAAAAAGCGAGGTTCTCCGCGCCCTTCGCCTGCCCTTTCGTGAAGCCCTGGAGCGGCTCACCTACCCTGAGAACCGAAAGGTGCTTCAAGCGGTACATGAAGCCCTTCAGTCGTTGCATGAAACCCAAGGAGGCCGTGGATCGTAAAAAGCGGTCCTAAAGCTTGCGGCACATGCGATGCTTGGAGAGCAGCCCCCGAACCACGGTGTGAAGAAAAAGAAGCCGCAAGAGGGACGCTCTTGCGGCTTCTCGAACAGGAAGGCTAGGATGCGGGCGTCCCGGCCTTTTTTTGGGCGTTCTGTTGCGCTCTTCGTTTCTCGAGGGTGATTTTGGCGTAGTTGAACAGCGCATAAAAAGAGACCCCCAGGGAAAAGATAAGGAGAACAAAGGCAAAGGTTCGGCTGAATAAAAAGCCAACAATGGCCAGATGGAAAAGCGTTGTGGCAAGCTTTCCCCAAAGATTCGCCCGAGTGACGATGCCTCGCCGCCAAGCGAGGATGCCTCCTGTAATCATCAAGAGCTCCTTCGCGGCCACGAGAGCGACAATCCAAAGCGGAATGTACTCATAGACGGCAAAGCAGATGAGGGCCGTCAGGAGCATTAATTTATCGGCCAGGGGGTCCAAGACGGCGCCTAATGGAGTTTGCAGATGGTATTTTCGGGCGATGTACCCATCCAGCACATCGGATGCGCCGGAAATCACAAAAATGATGATGGGCCCGACGATGCGGGTGCTGCCTGAACCGGTGACAAAGGTATAAATAAATACCGGAATCAAAAGAATCCGGAACAGGCTGATGAGATTGGGGATGTTCATGGCAGGACCTCCTATACCCTTAGATTATATCATTTTCAACGCCCGAAATAGAGAGGTGCGGGGCAAATGACGTCAGGAGAAGAATGCAAGGACTCTAAAAAAAGCGTATAATAATCTCTGGTTCCCAATGAATGTTCAACATAGAACTAACGTAGTGCAGAAAAAATAAGGAGAGATTCGTTTTGAATACCAGAGTGGTTGTAGGCGCCCAATGGGGCGATGAAGGAAAAGGAAAGGTTACGGACTATTTGGCCCAGCGCTCCGATCTCGTTGTGCGCTTTCAAGGAGGCAATAACGCAGGGCATACCATTGAAGCCAAGGGAAAGACCTACAAGTTGCAGTTAATTCCCTCCGGGATTGTCTACGGAGAATCCATGAACGTCATCGGCAATGGGGTGGTGTTTCATCCCGGAGCTTTTCTAAAGGAGAAGGAAACGTTGGAAGCTTTGGGCGTGGAGGTCTCCCCCCGCACCCTCGCCATCTCCGACCGCGTCCACCTCATCATGCCCTATCACTTGGTGCTGGATCGGCTGAAGGAAGCCGCGCGAGGCAAAGGCGACATTGGGACGACAGGCAAGGGCATCGGACCTTGCTATACGGACAAGTACGAACGTTGCGGCATTCGCCTGTGCGATTTGCTGGATCCTCAGGTATTTTTAGAAAAGCTCGAACGAAACCTTGCCGAGAAGAACGCCTACATCACCAAAATCCTCGGTGGCGAGGCCTTGGCGCTGCAGGACATCGCTCAAGAGTATCTTTCGTACGCTGAAGCGGTGCGCCCCTTTGTCCGGGAAACCTCAGTGCTTTTGGAAGAAGCCATCCAAGGGGGAAAAAACGTCCTCTTTGAAGGGGCCCAAGGCATGCTTTTGGATATCGACTATGGAACCTATCCCTACGTCACCTCGAGCAATACGACGGCCGGGGGCGTCGCTGCAGGAGCCGGCGTCGGCCCCAACCAAATCGAAGAAGTGTACGGCGTCACCAAAGCGTACACCACCCGAGTGGGCAAAGGGCCTTTTCCCACGGAGCTCACGGATGAACTGGGAGAACACCTGCGAGAGAAGGGACACGAATATGGAACGGTCACCGGGCGCTCTCGGCGCTGCGGGTGGCTGGATCTTGTCATCGTCAAAACAGCCGCCCGAATCTCCGGGCTCACCCATCTTGTTGTGACCAAGCTGGACACTTTGGCCGGCCTCGATCGGATCATGGTCTGCACGGCCTATGAACTGGACGGACGGCGCATCGACTATGTCCCTGCTTCATTGAAGGACTTGGCTCGCTGTAAGCCCATCTATCAGGAGATGAAGGGCTGGGATGATTCCATTGCTCACGCTCGGGTGCCGTCGGACTTAGCTCCAGAGGTCCGTGATTATTTGGATCTCATCGAGCGCACGACCAAGGTTAGCGTTCACATCACTTCCGTGGGGCCCGACCGAGAAGAGACCATTGAAATGACGCAGAAATAAATTAGGAAAAGGGGCCATCCCCCAAAATGAAGAAACCCTGCGTATGGAGCCTAGGCTCCATACGCAGGGTTTCTTCATGATACAATACCTTTAAAATATGTTGGAACAAGGGGGCGGTAGCGTGAAGGAATATCGTATGGATTATGTGGTGGATTTTCGAGATGTGGACCGTTTTTATGATTTGAAACCGGAGTCCTTGCTGCAGATCCTAGGTACCGTCTCCACCTACGATGAGGTGCTGGGGCATCATCTGCGTCCGGGCTATATGGGGCAGTGGAATATGGCTTGGATCTTGTATCAATGGAAGGTAGCGCTCAAAGAGCCCAAGCAATACGCCCGAGTCCTACGTGTAACCACCTTGCCCATTATGGATCGAGGCATTTACTGCTACCGTCATTACCTTTTAGAGGATGAGAGAGGCTGTCCTGTGGGACGGGCGCTCTCGCAGTGGGTGGCGGTGGATTTGGAAAAACGCCGGCTTGGAAAAATTCCTCAAGAGATCTTGACCCTTTTCTCCGATGAGTCCCCGTTGAGCGAACGCGAGCAGTTCGTCCTGTGGCCCGAAGATCTTCGACCCCTTCGCCGCCAGCAAGGGAACTTTCAAAAAGAGTTGCTGATTCCCGTTTTGTACTCGGACATCGACGTGAACGGCCACGTCAATAACGCCATTTATGCGCGCTGGGCTACGGAAACCCTTCATCGCTCAGACGAAGCATTCCTTAGGACGCACTATCCTCAGGCGTTCACCATTGTCTATAAAAAAGAAAAGACGCCGCAAGGACGTGTTCGCTCCCGCTTTTTTCAAGATCAAGACACGACCTATCATGAAATTTTAGATGAATCCGGGCAGGTGTTGACGATCTTATCCATGACTTGGGTCCCCAAAGCGGCCCACTTAGGCGATTATTCGGACTATGACTTTAGCAAAGTGGATCCCAACGCCCGGTGCATCTCTTGTAAAGATCGATAAAAAGGCCGCCCCTTGGCGTTCACCAAGGGGCGTTTGATTTGGGGTTTTATAAGGAGGCGGCAATGGCTTGGGCCGCGGCGTAGGCGGAGGACCAGGCCCACTGGAGGTTGTAGCCGCCGCAGGCGCCGCAAACGTCCAAAACTTCTCCGGCAAAATAAAGACCAGCACAGCGTTTGGATTCCAGAGTCTGGTGCGCCACCTCATTTAAGGCGATGCCTCCGAGGGTCGCTTGAGCCTGGCCAAACCCTAAAGTATCTGTTACCGTCATGGGCCAAGCCATCAAAAGATCGGCAAAGAGGGGGGCGAATTCCCGGGGCACGGGCTGGTTCATTTTTTCAAGCCCGGCTTCCCGAAGAAGCGGCGGCAAAAGCTTTTTGTGCAAAAGTCCGGTAAAAAGCTCCAAAGCGGGCCGCTCAGAGAAGCGCTGCGTCAAGAGCGTCAGCAGCTGCAGCAGCTCTTCTTTGCTGGATTCAGGGAAGAGGTTTAGGGTGATTTTTTGAGGCCCTTCTTCGGCCAGACGCAGCGAAATCCAGCGGGAGAGCTGAAGGATGGGCGGCCCAGAGAGACCGTAATCGGTAAAAAGGACCTCGCCTTGCTCTTCGTGCAACAGCGTGTCTCCAGACCAAAGGCAGACCTGGGCGTCTTTTTTGACCCCTGAGATCGAGCGGCGGGCGGGATGATCGGTCTTGAGTTGAACTAAGGCGGGGAGCGGGGGCATTACCGTATGGCCCAGTTGCTTGAGGATTTTAAAGCACGATCCGTCGGAGCCGGTAACGGGCATGGCCATGCCTCCGGGGGCCGCCAGCACTCGCTTGGCCTTGTAGGCGTCGTAGCGCGTGGTCAACACCCAAAAGTCTTTTTGGGGCGTCAAGCTTTCCACGCGGCAATTTAAGTAAATGGGCACATCCAGTTCCTTTAAGCGCAGACGCAAAAGATCCGAGACGGCGCTGGCTTGAAGGGATTTGGGATAAAGCTTACCGTCCTCGAGTTCCACCAAAGGCAGTCCCAGGCGCTGAAAATAAGCTGAGGCATCCATAGCTGTGTGGCGCTGCAGGGGATCCCATTCAAAGAGGGGGTCTTGGCAGGAGTAGTAGGCGGAGAGATCTTTTGGATCCAGTAAGGAGTGGTTGGATATGTTGCATCGACCATTTCCGGTGACGAGGATTTTTTTTAAGATGCGGTCTTGGGCTTCCATAATAGCGACATCGCATCCGGCTTCTTTCAAAAGAAGAGCGGCGTAACAGCCCGCGGCGCCGCCGCCGACCACAAGGACTTCATGGGTTCGCATGGCAGATTCCTTTCTTGGGGTAGGCCTTCATGAGGGTTCACTCAAAGGGGCCCTATAGAAAAAGGGTACCGTTCCGGCGCTTTTTTTGCAACAAAGAGAAAAGTTTAAACGGCGGTGCCCGTTTGTTCATCCTTTGAGCATAGGAGTGTGGTACCATGCAGGGTGAACGGCGTCCCATCGAGGGGCGAGCGTAGGGACAAAAGAACTTTTTTGGAGGATCGTTGCATGAACATAGAACAAGCAATGGATGAGCGCCGCTGGATGGTTTTAGGCAACGTCACAGCGCCGGATAAGGTGGCTCATCAAATTTTTCGGGCGCTGCAGGATCACGGCTATGAAGTCGTAGGATTCCACCCCAAGGCAATCTCAGGGGAAGGCGTCTACAACGATTGGACCAAGTTGCCCTTTAACCCCGTGGTGTTGGATTTAGTGGTCCGTCCGGAAGTGGGGCTTGAGTTTTTAGCCGATGCCGTAAAGGCGGGAGTACGCTTTGTGGTGGCTCAGCCTGGGGCCCGCAGCGAAGCGATCCGCTCTTTTTGTGAGGAGCATCACGTGGGGTATTTTGAAAGCTGTGCCCTTGTGGCGCTTCGGGAGCGGGGACGGGGACCGTTGACGGAAAATCCGTTGGAATAGATCCGGGAAAAGGGGGGTCGGGCGCGGAGGTCCCGACCCCTCCAATCCCTCTTTAGGGGCCTATGTTCGGGCCCTAAACACAAAAAAGAAGAAAATATTAGTTGACATGACTTCTTCAAGTAGGTTATTATAGTCTATGTCAGCGCTTCAGGGTACGCTCTTTTTCAAGAGAATGCCTGAAAATGCGGGATTTGTGGCCCCTTGGTCAAGCGGTTAAGACACCACCCTTTCACGGTGGTAACAGGAGTTCGATTCTCCTAGGGGTCACCATTTTTAATATGAATCGTATTATGGGAGCATAGCTCAGCTGGGAGAGCATCTGCCTTACAAGCAGAGGGTCACAGGTTCGAGCCCTGTTGTTCCCACCATATACGGCCCAGTGGCTCAGATGGTTAGAGTGCCGGCCTGTCACGCCGGAGGTCGAGGGTTCGAGTCCCTTCTGGGTCGCCATATACGGCCCCTTGGTCAAGCGGTTAAGACACCACCCTTTCACGGTGGTAACAGGAGTTCGATTCTCCTAGGGGTCACCAAAATACTGCGATTCATATTTATGGGAGCATAGCTCAGCTGGGAGAGCATCTGCCTTACAAGCAGAGGGTCACAGGTTCGATCCCTGTTGTTCCCACCATTATACGGCCCAGTGGCTCAGATGGTTAGAGTGCCGGCCTGTCACGCCGGAGGTCGAGGGTTCGAGTCCCTTCTGGGTCGCCATTTTTGCTTCGGTTCCCACCCGAAGAAAACAGCGACAAGAACTGCCTGCTTTTCGAAGCAGGCAGTTCTTTTTTTACGCTTTTTGATTGGCTAATGAAGGAATTGTCGTCGCGGAGCATCCCTCAGCGCTGAATCAAGTCCCTTCGGAAGGCTTTGCTTTGCCGCTGCCCTTTTTTGAGGCGCAGATCCTGCCCGAAAAAAGGCATGAGGAGAAAATCACCCATGATTCGTGAGGCCAATCGCTCCGAGTATTGATCCCGCACATGCTCTAAGCCCAAATTGGCGGAGATGATCATCTTTTTTTGGTGCAGAAGCCGTTGATTGATGAGGTTGAAGAGTTCGGTGCGGGAAAGATCGGTAGGCATTTCCGTACCCAGATCGTCGATAATCAGTAGGTCGCAGGTTAAAAGAAGGTCCTTGCGCTCTTGATTGCCTTGGAAGATCACTTGCTTGAGGTCCTCCATCAGTTGGGCGGCGGTGCGGTAGATCACGAGGAAGCCTCGCTTCACCAATTCGTGGGCAATACAGCTGGCCAAAAAAGTCTTGCCGGTCCCCGCGGGACCATAAAAATACAAATTTTCGGTATGGTTTTTAAATTCCCTCACGTATTTCTTGGCCAGACTTAGGTTATTTTTCATGTTGGCCCGCGCCGTTTTGTTATAAGAAGGGTCTTTAGCCTCATCATCAAAGAGGCTTTCATTGAAATGAAAAAAGGTGGAATTTACCATGAGGTCTTTGAAGTCTGAGGTTTCCAGAATAATTTCCGCCATGCGCCGGCTGTAGCAGGGGCATTTTTTTAGTCCAAGGTATCCCGAATCTTGACAAAGGGGGCATTGGTAGTGCGGTTCCATGAAATCCGCAGGATGTCCATGGGCGACCAAAAGCTCCGCTTTTTCTTGGCGCAGATCCAAATTGCTGCGTTTCATCCGCTCAATTTCTCGGGCGGCTTCCTCGGGCTTTTTCAAGATCGCTCGGGCGCAAGCTAGGGATTGGCGGCGCATTTCATCTTCCAAAACAGCGATGCGGGGAATGGTCTCATAAATCAGGGCCTGATTGGAGCGGGCGAGGGCCTCGGCGTTTTGCCGAAGCGATTCATAGCGTTTCATTACCTTCGCGTGCAGATTAGTCATGATCTTCTCTCCAGGTGAGCAGACTTTTTTCAATTTCCTTATAGTCCAAGGTGCGTTGCTCGTAGGGGGCGGGGCCCCGGCGTCCTTTGGAGGGGGCTCCTTTGGGCGCAGTGTCCTTTTGAGCCACGTCCTGTGGGGTTTTGATTTCGAGTTTCAGCCAGCGCTTTAAAATGCCTTCAATGTAATTAAGATCGGCACGCCCCAGCTGGGTGATGCAGCGCTTGGCGGCGAGTTTGGTCATTTCCAGATTGAACCCGTAAGCGCCCAGCCAGCGGCTGAGCTGTTCTTCTTGAGGTTTGGCAATGGTGGAGGGATCCATGCCCATGTAGCGAAAAAGTGCCCGAATGCTGTTCCAACGCTCTTCAAATTTTCGAATCATCGCGCTGGCTTCATCGCCCGACACCACACCGGCCTCATACCAGTCCTTGGCGACCTGATCCATGTACCCCTTGCCTTTTTGGGCGCCTACGCCAAAGAGCAGGAGGATCGCTTCATCGGAAAACCCATAAAGATTATGCAGATCGTGCAGATAATTAATCTGACTTACGGAAAGAGGCGTGCCCAGCATGGATTCCAGGGAGGCGCAAAGATCCTGAAAATGATGCAGGAGCTCTGTGTCAACAGGAGCCTCCTTGAGATTTTTAGGTGCCTGGAAGGCGCTCTCGTCAAACGTCAAGTCCATGTTGCCGGAAGCGTCCATGGCTTCAATGGTCAAAAATCCCCGCTCATTCCAATATTCGCAGGCGGTGATGATTTGCGTGGAGCTCAGATTGCAAAGCGTTGCGAGCCCCTCCCCAGTGATGAGTAAATCCTTTTGGGCAGCATGCAAAAGCGCCAAGAGGACCTTTACGTCGTCGCCTTTGGCTCGTCGCAGTTCTTGTTCTATGATGATCTCGGGGACCCAGGTGACGGATCCTAGTCGCCCCAAAGTAATGTTGCCCATGGTGATGTTTCCTTTCGTTGGAGTTCTTCTTCAATTATAGCCCAGCAGGCGGATAAGAAAAAACGGCTCGGAAGCCGTTTTTTAGTAGTTGTCATCTTGACGCTGGTGATTGATCTGATTCTTTTGCATATACGCTTGGATGACGTCCTCTTCGGTGAAGCCAAGGGTTCGTCCCAAGGCGCTGAAATCTTCCAGCAACACTTCATAGGAGTTCAGGGAGGAAAAGGAAACCAGTTCATTGACGGCCAAAAAAAGATTCAAGAACTGAGTGTTGAGGTCTTGAACCTCCGTGGTGGGCTCCGGCCGGACGTTGGTGTAGCCGTTGTCCAAGCCGATGGTCAAGATAAAGTGGAGGCAGTCCACATACTCCTCCAAGATAACGTCCCGCGCAGAAGGCGGCTTGGTGCTCCAATATTTAAAGCAGCGAGTTTCATTGGCCAATTCACCCAGCTCGGTCAAAAGAGCGAGGAATTTTTGATTGCGCAGGGTGGAAGGATCCAATCCATGCTCAGCCACGATACGCTCATTCAAGGTTTTTTGAACAGCAAATAGTTCCTTAAGTCTCAATGTCAGGCCCCCTTTCATTGGGAGATTTCTTCTTATCCTTCATGATAGTACAAAGCCTCTGCGGGTGAAACCCGGGTAAATGGTTACAGGACAAAAACTTTTTTTGGCCCACGCATTGCGAGGCGGCCTTAAATAATATTGGGATTTTTCAAAGGGACGCTAAAGACAATGGATTCTTTTTTGGCGTTGAGGGTTTTCCAAACCTCGATGCGATCGACCAAAAACTTTCGGCGGTTGTCTTCGGTTTGAAAAAGATCCGAGGAATTTTCAAGCTCCCGCGGCAAGCGATCCTGGCTCATGGAAAGGATGAAGTCCTTGTCTGTAGGCCGCTCGGCGCTGGCACAATAGCCATAAAGGTGCAGATAATCGTTCAAGTGGCGCTGAATTTTCTTGAGGTAGCCGAAATTCGCCACCGGCAGCCCTGTGATGCGTTCATCCGCCAGATTGATGTATTTGCCCGTGAGATCCACATGAAAATAGCGAAAGGGCTTTAAAAGGTCTCGGAGGTGTTTTTCAAGGGTTTTCAGATCCGGATCCTCCAAGACATCCAAGGGAATGCACATATAGGGGGATTTTTTGAAGTTCTTGCCTTTTTTATGAAGGGGGCGCTGCAGAACATCCAATTCCTTGTTGGACTCTCGATTGAGCACCGCCACGAGATAATAGCGCATGGAGTCAACCTTTCCCACCGCGAACCTCTTTTGGGGGGCCTTCCGATGGTTGTTTATGGTATCCCTATTATACCATACGCCGCAGCGAATCTAAGGCGGGGATATCCTTGGAAACCCGTTAAGGCGGCGAGGATGAGACGCTAAGAAACGGCCCGTGGGGCCCTCTTAGCGCCCATACCCTGACAAGGATGGTGAAAATAGGGTATCATAGAAGAGTTATTATGGAGTACTACGGGAATCGCTTCTATTAAATACCGTATATTCTTGATATAATTGGATACTGAATTAGATGGTGAAGATAAATAACGGATGAACCGTAGGAAAATAGGTGGTAAATATGGATAAGATAATCATTCAGGGCGGGAAACCCCTTAATGGCGTTGTGCACTTGTCGGGGTGCAAAAATTCGGCAATGGCCATTTTGCCGGCAACCCTTTTAGCGCGTGGTCGCTTCGAAATCTCCAATGTTCCGGACATTGAAGATGTAAGAAACTATTTGGAAATTCTCAAGGGATTGGGGTCCACGGTGGCATTTTCAAACAATACCGCAATCATTGATACTACGAACGCTACAGGCCACACGCCCAATGCAAATTTAGCGCAGCGCTTTCGCGCCTCCAATTATTTGCTGGGCGTATTGAGCGCGCGCAATGGAATCGCCTCTGTGGCGCATCCGGGCGGGTGCGACATCGGTGTTCGGACCATGGATTATCATGAGATCGCTTTTAAGGCGATGGGCGCGACCTGGACCGATGACGGCAGCAACGTCATCGTCGAGGCAAAAGCGCTACACCCCGCCGAGATTGAATTCCCCAAAATCAGCGTGGGAGCGACGCTCAATACCCTCTTTTTGGCTACGGCCGTTCAAGGAACGGTCATTATCCGCAATGCCGCGGAGGAACCCCACGTTGTGGACGCCATTTCCTTTTTGGGGCAAATGGGCGCCGACATTCGAATCATCGACAAAAACACCTATCAGGTCCGGGGCGGTAAACCACTGAAGCCCTGCGACCACACCATCATTCCAGATCCCATCGAAGCGGGGACGTTCATGGTGGCGGCTGCAGCCACTAAAGGGAAAGTCCTCATCCAGGACATTATCTCCCAGCACATGAAGTCGGTGAAGCACGAACTGATGCGCATGGGGGCTACGGTGATCTTTGATCCCCGGCAAGAGGACGCAAAAAACCTGCGTATGAGCAATCAGATTGAGCGAAACGGCGACATCACTGTATGCAACGACAAGCGATTGAAGGCCGTGGACATTACCACTCATCCCTACCCGGATTTCCCCACCGATGTTCAGCAGCCCATCTCGACGCTCCTGGCCATTTCCGAGGGCACGTGTGTCGTGGACGACCAGCTCTATGAGAACCGCTATAAGAATCTCATTGAACTAAAAAAGATGGGAGCCCAAGTGACCGTCAATGGACACTTGGCAACGATAACGGGCGTGGAACGTCTGCATGGCGCCCATGTGGAGGCCACGGATCTTCGGGGCGGTGCCGCCATGATCATCGCGGGCCTGGTCGCCGAAGGCGAAACCGTCATTTCACATGTCTATCACATTGATCGGGGTTATGAAAACATCGTGGAAAAACTTCGGGCCTTGGGCGCGGACATCGTACGCGTCTCTGCGAAGGATGAGGAGGATCCCGAACAAAAAGATGAAATTTAGTTCCCTTTATTCAGGGTCTTCGGGCAATTCCTTGTTTGTCTCCTCGAAAGACAGCAGCGTATTGATCGATGCGGGCCTGACGGGGAAATCCATCTTAAGTGCCATGGAAGCCATCGGGGAGGAGCCGAGCCGACTTATGGGGATTTTCATCACCCACGAGCATTCGGATCACATTAAGGGCGCGGGCATTCTCTCGCGAAAATTCAACCTCCCCATCTTCGCCAATGAAGCGACATGGCTTGCCATGGAACGATCCCTTGGCAAAATTGCTCCCCACAACGTGCGCGTGATGGACAAAGAGATCGTGCTGGGGGATCTTGCTGTTCGCTCCTTCCGAGTGCCCCACGATGCTGCGGCTTGCGTGGGCTATACCGTGGAGGATGCCAAGGGACGGCTTTTTTCGTCCGTAACGGATATGGGGGTCTTTACCCGCGAAATCCATGAGGGAATCAAGGATTCCCAGGTCATTTTGATGGAAAGCAACCATGACGTTCAAATGCTCAAATACGGGCCCTACCCCTATGATTTGAAGCTTCGGGTGCTCTCTGAATTGGGGCACCTTTCCAATGAAGACTGCGCCAAAGCGCTGTTGACCTTAGGGGCGCCTCACCCGAGAACCATTGTGCTCGGACATTTATCGGGCACCAACAACGTGCCGGAATTGGCCCTTCAAACCGTTCAATCAATCCTCAAAGAAGCCGGGGTTGTTTTGGGCGAAGGGGCTCAAATAGACTTGAAGGTCGCCTCGCGCATTCGTCCTTCCGCCTATACGGACTTTTAATTTTATGCCCCCAAAAAGGCTAAGGACTGTTGCCCGACCAGGGCTCATTCGCTCCTGTTTTTTGGGGGGATCATGCCTGAAAGGAAAGGAAAATCATCATGAGCGTATACACACAGTGGACCGATTATGTCGTTTCATACATTAAAACCAAAGGGGAAAAAGCTTTTTGGAAGGAATATGGCAAGGCGGAAGAGAAGATTTATCGTCTGATCCTCAGCCGTCACGAAGAAAAACCCAGTTTTATTCTCTCACAGCTCGCTAAAGAGCAGGAGCTGCCGTTGGCGTTTGTCGTCGGATTCTTGGATGGCATCAATGAATCCTTGAAGACGCCGTTGGATGTGGAAGGCGTCAAGGAAGATGACCAAGTGACCCTAGACATTGATTATCATAAGCTGTACATCAATATGCTGGATGCTGGCGCAGAGTATCTTTATCGTCTGCCGCAATGGGACGCCATCTTTTCCGAGGAAAAGCGCAAAGAGCTTCGCATTGAATATAAGGAATCCAAAATGGTGCACAAGGTAGGGCGCAACGAACCTTGTCCCTGCGGGTCCGGGAAAAAGTACAAAAAGTGTTGTGGCGCCAATGGCGCCCAGGCTGCTTCATGAACCAGCGCATCCTCTGCGTGGGCTCCTTAAAGGAACCCTATGCCCAAAAGACCCAGGAAGAACTCCTGGGTCTTTTGCATAAAAAAATCCGTGCGCTGGATTCCAGAGCGACCCTGGACCTCCTTGAGGTGCAGGATGAGGCGACCCCCGCGCAGGCAACGCCAGCGCACAAAAAAGCCGTTTTGGCGGCGGAAGGCCGGCGGATGCTGGACAAAATTCCCGCAAGGGCCTTTGTGGTGCTTTTGGACTTGGGCGCCCAGAGCGCAACACCGGAGGGCGTTCGTACTCTGACGAAGAAAGCCCAAGAGAGCGGCGCTGACGATCTGGTTTGGATCGTCGGTGGCTCTTTGGGCTTGGATGAAGCGCTGCGCAAAAGGGCCAACGCGCGTATGGCGCTGTCCGATTTGACGTTTCCCCATCAGCTTTTTCGCCTGGCGCTTTTGCAGGCCCTCCTGCTTTATTTATGATAAGGGGTGCCGGAAGCGATCTGAAAGGCCCGGTAGATCTGCTCGAGCAGTAGGAGCTCGGAGAGATCTTCGGGCAAGGCAAGGCTGGTCAGGCAAAAATGGGGGGCCGCGGGGCAAGCATTGTCCCAAAGCCTTGGGCTCCCTAAAGCAAAATGCAGTTCACTGGTCCCCTGGAGCGCTCCCTGTATTTTTTGGGAGAGGGCCTCGCTGGACAAAGGGGCTCCATCGGGAGAAAAAAAGAAGCAATGCTTGGGCGGTCGTGTACTGGAGCGGCGAAGGGATGCGATGCGGGAGAGGCGTTTCTCGTATTCTGCCGCGCCCTTTTGCAGCTCTTTTCTTTTTTTTGTTTTGGCTTCGTGCAAAACAATCCGGATCATCATGCCGCCTCCTTAATGAAAAATACGCCAACGCGTTCTTCTAATAGTGTAGCAAAAAAAGAGGTTCGCAGAGGCGTTTTGCCGGGCGTGAGCGGTGAATGATGTATAAACATGCAAAGAAAGTGAAAGATATACGAGGTTTCTTGTTGAAAACGTGACGCCAGTTACACTATTTCTTGAAAAAAGCACTATTATTTATCGAACCATCAAGAAATAAGGCGTAGTTTTTACTATTTATCTTTTTTTCTGGGGGGAGGACTCCGGGAGTGTGCTTGACATAGGATTCATTTTTGATAGACTAAAAAAAACTCAAAGACAAATTTAGAGGTAGCGATGCAGATGAGTATCTTCTTTTAGCCGGCAGGCGTTTCAGAAGGAGGGAAAGGCAATCATCGCCGAATGGAAGAGCAGGGCGCTGCTCCTCTGTGGGGCTTCAGGGAAGACCTGAAGCACTCCTTTCCTTGGAAAGGGCGCTAGATGATGATGCAACCAAAAGATCGTCTGGCACGGTCTTTTGGTTTTTTAATTCATCGCCGCGTTCGGCCAAAGGAGTTTTCTATGAACCTGGTTCCGTTTTGTTCTCGCGCCCCTAAAAGAAGGCGCACCGCCCTCTTTTGGGGGCTCACGTTCCTTTGTTTCGCCTGCGTCACGGGCTGCAGGAGCCCCCGACCAGCGGCCCTTGGAAACGGGCCACAAGGGCCCCCGTTGGTGGTGGGCATGGAGTGCGCCTTTGCCCCATATAATTTTCGCACCGTTCAAAAAGGGGAAGGCACCCATCCCATTGACGGAGGATCGGCCCGCGCCGCAGGCTATGACGTGCGCATTGCTCAGCTCATTGCCCAAAAGATGGACCGTCCTCTAATCATCAAGCAGATCGCTTGGGAAGGCCTGATACCAGCCCTCCAGGCAGGAGGGATCGATCTGATCGTTGCGGGAATGAGTGAAACCAAGGAGCGGGCCGCTTCGGTCGCCTTCAGTGAAGCCTATTATGAGGCAGGGTTTGCAATCCTTGTGCAAAAGGGAAGCCGATTTGACCACAAAAAGAGTTTGTCGGAATATGCGGGGGCCCGCTTTGTGGGCCAAAAATCCACCAGTTACGATCGGGCCATAGACCAGATCCCTGGCGCAGTGCACCTGCCGCCCTTGGGCTCCGTACCGCTCTTAATCCATGCGCTGCAAAGCGGTGTGGCGGATGGTCTTGTGGTGGAGCGACCGGTGGCTGTGGCGCTCGCTCAAGCCAGGAGCGATCTGAGCGCCACGGTTCTTGAGGGGCCCGGCGGATTTCAGGCGGGACCTCAGACCCCCACTTCGGTATCCATCGCGCTTCCATTGGGAAAAGAGCCGCTCCTTCAAACCATCAATGCCATCCTGCGAGAGCTCTCAAGCAGTCAAAGGGACGCCTGGATGCAAGAGGCCATGACGCAGGCCAAGATTGGGGGCATGCGCTGATGTCGAATCTTTTAGCAAGGATCCATGCCTACGGCTGGTTGTTCCTCGAGGGGATTCAAACCACGCTTTTGTTGTCCTTCGTGGGCACCCTCGCGGGTCTATTTTTGGGCGTTTTCCTTGCGGCGTTCTCCGCCTTTACGCCGTCTTTGGGCCAGCCCCTGGCCCAAAGGGCGCTGGGCCGAGCCGCGAAGGTCATCGCCAGGGCCTATGTGGCCTTTGTCCGAGGGACGCCCATGATGGTCCAAGCCGTTTTTTTGTACAATCTTCTGTATCGGAGCCTACACTGGCAACCGTTCACCGCAGGCCTAGTCATCGTCTCCCTCAATACCAGCGCCTATATGGCTGAAATCCTGCGATCCGGGATCCAGTCCGTATCCACCGGGCAGCGAGAAGCGGCGCTTTGTCTTGGCATGAGCGAAGGCCAGGTGTTTCGCTGGGTGGTTTTGCCGCAAGCGCTGCGCAAGAGTTTCCCTGCTTTGGGCAATGAATGGGTCATCAACATCAAGGATACCTCCGTCCTTAACGCCATCGGCGTCACGGAGCTTTTTTTCCAGGGGATGAGCGTTGCGGGCAATACCTATCGCTTTACTGAGTCCATGCTTTTGGTGTCCTGCATCTATTTTGTGCTGACTTTTGCCGTAACTCAAGGCCTCCATGTGGTGGAAGAAAAATTGAAACAACCCGTCTATGGTCCAGGCAGAGAGTCGGTTAAGGAGGAATGGGCATGCATCAAATAATGCTAAAGGGGGTTCAAAAATCCTTCGCCGGGCGCTGTGTTTTGGCTGGAGTTGATCTTACGGTGGCTCCTGGCGAGACCATCTCCTTGATCGGTCCTTCCGGAGGCGGCAAGTCCACGCTTCTTCGTTGCCTCAACGGCCTAGAGTCTCCCGAGCAAGGCGAGATCCTTCTTCGGGCCCGGAAATTTCCCCAAGGGGCGCGAACCCCTTGGGAGCGGCGCCAGTGCGTCGGCACGGTGTTCCAAGGCTTCCATCTTTTTGAACATCTTTCGGTACTGGAAAACCTAAACCTTGGGCCCCTAAGGGTTCGGGGATTTGACCGGGAAACGGCCACCGAGCGCTCTCGGGCGCTGCTGACCCAAGTGGGACTCAGCGATTTTGAAGCCGCCGACGTTCGGTCCCTCTCTGGGGGTCAAAAGCAGCGGGTGGCGCTGGCCCGGGCCCTGGCCATGAATCCGGACGTCCTTCTCTTGGATGAGCCGACCTCCGCCTTGGATCCGCAGAGCCTGACCCAGGTGCAAAAGATTCTTCTTGAGTTGAAAGCCTCAGGGATGACCCTATTCATCGTGACGCATGAAATGGCCTTTGCCCAGCAGCTTTCGGACCGGGTATTCTTTCTGGAAAAGGGGCGCATCCAAGCCCAAGGATCCCCTCGGGAGCTCTTTGGTCCGAGGGGGCCACAAAAGGTCCGGGCATTTTTAGAAAGAGGTTGAGGCGTCTTGCGGCAGGGGCACAAATCGTCGGTGCTAGTCCCCCGTGGTATAATTAGAGAAGCATTGAGGAGCCCAAGGGATCCAAAGACGATGCAAAAAGCGGGGAAAGCAATGAAAATGACAGCCATTGGCGAGCGGGGAACCATGATCACCTTCGAGGATCTAGTGGATACCGAATTCGCCTGTACCAGCAACGTATATTTGATTCAAGACGAAAAAGAGAACGTCATGGTGGATACCTTTTTGGGATCTGAAGCCATGGCGGAAATTCTAGAGGCAAAAGGACTTCGCAAAGAACAGTTTGGGAAAATCATCAACACACACTCGGACTGGGATCACATCTGGGGCAATGCCTATTTTGATCAAGCGGACATCATCTGCCACTGTGCTTATTCGAAAATCCTTAAAGAGCGGGGCAATGCGGACTATGAGGAGCTCAAAAAGTATGCCCGGGGATCCGTAAGCCTTGAAGAGCCCACCCTTTCCTTTGAACAGCGGATCATCCTTAATCGCCTGGATCTTGAGGTTTTTTCTTCTCCAGGACATTCGCTGGACTCCATCACGGTCTTTGACCGCAAAGACAAGGTGTTGGTCGTGGGCGACAATTGCGAGCTGCCCATTCCAAGCTACGTCAATCCGTTCTTGCTGCAGGAGCATCTTCAGACCTTGAAGGATTACTTAAACTATGACTTTGAACAGATCATTCCAGGGCATGGGCCCGCCATGAACCGCGGCGATCTCGCCGGGAACATCACCTACCTCGAGGACTTGATCCAAGGCGATGAGGACGTGCTGAAAAAGTACAACGAAGGCGACTATAAGCTCAATCACCTCACCAACCTGATGTATATGGAAAGTCAGCGGGAGCAGCACGAAGAGGGGTTGCTCTAGACAAGTTCGGCGGATCACAAGAACAAAAGACTGGCGCCCAAGTGTTGGGTGCCAGTCTTTTGTGACTTTGGGGAGTGGAGCAGGTCGTAAGGAAGACCCTGCGCCGCCGCCCGCTTATGGGGTGTCTTTAGCCTTTGAAAAAGCGGTGGATAAAGCCTCCAAGGGAGCGCAAAAGAACGACTCCAAGGGAGCGGCGTCGTTGGAATCGGTCAAAGGAGAAAGAAGCGTCAGACGGGAGGCGTGATCGCCCACCTCTTCCAGGCAAACCAGCAGCAACCAAGGCCCTGAAGGGCCATCGATGGAGAGGGTCAACCCGGTGCCCTCATTGATCTCCAAAAGGGTCATGGGGATTCTAGAGAGCCCCATGGGCGTACGGGGCGTTAGCCAAAGAGTGTTCTCAGGGCCCATTTCGTAAGAACCGATCCAAAGGGACGTGCGCTCAGGATCGGTGATCCATTGCCAAAGCTCCTTTATAGAGCCGGCAAAGGAGCGCTCAAGGGAGTGGACGGGAGGGTCCTCGGGCAGAATTTCTTGGACGCGTAAAGACACGGAGAGGTACCTTTCCCTGCTAAGACAACCATGAGGGATGCAGCAGGCTTTTTTAAAAAGTATATCAAAAAAGCCCAAAGAGAACTTCCCAAAAGCGGTTACTCTCTGGGGTCCAGATGGGCTTTTTTGGCGGCGATGAGATCCAAGAGCTCAAGTTGGTCCCGAACGCTCCAGCTGTTGAAATCGGCCAAAAGCTCAGCGAGCCTGCGTTCATTCTCGGAGCCGTAGGTGACTGCGCGGTCTTCCAGTACATAAGAGATGGAGACGTCAAAGGCTTTGGTCAGTTTTTGCAAGGCCTCCAGGGAAGGCCGCGATCGTTCGTTCATAATATCGGAGACGTACGAAATCGACAGCCCCGTTTCATCGGAGATCGAGGCTAGGGTCTTGTTTCGGCTGCGTTTTAGTTCCTTGAGTTTTTTTCCAACGTGCATCCTACGCCCCCCTTCGGCTGGATTCCGTAAAAAACGGATTATTTCTCTCATTATATCATCAAACCCGACGGAGGGTTCGCCGCCCAAGGTTCTTTGCAGGAAGGCAAGGAATTACGGTATAATTGAAAAAAGATGTTAAACTTACGCTAAAGACGAAATAAGGGGGCCGTACATTGAACGGGATCGGGAGAAAGATACGGGCAGAGCGCTTGGCCAGGGGCCTTAGTCAACGAGACTTAGCGACCTTGTCGAGAATCTCCAATACGTATCTTTCGGATATCGAAGTGGAGCGAACGAATCCATCGCTGCGAACGCTGGAAAAGATCGCTAAAGCCTTGGACCTTGACATCAAGAAGTTGCTGTAGGAGCCTTTCGAAGGCTCCTTTTTGAATGCATAAACCCGAAGGATCTTTTTCTCTCAATCCATACCGTTTTCATCGGCTTCGGGGTACAATGGGGAGAGACATTCTGTCGGTTTGGACAATCAATAAGAGGAGGTTATGAAATGACCGAACAGCTCCAAGCGCCCCAATCTACGAAACTTCGGGATACGGACTATCTTGTGCTTTTATCCCGTCAATTTCCGAGCATTGCCACTGCTTCCACTGAGGTGATCAACCTCTCCGCCATCCTGAACCTACCCAAAGGAACGGAGCACTTTATCTCTGACATCCATGGGGAGTGGGAATCCTTTAATCACGTGATGCGAAATGCCTCCGGCGTCATTCGAAATAAAATAGAGGATATTTTCGGCAGCACCCTAATGGAAAAGGAAAAAAGGACCCTGGCCACCCTCATCTACTATCCCGATGAGAAATTGGAAGAGATCGAAAAGGACGGCCGCATGAGTGATGACTGGTATCGCATCACGCTATTTCGGCTCTTGCAAGTGTGCAAGCTGGTGTCCACAAAGTATACTCGCTCCAAGGTTCGTAAAGCGCTGCCCAAGGACTTTTCGTACATTTTGGAAGAACTCATCCATGAGAATGAGAACATGCTCAACAAGGGCGAATACTATCATAAGATTATCGAATCCATCATCGAACTGGATCGAGCCAAAGCCTTCATCATCGCCATCTCTGAGTTGATCCAACGTCTTTCGGTGGATCGACTGCACATCCTTGGCGATATCTACGATCGAGGATCCGGAGCAGATAAGGTGATGGACTCCCTCATGGAGTACCATTCCCTGGACATTACCTGGGGCAATCACGACATCCTTTGGATGGGTGCCGCCGCGGGATCTATGGCTTGCATTGCTAATGTGGTTCGCATTCAGGCGCGCTACGACAACCTGGATGTTTTGGAGGATTCCTACGGCATCAACCTGATGCCCTTGGCGCAACTGGCCATGGATGTGTACGACAACGCCAATTTGGAAAAATTCATGCCGCGTGGGGATACTCTGGCGGATAAGAGCCAAAAGGAAATCGACCTCATTGCGAAGATGCATAAGGCCATGGCCATCATTCAATTCAAAGTGGAAGGCCAGCTCATCAAGGCCCATCCGGAATTCCATATGGAAGAGCGTCTGCTCTTGGATAAAATCCACCTGGAAGATGGCACGGTGACGCTCGCTTCGGGGGACTACCCTTTAAACGACACGGATTTCCCCACCCTTGATCCCAACGATCCCTACGCCCTCACCCAGGAGGAGGAATGGGCCATGCACCGCATTACCCAATCCTTTAAAAACTCCAACCGCTTGGATGAGCACATTCGCTTCCTCTTCTCCAAGGGCTCCATGTATCTGACCTTCAACGGCAACCTGCTGTTCCACGGATGCATGCCGCTGAACGAAGATGGATCCTTCATGGCCTTGGATATCGATGGAGAGCGCTACGAAGGACAGCGAGCGTTCCAAAAGTTTGAGCAGATGGCGCGCTTGGCGTATTTCTCCCGGGAGGAAGCGGAAAAGGATCTGGGGCGCAACATTATGTGGTATATGTGGTGCGGCGAAAAATCACCGCTCTTTGGCAAAAAGCGCATGACCACCTTTGAACGGTATTTTGTGGATGACAAAACCACCCATGTGGAAGAGAAAAATCCCTATTTTGATTTGCGGGAAGACCCCGAGGTGCTGGGGCGAATCTTTGCCGATTTTGGCCTTTGCTATGAAAATGCTCACATCATCAACGGCCACGTGCCCGTCAAGGTGAAAAAGGGAGAAAATCCGGTGAAATCCGCAGGCAAGGTCCTGGTGATTGATGGCGGCTTTGCCAAGGCGTATCAAAAGGAAACGGGCATTGCGGGCTACACCCTTATCTACAATTCCAAGGGCATGCACCTTGCGAGCCACGAGCCGTTTGAAAGCACCCAGGTCGCCATTGAGGAAGAAAAGGACATTCTCTCCACCACCACCGTGGTGGAAAAAACCAAAGCCCGGCAGCTGATTTCCGACACCGACATCGGCAAAGAGCTGAAAAACCAAGTCAGCGACTTAAAGCAGCTCTTGGAGGCTTATCGGGGCGGCTTGATCAAAGAAGGCAAATCTCGCTGAGGCGCCCCACGAGATCCTCAAGCGTTCTTAGAAAACAGCATTTTTTGAAGCTACGGCCCGGGGGCCCTCGATTGTTTCGAAGGTCCCCGGGCCGTAGGTGTTTTTTGAGGGACCGCTGCCCCTCGCCCCGTCGCTTTGGAGGGGCTTTGGTTTTTTGGGGACGGTCCGAGGGTTTCGCAGGTGTGCTTATTCCTTGTGCTGCAAAGAATGAAAGGCTTTTTCCATTGCTGCCACTGAATCCTCTTCCAGGGGCTCCTCGCCGTAACGGGCTTTCAAGTACTGCGTTCGCAAGGTCGGCGACTGCCCGGGATAAAGGGAGAGGCCTTTGTCCGCGACATCCTTCGTGGTGTCCGTGTCCGTCAAATGAATCTCCTTTTCCAGCGTTCTTAAATAACGGCGGTACCACCAACGGACGCGAAGGGGCGCTTCCTTAGGGTAGGGGTCCCGATTCAAAAAGGCCAGGCGGTGTTTTTTTTGCCGCGGGGGTTCCAGTTTTTCCCGAAGGATGCGGAGCGTCTTGGCGTCCTCTGATTTACGCAGCGAGAGGAAAATCCGATACACCACATAAACAAGAAGCGTTCCGAGGATGAGAATGAGCAGGAGGGGAAGGAACACGTTCAAGAAGGCCATAAGGCGCCGGGCAAGATCCGTGGTCTGTGCATCGATTGGTGCAAAGGGGGGCAAATCCTTCACGCTGGGGAGGGACGTGATGGGGGCTTTTTGCTGGGGCAACGGCGGGACGGGATCCCCGCCGGAGAAAAGTCGCCCAAAGATTGAAAAGACTCCTCGCAGGAAAAGATCCGAGAGCCCGTTTGACAAGCGTTGCAGGCCACTAAAAAGGCGATTGCGCACGGGTTCTTGGTAGAAAAGAGCCAATAGGGCCACCAAAGAGCCTGTGAAGATCAGGTTGGTCCGACGGACATCCGCTCGGTCTTCCCCCAACCCTTCTTGCCGGGTTATGCGAAGGTAGAAGATGGAGAGGATGATGTAGAGCGGAAAGAAGAAGGGGATGGTGTTTTGTTGTCCGCCCGCAGGATCGATGAAAACCCCCAGTTGAAAGAACATGAAGAAAAAGAGCAGCGCGTAGGATAACAAAATGGCGTGAGCCAAGCCCTCAGTATATCCTCGCAGCAGACTTTCTTTTAGGTATGCATAGTGGAAGGCGATGAGCAAAAGGCTCAAGAGACTGCTCGCGACGCCCCCGAAAAACCAGGCGCAGGGGAAAATGGGCAATAAAAGGATGGGCCACCAAGGCTTCTTTTGAAGGCGCAGCCCTGCGGCAAGGCTCGTACAGAGGACCCCTGCGACAAAGAGCGGCCAGGTTTTCAAAGGGTCTTTTTCAAAGGAGATGAATTGCTTCCAGGCGAAGAAAAAGCTGTTGGTGAGCAGCATCTCCAAAAGGATCCGGAGCATCATGAGCGGCTTCCTCCGTAAAGCTTCACCCGCGGGGAAATGCGGGTGGCGTCAGGGGGCTCGACACAGATCAAGATCACTCGGAGGCCCTGTTTGAGCAGGCGGTTCACGGCCTCGTAGTAAGGATCGAGCATCACTGGGGTGAGAATCAGGATCGTGGAGTAGTTCAACAGTCCCCGGCAGACATCCTCCAGGTGGTAGTGAAAGCGGGAGTCCACTTTGTAGTCCATTCGCCCAAGAATGGTTTTGGCGGCATTGGCGTGGGCCGGCCCCAAGCCAGAGGGCAGGTGGTAGCCGTGGGCGCGGTAGTCCTTGTAGTTGTAGGCGTTGGTTTTTAGCCCGTAGGGAATCCGCGCCTCTTCCAGATCTTCCAGGACGGCCCTGGCCAGGCGCAGGGTTTCTTCAATGAGTTCGCCCTGGGGGGATTCCCCGGTGGGGGCAGAGGTTTCGTTGTTGATCAGCAAAAGGCAGGATAAATCCGTCGTGGGTTCGTTGTGGCGGACCATCAAGCGTCCTTGGCGCAGCGAGATGGGCCAGTGGATCTGCTTGATCGCCTCGCGCCCCGTGTAATCCCGGACGCCTTGGATCATCAAGGGGTCTTCTAAAATCCAGCGGCGGACCGAAAGGTCGCCGTTGGTGCGTCCCAAGGGAACGAGAGCTTTGGACAACTGCGCCGCCTCTGGGAATACGATGAGGTCCTTTTGAAAGCGGATCACCAAATGACGCCGGGAGAAACCCAAAAAGTCCCCCAACTTGATTTTGGTCTCGCGGATGGTAAAGCAGCCTCGGCCCTCGGCCCGCAGGGTGTGGGTACGAATGACCCGTTCGTTGCCGTGGAGGTTTAAAGAAAAGCGGTGGGGATCCCCGGTGAAGCCTGAAGGAAACATTTCATGGAGTTCCACATAAGGCACGGGGAGGCGCTTGCGGTTTTCAATGACGGTCTGAATCTCGAGGGCTTCCCCAATCTCCACGGCATCTTTGGGGATCCTCATTTCATAGGTCAGTTCCTCCAGCCCATGGGATATAAAATACCAGTTGAAAAGGGCGGCGAGGAAGACCAGAGCGAGGAGCACATAAATCATAGGGATTCTACGGGAACCGGGACGGTGGAAATGACGTCGCGCACGAGCAGGGACAGGCCGTCCACCGTTTCGTTGTCGCGCACAAAGATGCGGTGATTGAAGGCATGAGGAGCGAGGGTGCGGATGTCCTCGGGAATGATATAAGAACGTCCGGAAAGCGCGGCATAGGCTTTGGCGAGCCGGTGGAGCACTACGGCGCCTCGGGGGCTTACGCCCGTGCGGATTCGGGGATCCTTGCGCGTGGACTGCGTGACTTCGACCAAATAACGCAGCACCTCTTCTCGGATCGTCACGGAACGTACCGAATCCAGGATCTCCATCAGTTCCTCGCCCGTCATGACGCATCGGGCCTCTTTTAAAATATTGCCCTCATTGCGCAATAAAATTTGCATTTCTTCATCGACGCTGGGGTAGCCCATGGATAAACGCAGGGCAAAACGATCCATCTGCGCCTCGGGCAGCGGAAACGTGCCGTAGGTTTCAATGGGGTTTTGGGTGGCGAGTACCATGAAGGGCAGCGGCAGAGGCCGGGTGATGCCGTCGCTGGTGACTTGCTGTTCCTCCATGGCCTCCAAAAGAGCCGACTGGGTCCGTGGCGTAGCCCGGTTGACTTCATCGGCCAGAACAACGTTGGCAAAAAGCGGGCCTTCGCGGAAGATGAAATCCCCGTCTTTTTGATTGTAGAATTGAATGCCCGTGAGATCCGAAGGCAAAAGGTCCGGGGTGAACTGGATGCGCTTGAAGGGCAGCCCCAAGGTCTTGGCAAAGGCTTTGACCATCATGGTCTTCCCCTGACCCGGCAAATCTTCCAAAAGAACGTGTCCGCCAGCGAGGCAGGCGGTTAAAATCAGACGGATCTCCTCGTCCCGGCCCACCATGACCGCGGAAACGGAATCTAGGGCTTGCTGGAGTAAGTCCTTGCATTTTTCTTTCATAGTACAACCTCGTTTCGACTCTTTTTAATCAATCCTCTCCATTATAGGTCAAAGCGCACTCTTTTTTTCCAGGGGAGATTCAAAAAAGCGTCCCATAAGAGATCAAAACCACCTTGTGGTGAGAAAAAAGAGGTTTTTTTGGGCGGATCCCTTGCAATTTATCCGTAGGATGTTAAACTGGTGTATGTATTCACGCGGATGAGACCCCAAAAACGATCCGGGAATGCCGGCCCAAGGTTCGCCTTGAACCAAGATAGTATGCTACTGTAGCTCAGTTGGTAGAGCAGCTGATTCGTAATCAGCAGGTCGTGTGTTCGAGTCACATCAGTAGCTCCATAAAAGCGCCCGAAACATCAGTTTCCGGCGCTTTTTCCATTTTTTGGACGCAAAGAAAGAGACAGGGAGGGTTGACGTTTTATTCGAGCACTCCGGGACGCTTTTCCTGGGGATTGGTCAAAGAGAAGGGAAGGGCCGCCAAAGCGAGGGTCCTAAGGGACTCTCCTCAGCGCTGCACGTCTTGATGGGGGTCGCGGCGCAGGCAAAGCGTAAAAAAGCCGTCCCCTTGTTGCCAGGAGGCCTCCGAGAGCAGGGCGGCCAAAATTTCCTTTTCCGGTTCATCATCTCGGGTGCCCAAGAGCTCTTGATAGTAGTAATCCGTGGGGAGGTGTTGGTTGTTGTTGATGAATTCCATGAGGGAGAGAAGATCCTTGGGAGGCGTCGGGGCGGAAGCGGTAAGGCACACCGTGAAGACTTCGTCGTTCACCGTCGTTTGGAGGCTCATTTCCTGAAGGTCCAGGTGAAAGAGCACCACGACAAGTTCAGAGACGATTTTGGCGCGCAGTTGTCGTTCCTTGTGGTACATAAAGATCATTCCTTTCTAAAGAGGTCTTGGCGAGCTTCCAAAAGGGGCACCAAAATCGCTGCCACGAAGCCGCCGGAAAAGCCATTGTTGTAGAGGTTCATGCCGCCGTGCAGGTACCCGATGTTGGCGGCCATGGATAAATGAATGAACCCTGCAAGGACTCCCGGTCCAAAGCCGAAATGGCCGGCAATGGGGGCCAACGTGGTGCCAAAGAGGGTGGTCAAAAGAACGCCGGTGGATTGGTGGGATCCGGCATTGGAGAATAAGGAGGCCAAAAAGATGCCAACAACTACGGGGGTCACATTGAAGAGGTGTTTTCCCATGGCGCCAAAGCCCACCACGGTGAAAATCCCCCCCACCACAGGGCCGTTCAGCTCGCCGCCCACCAAAAGCACGTAAGTGGTGCACGAGAGGCCCAAAAGAGCCATATTCAAAAAGGTGGCCGGCAGATCGTAGAGCACGAGAAAATCGCTTAACAGACGGCCGGCATCCTTATAAAGAGCGCTAAGAGGGGGAATCTTTCCTCGAGTCTGCCATAAAACCAGAGCAATCATGGAGCCAAAGATTCCGTAAAGCAGCAAGGCCACGGAGCCGTTGTGACCAAAAGAGAGCACCGACACTGTTTCGATGCGCAGCTTGAATAGGCGCAGCATTCCAGCGATCATCATGCCTAAAATGCCCGCGGTGAAGCCGATGTTGTAGAGGTTGTAGCCGTGGTGCACACGCAAAAACGAGGCGCCCAAAGGGCTCATGAGGAGGCCGATGAGGGTCCCCACGCTGTAGGCTAAGGGTACGGAGATCCAATAAGAGAGCCCAAAGCCAAAGGTGATTTCACTAATGAGGGGCGAGAGGGCCGTGGAAAAAAGACCCACCAGCACCACGGAATTGAGCGGGGCCTTGGCCAGACGAGCGTAAAGGACGATGCCGATCAAAAAAGGGGCGGAGTTGTAGAGGTTTTTGCCGAAAAAGGCAAAGCCGCAGATGGTAAAGAGGGCGGCTACTAAAGGACCGGTGAGGACGATTTGAGCGCGGCGCAGGAAAAGCAGGGTAAAAAGCGTCGTCACTGCGGCGTTGCAAAGCGTCGCTCCGGGATTGGCAATGGCAAAATAGTCCGTCAAAAGGTTGCTGGGAGACCAAAGGATCGCAGCGAAGCCCTGGAAGATTTCTTGAGGGCGATTCAATAAGAAGGCGGCGGCCAAAAGAAAAAAGCACATAAGGGTCAGATAACGGTACAGTATGCGGCTGTTTTTGGCGAAATCTATTTTTTTCATAGCCCGATTATACCATAGGGCGATGCCCTGTATTTGGAAGCGGCGCTCTGAGATCCAATGGTTCAAAAAGACCAGATGGGGCGCGGGGGTTTTGGGCAAAGTTCGGGAACTTTGAACCATGCCTTGTCGTATAATAGGAAATAGGAGGGGATGCTATGGATCCAGTAAAAGATCTGATGAAAATATGGGACTATCTTCATCAATCCGGCGAATTTCACCGTATTGAACCCTTGGCCACCCTCTTCGGGGTCAGCCCAAAAACCATGAGAAAACGGCTCGTTCTTTTGGAGCAGTGGCTCGAAAAAGAGCAACGAGCCCCGTTAATCCGCTCCCGATCCTTGGGGGTGCGCGTGGCCAAGGCATCGCGGAATACGATGCATCCGCCGCAGTCCCCAACGCCCTTGAGGTTGCCGGCGGCCCTACGTAAGGATACGATTTTGACGGAGCTTTTGAACAGCCGAGACCCCATCAAGGTCAGTTATTTGATGCACCGGTGCGACATCAGCAAAAATACGGTGTTGAAAACCCTCAGTGAGATCGAAGAAGACGTGGCGGACCAAGGGCTGATCCTTCATCGTCGTCCTGGCGTCGGATTGTGGCTTGAGGGGGAAGAACTGGACAAACGTAAGCTCATGGCGCGGCTTAGCGACGCCTCCATGGGCCTCGAGGGGATGGTTCATACCGTGGAAGAGTCGCAACGAGCCAATCAGCAGCCATTTTCCCCTCAACGATTGTTCAAGGACATCGACCGCGGGAGCTTGGAGAGGATCCTTCGCGAGGTGGAGCAGCGCTTCCATTTGCACTTTTCCGACAATGCCTGGTGTGCCTTATTGACGCATCTTTCGATTATGATTGCCCGCATCCGACAAGGGGCGCCCATTCTCTTAGTGAGCTTGCCTGCCTCGGACTCCGCCTATGCCAGAGAGTACCAAGCCGCGGAGGCCCTTTTGGGACGCATCGAGGAAGTCTTTCATTTGCGGATTCCCCCGGAGGAACTGGGCTATATCACCTTGCACCTCATCGGCGCCAAAGTGATGGAGGATGTCGGGGAGCCCGATGAGCAGCTGATGCCCCTGATTGATGGCATGATTCGAGCGGTGGAGGCGGCGTACGGACAGGATTTTTCCCCCATCCGGGGCAGTCTTGCTCGGGATGTATGCATTCATCTTCGGCCGGCCCTCAACCGCATTCGCTTTGGCATGACCATCCAAAACCCCATCTATGAAGACATTCGCTCCCAATACCCCGGTCTTTTTGAAAAAACCCGGGAGGCAGTGAGGCCTTTGGAAGAGGCGTTGCAGCTGGAGCTCTCCCCCCATGAAATTTCCTATCTTTGCCTGCATTTTGGCGCGGCCCTTCGCAACACCGAGTCCAGAAGCCTTCTGCGCTGCGCCTTGGTCTGTGGGTCCGGCATCGGCACGGCGCGGATGATGCAGGCGAAGCTTACCCAGGAATTCATCTTGGAGGTCGTAGGCACCTTCGGAGCACGAGAGATTGCCTCCGTGGATCCTTCGAGCTATGACCTCATCATTTCTTCGTTACCGCTGCCCGGGCGCTGGGCCAAGGACTATCTTTTGGTCAATCCTCTATTGCCCGAGGCGGATCTTTTGCACCTTGAGGAGTTTTTACTTAGGCGGCGTTGCACGACGGCCCCCGCGTCCCAGGATGCAGAGGAACTCTTGCGGCGCATTAAAAAATACGCCCAACCCCGAGACGAAGACGCTCTGCTCCAGGAAATTCAAACCTGGATGGATGGGATGCCGGAAAAACCATCCGGGCTTTTGAGCCTCCTTGGGGAACGCATTGAGCTTCAAGCGTCCCTGAAAACCCCCAAAGAAGTCCTACATCGAGCGCTGGCGCCCCTTATTCAAGCGGGCTTTGCGCCAGAGGGCTACGAGGAGGCCGTCGAGAGGCTCTTGGAGACTTCGGACCGCATGCTTTTGACGAAGGACTTGGCGTTGTTGCACGCGGCGGATCCCTCCGTGCAGGACGTCGGATTTTCGCTGCTGACGTTGAACAGACCCGTTGCCTTCGGACGCGAAGCCACGCATCCAGTGCGGGTGGTTTTTGCGTTTTGCGCCCCTCAAAAAGGGGAAGGGCAACAAGAAGCCCTGCGGGACCTTTTGAGCTTATTGCAACGGCCCCGAGCCATCGAGGGGCTGGCTGCGGCCACCACCCACGAAGAGGCGCGGACTTTTTTGGACTCCGCCTCTTCCTAAGCACCTTGCTGGGCCTTCGCTTTTCGAAGGCCCAGCAGTCAACGTCAACAATAAAGGAAGGTGATTTTGATGCACAAAGAAGAATTGGAGCAGTGCGCCGCTCGAGCGCGACGCATCCGCATGGATATTTTGGAAGAAATTTGCGCCATTGGCTCGGGCCATGTGGGCGGCAGCTTTTCCATCGTTGAAGCCCTGACCGTGCTCTACTGGCGTGCGCTGAAGAACATTGACCCGAAGGATCCCGGCCGACCAGGACGCGACCGCTTCATCCTCTCCAAAGGACATGCGGGCCCCGCCCTCTATGCCACCTTAGCGCAACGAGGCTATTTCCCGCGGGAGATGCTGCAAACCCTCAATCAGGGCGGCACCCTTTTGCCCAGCCATGCGGACATGAACCGCACCCCCGGCGTGGACATGACGACAGGCTCCTTGGGGCAGGGCCTCTCTTGCGCCGTGGGCATGGCTTACGCGGCCAAAATCAAAAAAGAAGACGACGTTCGGATTTTTTGCCTCATCGGCGATGGCGAGTCTCAAGAGGGTCAGATTTGGGAGGCCGCAATTTCCGCGGCGAACCTTAGGCTCGACAACCTCATCGTGATGCTCGACTACAACGGATTTCAGCTGGACGGCGCCTTGCGCGACGTGGTGGACTTGGGCGATGTAGCCGCTAAGTGGCGCGCCTTCGGATTTTCCACGGTGGAGGTGGACGGCCACAATTTGGCGGAAATCGATGAAGCCCTCTCCATGGCTCGGGAAACCAAAGGGAGACCCAGTATGGTGATCCTACACACCATTAAGGGAAAAGGCGTTCCCTTCATTGAAGCCATGGGGTATAAGAACCACAGCATGCCCGTCACCGAAGAAACGCTTTGCCAGGCGAGACCGTTTTTGCTCCAGGAGGTGAAGTAAATGAGCAAGCAATCGATGCGAGACACTCTTAAAACATCCTTAGAGCAGTTGATGCGCCGCGATCCCAACGTGGTGGTCTTGGATGCGGATTTGGCTTCGGCCAACGGCACCTTACCGTTGCATGAACTCTTTGCCCCCCGGGCCTTGGACATTGGCATCTCAGAGGCGCATATGGCGAGCATGAGCGCGGGGCTCTCCGCCTATGGCTTGAAGCCTTGGGCGGTGACCTTTACCGCGTTCAATTCTCGGCGCTTGGCGGACCAACTGACGATTTCCTGCGCCTACGCCATGCAAAACGTGAAATTCATTGCCACGGATGCGGGCGTCAGCGCTGCGCTCAACGGCGGAACGCATATGAGCTTTGAAGATGTGGGGATTCTTCGCGCCATTCCCACCACTCACGTTTTGGAGGCGGCGGATGCGCGACAGCTCGCCCAAATCATTGAAGCCATTGCGGACCTTCCCGGGGTCTTTTGGTTGCGCATGGTGCGAAAGGAGGCGGAAGATATCTTTGATGAGGACTACCGCCTGCGCCTTTATAAGGGGGACCGTCTCTTGTCGGGAACCGATGTTTCCTTGATTGCCTCAGGACTCATGGTGGAGCAGGCCAAGGCTTGCGCGGCCCTCTTAAAGCAAGAGGGGATTCAGGTGGACCTCATTGCGTTGCACAGCTACAAGCCTTTGGATGAGGAGATTCTTTTAGAGACCGCGCAAAAGACGAAGCTTGTGGTGGTCTTAGACAACCACAACCTCCACACCGGCCTCTATTCGGCCGTGGCGGAGACCTTGGCTCCTTATGCAGTGGCTCCCGTACATGGCATCGGCATCGAGGACCGTTTTGGAGAAGTGGGATCCCAAAGCTACCTTTTGGAGACCTTTGGGTTGGATGCCGCCTCCCTTTCGAAGAAGGTTCGGATCCTTTGCCAACGCAGCAAGGAGGGCGTGCGATGATTGAACGCTTGCTCAACAAACACACCGTGCGAGTTCAAGTGTCCTGCGCCACTCGGGACGATTTGATCCACGAAGGCCTAAGGGACCTTTTGGCCCAAGGATGCGTGGAGGAGCGCTATGAAAAAGCCATCCAAAAAGCTTTTGAAGCGCATGGAAACTATATGGCCATCGCTCCGGGTTTTTTACTCTCCCACGCCCGCCCCGAGGACGGAGTGCTGGCGCTTGGAATGTCCTGCATCAACCTTAAAGAGGGGGTGTCGATCGGGTCCGAGAACGATCCCATCCGTTTGGTGATCACCCTTGCCGCCAAGGACAACACGAGCCACATTACCGCCCTGCAGGAACTCATGCATCTTTTGATGGACGAGGACGTCTTTGAACAACTGAAAACTACCGACAGCTTGGACACCATGCTGTCTCTCTTGAAAGGAGAAGAAACGAAATGAAAATTATGGTTTGTTGCGGATCCGGCTTGGGTTCGAGTTTTATGATTCAAATGAATGTGGAAAAAATCTTAAAGGAACTCTCCGTCTCTGGGGTGGAGGTCGATCACTGCGATCTGGGCTCAGCCAAGGGCAGCGGCGCCGACGTCTTTGTCGGCACTCGGGACATTGCAGGAGAGCTCCAGCAGATCGGCAAGCCCGTCATCTCCTTGACCAATATGCTGGATCAGGACAACCTTCGCACGCAGCTCAACGAAGTGCTGGCGAAGGAAGGTATTCTTTAGCGCCCCCGTGCGGCCTCCTTGCGTGTGGATCCGGGCAAGGTTCATCCCACGCAGGCTTTGAAAAAAAGAACCCTGGCGGAGCCCCTTTTTTCGCCCCATTTTTGTAACGCCGTCGCCTTGGACCCCCATGGGCTCGCCCCAGGCGTCCATTTCCCCCCATTCCATCTGAACCTATGGAGGCTTATGATTCATGGATAATCCTATTTTGAAATTTATTATTGATATCCTCTCCGCCCCCGCCATCCTTGTGGGGCTGGTTTCGCTCATCGGTCTTGTGGCGCTGCGAAAGCCCGCCTCGGAGGTCATCAAAGGCACCGTGAAGACCATTATGGGATTTCTTGTGCTGGGAGCTGGCGCAGACTTTGTCGTCAAAGCGCTGCAGCCCTTCGGTGCGCTCTTTGAAATCGGCTTTAATCTGCGGGGCGTCGTGCCCAACAACGAAGCCATTGTTGCCCAGGCTCTGGGCACTTTGGGGCAGCAAACGGCCCTGATTATGGCCTTTGGTATGGTGGTCAACATCCTATTGGCCCGCTTTACCCGCTTTAAGTACATCTTCCTCACGGGGCACCACACCCTTTATATGGCCTGCATGATTGCCGCCATTCTCTTTGCCGGCGGCATGCGCGGCGTAGCGCTGGTGCTCGTGGGCTCGCTCATTTTGGGACTGGCGATGGTGCTCTTCCCGGCCCTTGCCCAGCCCACCATGCGCAAAATCACGGGAACCGATGAAATCGGCTTTGGCCACTTCTCCACCGTGGGTTATTGGCTCTCCGCTCAAGTCGGCAAGCTCGTCGGCAAAGGGTCCAAATCCACGGAAGAGATGAACTTCCCCAAAAGCCTTAACTTCATGCGGGACACCTCCGTTGCGATTTCCATCACCATGGCGGTCATCTACTTTGTCGTCACCTTGGTCGCGCTGATCAATAACCCCACAAAACTTGTGGAAATCACCGGCGCGCAAAACTGGGTGGTCTTTGCCTTATTAAAAGCCCTGTCCTTTGCCGGGGGCGTCTACATCATTTTGGCGGGCGTTCGTTTGGTTCTTGGAGAAATTGTTCCGGCCTTCAAGGGCATCGCTGAAAAGCTCGTACCCAACGCCAAGCCCGCCTTGGATTGTCCCGTGGTATATCCTTACGCGCCCAACGCCGTCATCATCGGATTCTTATCCTCCTTTGCCGGCGGCTTGGTGGGCATGCTCATTCTCATTGCCCTTCGTGCCACGGTCATTTTGCCGGGGGTAGTTCCTCACTTCTTCTGTGGTGCCACTGCCGGCGTATTCGGCAACGCCACCGGCGGCCGCAGAGGCGCGGTACTGGGCGCTTTTGCTCAGGGGCTGCTGTTGACCTTCCTGCCGGTGTTCCTCATGCCGACCCTCGGCGATCTAGGCTTCGCCAACACCACCTTCTCCGATGCGGACTTTGGCGTTCTGGGCATTCTCTTAGGCAAGATCATGGCCCTCTTCCACTAGTCCCCGACCGGCTCCGCACCCCCTCGGTTCCCCCTCCTTTGGGCTTTTTCTTCCTTGCCCGGGAAAAAGCCCTTTGGGGGGTTTTCATTGGAGAAACCACAGCCGTTGGCGGCCGTCCCCACAGCAGAACGACCCTTCCCCGTAAAGAGGAAGGGTCGTTTCATTTCTTTTCAAGCGCTTAAGCGTTTCTCGGTCCAGCCTTGACGATGTCTTCGCCGGCTTCGGGGAAGCGGTGGAAGTTTTCTTGGAATTTAGCGGCAAGGTCTTTGGCCGTTTTTTCATAAGCGGCCTGATCCGCCCACTGCGTCTTTGGATTCAAGACGGCATCGGGAACGCCCTCAATATGCTCGGGCACATCCAGGTTGAAGATGTCGTCGTGGCGGTACGTGGCGCTGCGCAGATCGCCGTTGATGGCCGCATTCACCATGCGCCGCGTGAGGGGCAGGGACATGCGCTTGCCCACGCCGTACGCGCCGCCGGTCCATCCAGTGTTGATGAGGTAGACTTCCGTGTTGAAGCGATCGATTTTCTCCCCCAAAAGCCGGGCATACTCTTCGATGGGCCGCAGCATGAAGGGTTCTCCGAAGAGGGCCGAGAAGGTGGTCTGCGGCTCTGTGATGCCGCGCTCAGTTCCGGCAAGCTTAGAGGTGTACCCGCTCATGAAATGGTACATGGCGCCTTCTTTGGTCAGTCGGGAAATGGGAGGGATCACGCCGAAGGCATCGGCGGTGAGGAACACCACGGTTTGGGGGATGCCGCCTTCTCCGCAGAGCTCCGCATTGGGGATGTATTCAACGGGGTAGGTGCCCCGGGTGTTTTCCGTCAGCCGATCGTTGTAGTAATCCGGATGCAGATCCTCATCCACCACAACGTTCTCCAAAAGGGAACCAAAGCGCAGGGCGCCGAAGATTTCCTTTTCCTTTTCCGGATCCAAATTGATGGTCTTGGCGTAGCAGCCGCCTTCAAAGTTGAAGATGCCCGTATCGCTCCAGCCGTGCTCGTCGTCACCAATGAGCTTGCGGCTCTCGTCGGCGGACAGCGTGGTTTTTCCTGTGCCGGAGAGCCCAAAGAAGAGGGCGGTTTTATGATCCTCGCTCATGTTGGCCGAGCAGTGCATGGGCAGGATGCCTTTTTGCGGCATCAGGTAATTCATGACGGAGAATATGGATTTCTTGATTTCGCCGGAATAGTAGGTTCCGCCGATGAGCACCAGGCGATCCTTTAAGCTGATGATGACAAAGGCCTCGGAATTCATCCCTTCGTCTTTTCCCGTGGATTTGAGCGCCGGTACGGCGATGACGGTAAAGTCCGCCTCGTAGCCCTCGCGCTCCCGATCTTTAATGAAGATTTGGCTCGCGAATACGGCTTGGGTCGCGTTCTCGGCCAAAACATTGATGCGCATGGTGTGCTCTTTGTTGGCCCCGACTCGGGATTTGATGAGGTAGAGATCCCGATCTTTGATGTAGTCGAGAACTTTGGCTTTCATGTGGGCATAAACTTCTTGGGTGATGGGGACGTTGACCTTGCCCCAGCCCACAGTGTCGTGGGACACTTCATCATCCACCACGAAGCGGTCCTTGGGGGAACGCCCCGTGTATTGTCCCGTTTCAATCAACAGGCAACCGTTGTCGGCGAGGATTCCATCCCCACGGCGAACGGCCTCATTGATGAGCTGCGTCACGCTGTAGTTTTCCTTTAGTCTCTTGGGGTTGATCCCATATAAGTTGTCCAATGAAAAGACCTCCGAATACATTTTCAATATCTTTATTGTCTAATAGGGTCCATTAAAAAGCAACACCTCCGGTATTTTGTGCGACATGCGAAATGAAAGAGGACAAAACCTGCGTTTTGTCCTCTTTCTGGATTTCTCACACGAAGAATTGGCAAGAAATCCTTGGTTTTTTTAGGGAGATGCCGAAGGGACGCCACCCTTTAGGTTAAATCGAATGCTTTTTCCAGCCCATGGTCAGTAACAGCAGGGCGGGAATCGCTGCCGCCAAAAGGGAAAACAGGTAGTTGAGCCAAACAGTGGCCACGAGGAATTCCTCGCAATTCCAATGAGAGGATAAGCCCTTGAAGAGCAAGGCGTCCAAGGATTGTCCGGGGTGGCTTTTGGAATAATCCAAGGAATTGGTGAAGATGCTGGCCGCAAAAAGGCTGAGTAAGAGCAAGGCCAGCGCCAGAAAAATAGGCATTTGATGGTGAGAACTCCAGCGATAGGCGAAAAAGATGAAAAGGGGCAAAAAGAAGGCAAAGGGCTGGGGGGGAAACGAAAAATAAGCCATGAGGGCCATGAGGGCTGCGCCCAAGAGTCCGCCCAATAGGGCGGCGAGGGCAGCGCCCCCGTGGAAGGAGCGGTCCATCAGCTGTGTTGGGATGTCCACGGGCTGCTGAGCGATGTAGGGATTTTGTTCGGGGGGGAGATAGCGGGCTCTTTTGGGGGAGGGGACGGGCTCTTTGCGGGGCGTGGGATCCTTTTGGGGCGCACTTGGCGAAGGGCGGTACGCACTCTTTGGCGTCGTATTAGGCAAAGGGGCCGATGGGCTCTTGGACGCGGGCTCCTGAAGGGATCCTTCGAGTTCTCGAATGAGAAAGTCGATGCGCTGAGCCTCTTCTTCGGGGCTTTGCCCCGGCGCAGTGAGGGTGATTCGAAAAAAGCCCACCTCAACGTTCGCCCGCTGCAGGCTGTAGCGCGGCGCGAGGGATTGAATCACGTTTAAAGCGGCTTGCCTCTCCTCGGGGCTTGCGGCGAAGGGGCGCTCCACCACGAGAGTCCTGCCCTCGCAGCGCACGGTATACTGATGACGTCCCCATTGGCGAGTGGCCAGACCATTGGCTTCAAAAAAACCGTGCTCGGCCAAAGCGTCGAAAATACGTTGATGCATGGAGGTGACCTCAGTCCTTTCCTTTTATGATCCTTTTTATTATAGAGGGGGGCTTTGGCGGGAGCAAGCGCAGAACATGCTCTCGCTGGAGGAGGAAAATGGGACGGAACATGGTAAGATGAAAGCAGCACTTGCGCAGCGTTTGCTCAGCAAAAGATAAAGGAGGCCCCTTGCCCATGATTGCCATTATGCTTCAGCCTCAGTGGCTGCCTCAAGAAACCGCACAACATTATCTCAAGGATCTCCAAGAGGAGGTCCGATTCTTCTCCGACTATAACGAGCTTCAGCCCGTCGCTAAGGACGTGGAGATCCTTTTAAATACCCTCTCCCCTACAAAGGAAGATTTACAGGCTCTGCCCAACCTTCGCTGGGTTTTCTCTTACTCCGCCGGCGTGGACGGGTATCCCTTGGATTATTTTCGGGAACATGAGGTTGCCTTGACGAATACCTCGGGGATCCATAAAACGAACATCGCCGAACAGGTTTTGGGGGCTATGATCCTTTTTTCCCGAAACCTCTACCAAGCCCTGCGTCAGATGCAAGAGCGCCTCTGGCAAAGCTATCCCTTGGGCGAACTTAAAGGACAGTCCCTCCTCATCGTGGGTTCAGGGGCTATCGGACGGGAGATCGCTTGCAAGGCGAAAGCCTTTGACCTTCAAGTCTTGGGCATACGCCGGACGAAGGACGGCGAGGATCTGGCGAATTTTGATGCCATGGGCACTTTAGCGGATCTTCCCGAGCTTTTGGGACAAGCGGATTATGTGGTGAACGTGTTGCCTTTGACAAAAGCTACCCGCGGGCTCTTTGACGAGTCGGCGTTTAATGCCATGAAGCCCTCCGCAGTCTTTTTATCCGTGGGTCGCGGAGAGACCGTGCGGGAAGCCGATCTGATCCGGGCTCTGGAAGAAAAAAAGATTGCGGGCGCTTACTTGGATGTATTTGAACAGGAGCCTCTTGCGCCTTCCTCGCCGCTTTGGGGATTGGACCGGGTGGTGTTGACCCCCCATAACGCCGGACCTACCCCCCACTACCATCCCCGGGCCATGGCGATGTTTTTGGATAATTTGCGCCGCTTTCGCTCGGGAGAGCCCCTGTTAAATCGGGTGGATCCTGGCGCAGGGTATTAGGCAGCCATGACGGCGCGGGATGTTTTAAAACTTGTGGAGTGGCGCACCAAGGGTGCGAGCCTCCTCCCCTTTGCCGCAGGCTCCCTCTATGCCTTGTTCCGCTTTGGGACCTTTTCTTGGTTGCGGGCCGTGCTCTTTTTTGTGGCCCTTTTAGCCTTGGATGCCGCAACCACGGTGCAAAACAACCTGGCAGAAGCTCAAGGCCCCGCCGCTACTTTTTGCTATGATGGGACGGAATATACCAAAGGCACGGTGCGTCGCCTATTGGTGGGGCTGTGGATCCTAAGTCTTGGCGCAGGAACTCTTCTTGCAGTTCATACGGGTCCCGTGGTTTGGTTGATTGGACTTTTAGGAGTTTTGACGGCGCTCACGTATTCTTCGGGACCTCTGCCTCTTTGCCGAACGCCCTTTGGGGAAGCGGTTTCCGGACTCGCCATGGGGCTGGGCATCTTTTTTCTCGCCGTGTATCTGCATCCCGGGGATGCTCTTTTGCGCCTTTGGGTGTTCCAACGGAGTGTTCATTTGGAACTGGATTATCGGGAAGTGGGGGCCATCCTCCTCCTCTGCGTGCCCTTTGTCAGCGCCATCGCCAATTTGATGCTGGCGAACAATCTTTGCGATGCGCCAAAGGATCGATCTTCGGGTCGCTATACCTTGGCGGTTCTATGGGAGGCTTCCTCCTGCCTCGTGTTGTTCCACCTGCTCTACGCGTTGGGCGGCCTGGCCGCCCTGATTGCCGTTTTTCTGCGGATTTTGCCGCTTTCCGGCCTTTTATTGCTCTTAGTTTATGGCTTTGTTTGGCGCAACGCGCAACGGTTTTCCCGCGCACCCAGCCGAGCTCGAACCTTTCATCTGGTCGTGGAAAACCTTTGGGCCGTAGGCCTTGGGATGATCCTTTCTCTGGCACTGGGCCTCCTCGTTTTTTAAGGGAGCGAAGCCCAATCCCAGGCGATTGACCCCCTCACGGGGACGCTTGCCCGCGAGACATAAACATTCACCTTTTTTGAATAGCTCAACCAGCCCCTTTGCCAAGGTCCTGTTGCAAGGATCTTGGCAAACGGGGCTTTTTTGGGGCGTTATTTTTATTCTCTCGATCTGGAAGCGGGCACCGCTGGTTTTTTTGATTTTTGATTCAGATAAGGAAAAGGCCCGAGGAGAGCCAATCTCATGGCTGGGGGGGGCTCTGGATGGCAAAATGGCAGGGTTTGAGGGCCCTGCTTATGGATTAGTTCGTTCACCTGGCGTATAATAAAGAGGAATGAGCAAAGGCTCCTTGTTTTTTTTCCTCAAAATGAAAAGGTTTATATTCATTTATTCGCATATTGTTGCGGTCTGGGGGGGGGGAGCGTTGCGTCGGTCAAATGCGAATCGAAAAGGAGAAATGAAAATGAGACAAGACAACGTGAAGGTAATCATTTGGGGTCTGGGCGCCATGGGCCGCGGCATGGCGGAAATGCTCCTGGAGAAAAAGGGCATCGAAATCGTCGGAGTGGCCGGCCGCAATGAAAAACTCGGAAAAAGCATGTTCGACTATCTCGAGAAGGAAAATCCCTATGGGAAGGACGTACTCATCGGGACGCCGGAGGAAGTGATCACCCCGGGCGCGGCGGACGTTGTCTTACTTTGCACGGATTCCTACACCAAGGAAGCCTTCCCACGCATTGTTTTTTGCCTGGAGAAGGGAATCAACGTCATTTCCACAGCAGAGGAAATGGCGTACCCCAAGGCCCAGCAGCCAGAGCTTGCGAAAACGCTGGATGCCATTGCCCGCGAACACGGCGTATCCGTCTTGGGCACGGGCATCAATCCCGGACTCATCATGGACCTTTTGGTGGTCTGCCTCACGGGGGCTTGTGAGCGGGTGGATGCTGTGGAGGCCAAGCGCGTCAACAACCTCTCGCCCTTTGGCCCCGTGGTCATGCACGAACAGGGTGTGGGGATTACGCCTGAGGAATTTGAGCGGCGAACCAAAGACGGCTCCTTGGCGGGCCATGTGGGCTTTGCCGAATCCATCCACATGATCGCCGATGCCTTAGGGTGGACCCTCAGCGCGCCCGTTCAAACCGGTATGACGCCGATTTTCTCCAAGGTGGAGCGCAAGGCGCCCTATGCCACTGTGGCGCCGGGCGCCATGGCGGGCGTGGATATGCGCGGCACGGGGGAAGTGGACGGACGCCCCGCCATTTCAATGATTCATCCCCAGCAAGTGGAGCCTCAGGCGGAAGGGGTGCAGACGGGAGACTACATTCACATCCAAGGCGTTCCAGACATTCATATGGCCATCACGCCGGAGGTTCCGGGGGGCATCGGCACCATTGCCATGTGCGTGAACATGATTCCGCACATTATCAACGCTCGTCCGGGCCTTCGCACCATGTTGGATCTGCCGGTGCCACGGGCCATGATGGGGGATGTGCGTGAATGGATTGAGGAGGTATAACCATGGCGAAAACAGGCGATTTTGTTCGCATTCAGTGCGTGCTGCTCCCGTCTTGCGAGCGTACGGGAAATCTGCCCGAGGATACCCGCAAAGAGGATCTTTTGATGTGGACCAAGGGCTTTTTGAAAGAAGAGGCCGCCTTGGGGGATTGCGTGAGCGTCGTAACGGCCGCGGGGCGAGAGGCCAGTGGGCGTCTGATCGAAGAGGAGAGCGTCTATGAGATCACCTACGGCGGCTACGTCCCGGAGCTCATGACCATCGGCGGAACGCTCCGCGCCATTTTGCGCACGGGAAAGGAAAAAGATCAATGAAAAACAACAGCTACGATGCGGTGATGGCACGAAAAGGGGAGATCATTCGGCAAAGTGTCGGCATTGATTATGCGCCTTTTGAATATGGGGTGTTGGCTTTTGATTTTGAGCGCATGATGAAAAGCACGGGCTATGCCTTACCGGAGATTCAAGCCATTCAAGAAGAAACGGGGGTAGGGCATACCGCCCTGTATGAACTGAAAAACCTCACGGCCTTAGCGCGCACTTTAGCCCCCAAAGGCAAAGGAGCTCGCATTTTCATCAAGGATGAGGCCCAGAATCCCTCGGGATCCTTTAAAGCCCGCCGGGCCAGTGTTTCGGTTTATCAGGCGCAAAAGCTCGGCTATCCCGGGGTGCTGACGGCCACCAGCGGAAACTACGGCGCAGCCGTAGCCTCTCAAGCAGCCATGCGCGGGCTGCCCTGCATTGTGGTTCAAGAATGCTACGACGGTCGGGGCATCGGTCAGCCCGAGATTCTCGAGAAGGCGCGTAAATGTGAAGCCTACGGCGCCGAGGTGCTCCAGTTGAGCGTGGGCCCAGAACTTTTCTACCAGGTGCTGTTGCTTTTAGAGGAAACGGGCTTTTTCAACGCTTCTTTATACACACCCTTTGGCATTGCCGGGGTGGAGACTTTGGGTGCTGAATTGGTCGACGATGTGCGCCAGCGCACCGCAAGAGACCCCGATGCTGTCGTCGTCACCAACGCCGGGGGCGGAAACCTCACGGGCACGGCGCGAGGACTTCGCGCGGCAGGTGCAACGAAGACGAAGATCATTGCATCTTCAGTGGACTTGTCGGGGCTGCATATGGCCAGCGACGGGGACTTCAACCGTAAGTCTTTTACCACCGGGCATACGGGCTTCGGCGTCCCTTTTGCGACGAATCCCGACCGCTCCGACGTGCCTCGATCTGCCGGACGCCCGCTTCGCTACATGGACCGTTATGTGACGGTGGCGCAGGGCTCGGTCTTCTACATCACCCAGGCTTTGGCACAGCTTGAAGGCTTGGAGCGGGGCCCGGCCGGCAATACCTCCCTGGCTGCGGCGTTCTGCCTGGCTCAGGAAATGGAAGAAGATGAGGTTTTGGTTGTTCAGGAAACGGAATACACGGGTGCCGGCAAGCACCAAAATGCACAGCTGAGCTTTGCGCGGGCTCGGGGCATTGAGATCCTCGTGGGGGATCCTCGAGAAGAGATACCGGGCAAGACCATTGTGTTGCCTCGCCACCCAAGGGATCTCTTCGTTCGCGATTTGGATCTTGCCGCCCTAAGGGCCTCGGCGCTGAAGCACCAGACCGTGGGCAAGGGCCATCGATGGATTACCTCGAAGGATCGGGACTATCTGATGGAGGAGACGCGCCTGGATCAAGGCGCTGCCGATGCGGTGCTCAAGGACTTGGGCGTGGAAGTGGGAGGGAGCCTATGAAGCGAAGCGATGATTTTACCGAGCGGCGCTCGCACCTAGCGGGGCTGTCCGAAACGGAGCTGGAAGCCCTTTTTTGGGCGCGCTGTGGTCAGATCATAGGCCCGATGTTGGACCTTGCACGAAAAAATACGACCCCATCCATTGAGCGCTCGGTGTTGCTGCGCATGGGCTTTTCCTCCCAGGAGGCGACAAAGATTGTGGCGCAGACCATCGAAAAAGGCATGATGGGCAAAGGATGCGGGCACCTGGTGTATCGACTGGCCCGGGAAAAAGGCCTATCCCTTCGCGAGGCCGGGGAACTTTTGGGGCGTGGCGAGGGGTATGAGGAGCTGCGCGCACTCTTTGGAGGGACGCCATGAAGCTAGAACCCAATGAAAAATTAGATATTCGGGAGATCCTAAAGGATCTGGAGCATTATGAGCCTCGCCGCCGGGGCTGGCATTGGCGGGAGGGCAAAGAGCAAGCGCGGACCCTGGGCAAATTCACGTATTATGATATGAGTGACCCCTTGGAGCAAAGCCAGCCGCTTCCGGCCGCCAAGTATTTTGACGGCATCGATCCTCAGCCCAAGTGCGTGATCACAACAGAAATTGCCTCGGGCCGTTTTGAGGATGACATTCGGCGCATGCGCATGGCCGCTTGGCACGGCGCAGATCATTTGATGGTCATTCGCACGGCGGGGCAAAGCCATTTCGATGGACTCATCGAAGGGACGCCCCAGGGCATCGGCGGCATCCCCATCACGAGAAAACAGGTGCGGGCGCAGCGCAAAGCCCTGGACCTCATTGAGGATGAGGTGGGGCGCCCCATCAATTATCACTCCTACGTATCGGGGGTGGCTGGGCCCGAGATCGCCGTGATGTTCACGGAAGAAGGGATCAACGGAGCGCATCAGGATCCCCAATACAACGTGCTGTATCGTAACATCAACATGGTGCGCAGCTTCGTGGATGCGGCGGAGGCCAAGCACATCATGGCTTACGCCGGCATGGCCCAGATTGACGGGGCCCACAACGCCAACGCCACGGCCCGGGAAGCCTGGAAGGTCATGCCCGAGCTGTTGGTGCAGCACGCCATCAATTCGCTTTTTTCCGTGAAAAGCGGCATGAAGCCGGAAAACATCTGTTTGTCCACGGTCCCCCCCACGGCGCCGCCGGCACCCTGTATGCGTTTGGATTTGCCGTATGCCGTGGCGCTGCGGGAGCTTTTCCGGGACTATAAAATGCGCGCCCAGCAAAACACTAAGTATATGGAATCCTCCACGCGGGAAGCCACGGTGACCCATGTGCTGAATCTGCTCATTTCCCAGCTGACTCGGGCGGACATTCAATCCACCATCACGCCGGATGAAGGACGCAACGTCCCTTGGCACATCTACAATATGGAGGCAGTGGATACCGCCAAGCAGGCTTTTGCCGGCTTAGATGGCCTCTCGAGCATGGTTTCCTTGCGTCGGGAGGAGGGGGATCTGGCTCAGGGCGTGCGCGAGCTGAAAGAGCGGGCCATTCTTTTCATGGAGGAAATCCTCGAGGTGGGCGGCTACTTTGCCGCCGTAGAGGCCGGATTCTTTGTGGATTCTGGCCGCTATCCCGAGCGCAACGCCGATGGCATCGCCCGAAAAATTGACGGGGGCATCGCCGTGGGCACGGTATTTGCCCGAGATGAGGACTACTTCGCCCCCGTCACCGCTCATTTTGGTCAAAACAACACGGCTCAATACGGCTTCACTCCAGAGACGGCGTCAGAGGCCATCGGCGGCTGCACCTTTGAAGATCGCGCAAAGATCGTCTACATCGATGAACTGGACGAGACGGACAACGTCAATGTGCGGCTCAACGAGGTGTCCGATCTCATCGGCACTGGAAAGATTAAGCCGGAAATGGAGTGGCGGGGCGATGGCGTGGTTCACCTGACGCTTTTTTTACCCGCAGAGGAGCGGGTGGCGGAATTTGCCGCTTTGGAGGTGGCCAAGCGCATGAATCTTTTGGAGGCCCAAGTGATTCATAAGGAGATCATGCAGGAGGCGGAAGGCACGCGGGTCGAGCTTAAAGGCGTCTTCCCCGGAGTGATTGACACCAAGGAATTGGTGATTCCGCCTAAACCGGAGATCATGACCGAGGAAGAGCTGCGCGAGGACATTGAGCGCCAACCGATGAAAATCGTCTGCGGGACCGTGGGAGAAGACGAACATTCCGTGGGCCTGCGCGAGATCATCGACATCAAGCACGGGGGCATCGAAAAATACGGCATCCAGTGCGAATACCTCGGCACTTCCGTTCCGGTGGAGAAAATCGTCAATGCAGCCATTGAGCTTCATGCGGATGCGATCCTCGCCTCCACCATCATCAGCCATGACGACATCCACTATAAGAACATGCGTAAAATTGCAGATCTTTGCGTGGAAAAAGGAATTCGGGACCGCATCATGCTGGCGGCGGGCGGCACACAGGTGTCCAATGAAAATGCTCAGCTCGCCGGGATGGATCAAGGCTTCGGCCGGGGCAGCCGCGGCGTCCATGTGGCGACGTTTTTCGTGAAAAAAAGAAGGCAGATGCAAGCGGACGCCGCGGGCAAGAAGACCGCCTCGCCGCAAGCCAAGGTCCAAGAGGCTGAGCAAGGAGAGGCTCTATGAACTCGCATGCAGAGCTTCTCATCGCAGAAATCGGCTCCACGACAACCCAGGTCACGGCCTTTCAAAACCTCAAAGCAACCCCGCACCTATTAGCCCAAGGAGCACACCCCACCACGGTGGAGGCGGGGGATGTCACCTTGGGCCTGCAGGGGGCCATTGATGATATGAATCGCCGCCAAGGCAGCACGATAACTTGGGATCGCTTTTTGGCCGCTTCTTCTGCGGCGGGCGGCCTGCGCATGACGGTGCATGGGTTGGTTTACGAAATGACGGTTCGTGCCGCTAAGGAAGCGGCTTTGGGCGCCGGGGCCAATCTAAAATTCATTACGGCTGGGCGCATGCGGCCGCAGGACCTCAAAAGAATCAAGCAGATTGCCCCCAACATCATTCTTTTGGCGGGAGGCGTGGATTATGGCGAGCGGGATACGGCGATTTACAACGCCCAGTGTCTTTTGTCCCTGGAGCTGGAGGCCCCGGTGATTTACGCCGGCAATGTGGAAAACCAAGAGGAGATCCAAGAGCTTTTTGAAGGCTCGCCCATGCGCCTTTACCTCACGGAGAACGTCTATCCGCGCATCGATGAGCTCAACACCGAGCCCACGCGGCGCATCATTCAGTCGGTGTTTGAAGAACACATCACCCGAGCGGCCGGTATGGAGCGCATCCGGGCCATGGTGGACGGCGCCATTTTACCCACCCCCGGCGCGGTGATGGAGGCGGCGATTCTTTTGCAAGAGGAATTGGGCAGCCTTGTGTGCGCCGACATTGGGGGCGCTACGACGGACATTCATTCGTGCACCCGTGATTCTGAGCGGATCGCCAAATTGCTCTTGGAACCCGAACCCGAGCATAAGCGAACGGTGGAAGGGGATTTGGGGCTCTACGTGAACCGCCTGCAGGTGCTTGAAGCCCTTTCGGATGCGGTGATTGAGAGCGGCCTTCATTGTTCCCGGGAGGCGGCCCGGGCGCGTACGGAGCGACTGGGTCCCTTGCCCAAGGATTCCGAGGAAGAAGCCCTGGTCGCTTTTTTGGCGGAGGAGGCCCTTTCCATCGCCCTGCGGCGTCATGCGGGGTCGCTGAAGGAATACTTTGGCCCCATGGGGCGCAAAATGATGGCCATGGGCAAAGACCTCACCGCCGTCTCCCAGTTCATCGGCACGGGCGGGGCGCTCTCGCGTCTGGCGGATCGCCGGGGGATTGTGACACGGGCCCTGAATAAAGAGCGTCATCTGAAGCTTTTGCCGGAACCGGGGATTGCCGTACATTTGGATGAGGACTACATCATGGCTTGTGCCGGGGTCATGAGCCTGGACTATCCGGTGGCCGCTAAAAAACTTTTGCTCAAAAGCCTGGGTTGCACCAAGGAGGATTAAGCCATGAGCAGTACGACAAAAAGCAAAAGGCTGCATTATCCCTCCGTGACCATTCATTTGGACGCCCTGCGCCAGAACGTCGACGCGGTGGTGGGGCTTTGCAAGGCCCAAGGGATCGCCGTCTCAGGAGTGACCAAATCCTTTTGTGCCATCCCAGAGCTCGCTCAAATTTTAGTGGCGGGGGGCTGTGAATCCTTGGCCGACTCCCGGCTTCGCAATCTGGCCCATCTTGGAGGCTTCGGGGTCCCTCGCATGCTGTTGCGCCTGCCCATGATCTCCGAGGCTGATCGAGTCATCCACTGCGCGGATATCTCCTTGAATTCAGAACTCAGAACGGTACAGGCCTTGAACCTGGCCGCACAAAAAGCCGGCACAACCCATGGGGTCATCCTCATGATGGATCTTGGAGATCTTCGGGAGGGTTATTACGACGAATATGAACTCTTCTCTGCGGTGGGCGTGATTCAAGACACCTTGAAAAATATTGAAATCAAGGGGCTGGGGGTCAATCTCACCTGCTATGGCGGTATTTTACCCGATGAGTTCAATTTGATGCGCCTGGTCACCATTGCCCAGTACGTGACGCGAAAATACAGTTTGCCCTCAGGGATCATCTCTGGCGGCAATTCGTCCTCCCTACACCTTCTGCTTTCGGGGGACATGGTGCCCGGCATCAATCATCTGCGCATCGGGGAAGCCTTTATTTTGGGCCGAGAAACTGCGTTTGGTCAAAAGATTCCAGGGACGAGGGATGATGCCTTTTGCCTGGTGGCGGAGATCGTGGAGCAAAAAACCAAGCCCACCTTGCCCAAGGGACATATGGGAAAAAATGCCTTTGGAGAAACGCCGACCTTTGAGGATCGGGGGACAAGGCAGGTGGCCATTTGCGCCATCGGGAAGCAAGATGTGGATCCAGCAAAACTTCGCCCCTTGGATGAGGGCATCTTGATTCTTGGGGCGTCCTCCGACCATTTGGTGTTGGACGTCACCGCCGCCGCCACCCCCTTGACCGTAGGAAATACTATTTCCTTCGGCATGGCCTATGGAGCGATCCTCTCTGCGATGACCAGTCCTTATGTTTATAAAAATCTTATTCCTTAAACGTTCATTCATGGAGCCAGCGGTGTGGTGCGCCCCCGGAGCCTTTGGAGTTGCTGATGGGAATGAATGGATTTGATAAAAATAGCTGGATTAAATAGTAAAAAATAAGATGTTAGCGGAATAAATAATCTTTTAGGAAATAAAAATCGATTTATTGTAGAAGCTCGATCCGTTCATCTATAATGAAACTAAAGAATGAACAATACGAAGGAGATGCGTATGAATCGGAAATCAGCTTGCATTGGGGTTTTTATTTTAGGGTTGTTTTTGATGGGGTGCAGTCCCTCGACATCATCCAAAGATGCTACACTTGCCGGCGAAAAAACCACGAAGGCGTCCACCACCCTGTCTTTAGAAGGGGTCAATGAATTTCTCAATTCCTCGGGAGATCTGGGGGAGGGCAGCATTGCCAATGCGGTGGCGGTGATTCCTTATCGCCACATTGATGGGCCTAAAAACAATTCAAACTTTTATGGGTTTGTTCCTTTTAAATACAAGGCCCGAGATTATATCAAGTACCAAGTCAATTACGTTTCCTGTACTTGCCGTCCCGCCTCCTCGAACCTTTGGCAGACCCTTTATGTAGAACTCACCTTACCCGAATCCAAAAAGATCGAAGATGCCACCATTCGCTTTCTTTCCTTTGACAAAGAATCCTCGGGACACTACCTTGGGGGCTCCTGGGGGGATTCGGATCCAACCCCTGCCGGCGCCACCTATGAAAAGATTAAAAAGGAGTATCTCTCCTTTTTTCCGAATAAAACCGGAGCGTATCTCAAAAGCCTCGATACGATCAGTGACATCAAGGATGACTATCAAAAAGGGGAAGGCCGTGGGGCGTATCAATTGGATGCTTTTACAGGCTCCACCGTCTCCACCAACAACATCATCCGGATCTTACACGCCATGTTTGACTATCACGCCACGGATCCTCATTTTAAATAGCGAAAAAACCCTTCAACGGTTAAGAGGGGTAGTGTAAAATGGGGCGCACTTCGCCCATCCAATGTCATCAGTGATCAAAAGGAGATTGTATTATGTTGAAAAAAGCCATGAGTGTTCTTTTAGCGGCTCTGCTGTTGGTGGGTTGCCAAACGGCACCCACAACGAAACCGACCACAAAAAATGAAACCACCTCCTCGGCGCAAAACGTTCAGGCACTGCCTGTGCCCTCAAAGGTGGAGGGATCGTTTAAAGCCGAAGATTCCAACATCAATAAGACGAATCTTGTAAAGTATCTGGGGCGAGGGGATATTGCTTTTATTGATCTTCGCGACTACAGCGACTATACGAAAAAACACCTCAAAAACTTTGAGGTCATTCCCTTCTTTGGCTTGATATACAATGCCAAAGCGGGGGAAGCAGGGTTTCCTCAGCTTTATAAGGGCACCCATGCAGAACCGGTCAATGTGTATAAAGAATCCGATCAAATTCTTCAGGCGATGATTCCCAAGGATCGTACGGTCTTTTTGATGTGCCAAGGCGGCGCTCGGGTTGAGATGCTCATGAAGATCCTAAAGGCCAAGGGCTATGATATGTCTAAGATTTACAACGTGGGCGGCATGGCCAACTATACAGGAGAAGCCTTTACTCCTTGGGTTACGGATCTTGAGGAAGCAGTGGTGGAGGCAAAGTATCGCTTTGAAGGGCTGACCCCTGTAAAATAGCAGCCATCAAGGACAGAAAAGCCCCTGGATAAGTCCTGTTTTTTCCAAGGCTCTTGCCTGGGAGGCTCTTTGCAAAGAGCCTCCCAGGCGGTTTTTTTGTTGGGAATCGGGCTCAATCGGACCCCGATCCTTCGATTCAAGCGCAAAAAAAAGAGGGAACCTGTTATAATTTTTCTAAGGAGGATCCCGTGGTGGATCCTCCCGTCCTTCCCCAAGAGGGCACCGACTTGCTCCGCTTCAAGGGGCGAAGGAGCGCCGCGGGGATAAAGCATACAGACAAGGAGGGATCTATGGAACCCATTGCCGGCAGTGGATGTGAACGGCTCATCCCCAAGGAGGAGCGAGGCTCCCTGCGGGAGCTGGAAGCATCCCTCACCAAAAAATACAAAAAAGCCATCTGGTCGAAATTTACCCGGGCCATCAATGATTTTCAACTTTTAGCGCCAGGGGACCGCGTGGCGGTCGCCGTTTCTGGCGGAAAGGATTCGCTCTTAATGGCGAAGCTCTTCCAGGAGCTGAAAAAACATCGTAAGTTCGAGTTTGAGGTCGTTTTTTTATGCATGGATCCGGGATATCATCCCCAGATCCGGGAGCTTCTTTGGGATAATGTAAAGTATCTGAACATTCCCTTGGAGCTCGTGCCCACAGAGGTTTTCTCCATCATGGATGAGGTAGCCAAGGAGTATCCTTGCTATCTTTGCGCTCGCATGCGACGGGGTCATCTCTATCACATGGCTCGGGAGCGAGGATGCAATAAGCTCGCTTTGGGCCACCACTTCGACGACGTCATCGAAACGGTGATGCTAAACCTCGTCCATGGCGGCACCTTTCAGGCCATGCCCCCGAAATTGCGTTCCGATCACTTCCCAGAGATTGAATTGATTCGGCCGCTTTATTACGTGGCGGAAGCCGATATTAAAAAATGGACGCAGAGCATGGGCCTTTGGCCCTTGAATTGCGCCTGCATGGTGGCGGCCAAGCGCACGGGCAACCAGCGCTATGTGATTAAGGAATTGATCGAATCCATGCGGGCGATCAATCCCAACGCCCACAAAAACCTCCTAAAGGCTACGGAAAATGTCTACCGGGACACCCTTTTGGGCTACGTCAGCGATGGGGTGCACCATCATTTTGAAGAAGTGTATGCCGAGCGGCCCAGCCATCGGCGGGCTCCAAAAGAGGACCGGGTCCTTCCAAAAGAAAACGGCGATTAAAAAAGAAGCTTCAGCGCTGTGGCGCCGAAGCTTCTTTTTATTGGAGGGTGATGCGTCCGCCTTTTTTTGTGTTCAGCTTGCGGTTGAGGTCTTCCTCCAGAGCGTGAAGCTGGGGGGCCTTCCCCCAATTGTATTTATCCATGGCCCGAGGCACGGGCTTTTTGGAAAAGAGGGGGGCTTTTCGCAGCAAGAGGCTCGCCGCTATGAGGAATAATATGAGGATCACCAGCTGAGCGAGGAAAACAAACATCCCCGAAGGCCCATCAAGGACCTGCCAAGCGATGAGAAGGCTCCAGGCGATGAGAAGACCTGCGTTCTCATTGGTCCGAGCAAAGCGCAAAATGAGGAGGCTGAAGGCTACCAAAAAGAGGGCGGCGGGCAGTTCTTGTCCCATGGGTTTGTAAAAGAGGACGCCGAAAAGGAACAAGATCAGCCAAAGGGTCGCGGTGAACCACAGCGTCAGGGGCAGGCGGAGGTTGACTTTTTCCATAAAGAGATAAGGGTCTTCTTGCGTTCCTTTTAAAATTGAGCGTTGAAAGAAGAAGCTGAAAAGAAACGCCAAAAGCGACCAAATGGGCCGAGCGGAAGACAGCGCCCAAAGACCCAGAACGAAAAACAAGGAACTGGCGGGGAAGAACCAGCCCAAAGCTTCAAGGGTGCGGGTGCGGACGGCCTTGGAATCTTGCAACGGCCCCCAAGTGCTCAAAAGACACCCCCCCAAAAGCGCTAGGACAATCCCCCCAAAAATAGGGGAGTCGGGCAGGGGGGCTAAGAGCGAAGGCCGGTTCGGGAAGGGATGGTGCCAAACGGTTCCCACGGGGGGACGAAGGTAGAAAAAGACCGAAAAGGCCGCAAGGAGCAAGAAGGTAAGTGCGTGTATTCTTCGGGTGTTTTGCTGTTTTGCTATCATAGAGGACCTCACTTTCCCGAAAGCCCTTCACGGCATGGAAGGGAGGGGGGATTTATAGTTATCGTACAGCGGGTCGCTGATGGGGGCATGGCCAAACTATGAGGAAAGTGTAAACCCTAGGAAGAGAGGCTGCCCTTGGGCAAGGAGAGAGTCTCTTCGATGAGGGTCATCATCACGTGAGTGTCCGTGACTCCGTCCAAATAAAGGTCCCCGAGGCCGCGGACTAAAATCTGTAGGGAATACTCGGGATAGGTCAAGGCCAGGGAACCGGGGTGGTCTTTGAGGTAGGCGATGGCGTGCTCCAGGGCCTGGTTTTCCAGTTGCGGCTTGAGCAGGGAGGAAAAGAGCATCCCATGGGTTCCGGCCATGGTAAAGAGCGCTTCGTTTTGCTGGATGACCTTCAAAAAATAGCCGAGGATGCAACGGATGGCTTGGGGAAAGGATTCTTGCGATGCGACGTCCTCGGCGGAAAATCCCGCGTGGACTTCTTTGGCAAAATCTTGGGCAATGGCGGCGAGAATTTCTTCCTTTTTGGGGAAGTAGTAGTAAAAAAGACCTTTGGCGACCCGCAATTTCTTGGCGATGTCATCGACGCTGGTGTTCTCATAGCCCTGTTCCATAAAAAGGACTCGGGCCGCGTCGAGGATCTCTTGGCGCCGAACCTCGGGGTTTTTGGTGATGCGCATGGAGGACCTCCTATTCCAGAGATTTTAAGGACTCCACCATATTGATCCGCTTGAGCACGAAGTGCATGATGAAGTTGACTAAAATGGAGAAGGCAAAGGTGAGAAGAACGGCATAGAGGTAGCTGGGCCAATGAATGTATTTCCCGAACATCATGTTGTCAATCTCCATGGTGCGCATGATGTATTGATGCAAGGCCAGCCCCAACCCAATGCCGAAGAAGGCGCCGACGAGGGTGAGGATCATGTTCTCTCGGTAGACATAGGCAGACACTTCCTTGTCTCGGAACCCTAAGACCTTAATGGTGGCCAGCTCCCGCACCCGCTCCGTGATGTTTACGTTGGAGAGGTTATAAAGGACGATGAAGGCCAGTACGCCGGCAGAGAGAATCAGGACAATGACCACGTAAATGAGGCTTTTGATCTGATCGTCAAAGTTGTTGGAGAGCTCTTTTGCAGAGAGGACGGCAAGAACCGAAGGGTGCTTCATGAGGTCCTCTTGAACCTGGGTCTCTTGGGCTTTGCCCTGGGCAGTGAGATTGATCCAGGCCGCGTTGTAGTCGGGCTTGAGCTTATGAGTCCGCTCAAAGAAGGCAGGGGACATATAAAGGTAGTTTTCGATGTAGTTTTCGGCGATTCCCTTGACGCGGACCTTGAAGGCATTGTTATCGGCATCCAAATAGGAAAGGTCGTCGCCCACATGGAGTTTGAGCATATCCGCCATTTTCTGCGTGATGACGACGCCATCGCCGTTCAAGGACAAAGGGGTCTTTTTGCCCATGGTGCGTAAGGTGACAAAGGGGGCCATTTTTGAGGGGTTTTGTGGGACGGTCAGCTGAACGTCATAGGTTCGGTCGGAGTGAGGCGTTTTGGCTTTCACCACTTGGCTTTCAAAGAGCTCGTAACCCGCAACCTCGGGGACGTCCTTGAGAATTTTCGGTAAGTCGCGTTCCTGAGGGGGTTTTTTGGGATCCACCCGCACCATTTGCTGGAAGGTGAAGATTTCTCGGAATTGATTTTTTACAATGTCATCTACGGAGTCTTTGATGCCGAAGCCGGTGAGCAGAAGGCCCATGCATCCGGCGATGCCTAAAACCGTCATCCAAAACCGCTTTTTATAAAGGAAGAGGTTTCGGAAGGTGACCTTTTGCGAAAAGCTCAGACGTTTCCATAGGGGGCGGATGCGTTCTAAGAGAATGCGCTTGCCGGCCCGCGGGGCTTTGGGTTGCATTAGGGAGGCGGGTCGTTCGCGAATTTCGGCAAACATGGCTGCTGCAGCGGCGCCCACGGCGGATAAGACGGCGAGGCCTAGGGAAAGCAGGGCGAAAAAGAGGTTGAATTCGATGGCTAGGTGAGGAATGCTGTAGATCATCCCATAGGCGTTCATGATGATGCGGGGGAAGACATTGAATCCGAACACCAAGCCCACCACGGAGCCGATGAGGGAGGCCAAGAGCGCCCAAACGACGTACTTTGCCCCGATGGACCCGTTTCGATAGCCCAGAGCCTTCAATGTGCCCGCCTGCGACCGCTCTTCCTCCACCATCCGAGTGATGGTGGTCAAGGACACCAAGGCCGCCACCAAGAAGAAGAAGAAGGGAAAGACTTTGGCCACGGAGCCGATCTTATCGGCGTTGTCAAACCATGAGGTGTACCCGGGGTTTCCGTCACGTCCTGTGACATACCAGCGGTCGGGAATTTCCAGGATTTTCCGTTCGGCATTCAGGATTTTCTCATCGGCCTCCTTGAGCTGTTGATTGGCTTTTTCTTTTTCCTTGGCGTAGGTTTTTTGAGCGGCTTTGAGGTCTTTTTCCCCTTGGGCGAGTTTTTCTCGCCCGGCCGTTAGCTGTTCGGTGAGTTTTTTCTCGCCTTCCTCTAAAGCAAGCTGCGCCTTGGCGATCTCCACCTCTCCATCGTCGAGTTTTTTCTTGGAGGCGTCGAGCGTTGCTTTGCCCGCATCGAGTTTTTTCTTCCCCACGGCGAGCTCTGCATAGCCCGCATCAAGCTTCTCTTTGCCGGCCTCATATTGACGAAGGCCCACTTCATAGTCTCTTTGAGCTTGAGCCAGCTCTTTTTGGGCCGCCTCGTATTGGGCCCTGCCGGATTCATAGGAAGCTTTTGCAGATTCATAGCTTGCATTGACCTGGCCGATGGAGGTTTTGAGAAAATCACGCAACGCCTGAAGAAGATTCGGCGTGGTGTACGGCAGATAGGTCCGAATGAATTGTGCTGTTTCCTTGGACACTTTCTCAATTTGTTGGAGCAGGCGATCGTATTCCTCTTGGGTCAGATCCTTTTGATCTTTGATGGAGTCATACACTTCATTGAGGCCTTTCACCGCAGTGCCGAAGAGTTCAATTTGCGCCTTGGCGTTGTCGAGGGCCGCTTTGTTTTGCTTTAAGGCCGCTTGGCCTTGGTCGATGCGCAGCCGAGCCGCATCAAGCTGGGCTTTGGCGGTGCTTAGCTCCATATTTTTCTGGTCGAGGACGGCTTTGCCTTTCTCATAGGCTAAGAGGTTTTCCTGGTAGGTCAACGATCCTTTATTGTATTCCAGGCGGCCGTCCAACAAAGCTTTGCGGCTCTCCAAGAGTTTTGCCTTCCCGTCGGCAAGTGTTGCTTTGCCTGCAGCTTCTTCTTCGGTCAGTTTTTGGCGTCCGGTGATAAGATCCAAGGCCGCTTGGTCCAAACGCCGCTGACCGTTGTCCAATGCTTCTTGAACCTTTTTGCGCTCTTTTGCAAGGGTTGTTTTGTTGTCGGCTACTTTTTGCCGCAGTTCCTTGGTTTCACGGGCCATGGCGTCTTTGCCGAGGGTATTCACCGCTTCCTTCACGGGCGCAATGCATTCCTTATATTCCGCCGTCTCGGGGGCGACCCCCCTCGTGTGAGCCGTTTTGAAAAAATATTCCGTGGGTTTTTTCATGCGGAAATCTTCCTCGGGCACATAGATGAAGGTGGTGATGTAGCCGTTGCCCACGTTGGTGTATTCACGCTCAAAGCCGATGTAAAGAGGGGACCGGATGAAGCCCACCACAGTGTATTCTTGATCCGCCAAAACATCGCTCAAGGCCTTGCCTTGACTCTCTTCAAAACGCACCGTAGTGCCCAGGTCCACGTTCAACTTCAGGTATTTGCCCGTAGCTAAGACAATTTCTCCGGATTTTTCCGGCAGTCGACCCTCCAAAACCTCTACTTGGTTCATGGTGCGCTCGGAGTTTTTGTCTTTGAGGTCCATGGAATAAAGGCGCACGACGCTTTTGTCGTCGCCGTGGACCAAAAAAAGGTCCTCGCTGTAAGAAACCTGCATCTGTTCGATGCCGGGAACTTTGGACAGGGCCTGGACGTCTTGCGCAGTGAAGCCCAATGGATTTCTCGCCCTTAGGTCCATGAGATTGGTTCGCTCATAGTAAAGAGCAGCGCTGCGAAGCATATCCGGCTCTGTGGCATTAATGCCCGCGAAAAAGCCAACCCCCAAGGCAATGATGAAGAGAATGGACAAAAACCGCGCGATATTTCGTTTTAAGGAACGAAAAAATTCCTTCGTTAATGCTTTCATAGGCTACCACTCAATCTCGGCCACCGGTTTGGGCGATTCATTGGTATACATCTCCCGAACCTTGCCGCTCTTCATTCGGATGACTCGATCCGCCATGTCCACCAAAGCGGCGTTGTGAGTGATGATGATGACGGTCATGTGGTTTTCCCGGGACATATCTTGCAACAGCTTCAAAATAGATTTTCCGGTGGTATAATCCAACGCTCCAGTGGGTTCATCGCACAAAAGCAGTTTGGGATTTTTGGCAATGGCACGGGCAATGGCGACACGCTGCTGTTCCCCGCCCGAGAGCTGGGAGGGAAAATTATGAATGCGGTCGCCCAGGCCCACAAGGGTTAGGGCCTTTTCGGGGTTCATGGGTGTCTTGGAAATTTCCGTGGCCAGCTCCACATTTTCAAGGGTGGTCAGGTTCTGCACCAAATTGTAAAACTGGAAGACAAACCCAATGTCGTAGCGCCGATAATTGGTGAGGTCCTTGCGGCTGTAGCTTGCAATGTCTTTTCCGTCGACCTCCACCAGGCCGGAATCACAAGAATCCATACCGCCCAATATATTGAGCACCGTCGTTTTCCCGGCGCCGGATGCACCTACGATGATGCAGACTTCTCCCTCTTCAATGGTAAAGTCCACGCCATCCACCGCTTGAATGGTGACTTCACCCATTTTATAGGACTTTTTGACGTCCTTCATAGCAATAAAACTCATACCATCCCTCCTTCGCAATTCCATTCTATCACTGACTGACTGCAAGTCAATGAACGTTTTGGAGCAATTTTTTGAAAAAGCCCTTAACAAGCCTCGCGATTCGTTATATAATGAACGTTGTAGTCTTGGCGGGATGTAGCGCAGTTGGTAGCGCGCTGCGTTCGGGACGCAGAAGTCGCAGGTTCGAACCCTGTCATTCCGACCAGTCAGAACGGTTTTCGAGGATTCGAGAACCGTTTTTGTTTTAAATAACGGCATTTTAACAGCATGGGAAAGCAAAGGCATGCGAAGCGATACGAAACAAAGCCCCCAGTGCCGCGAAAAAAGAGCGCTGGAGGGGCTCAACCACAATTCCTTGGGGGTTCATCAGCTCGGGGATCGGCACATCAAAAGATCAAAGACGGCAACAAGACATTCTTTAGAGGGATACCCGAGGAATTGAGCCGACGGGGATTTAGACCTTGCAAGGCTTGCAATCCCTAAAATCAAAGAAAAAACTGGTTCTGTAGCAACCGTTCAAAGAAGGAGGCCTGCGATGCCAGTTCGGCGCCGCAAGCCTCCTTCTTTTTTGATGGGTGCAAAAACTGCCGCCCAGGAAGTTCCTGGGCGGCAGAGGAGGGATTCAACACAACGAGGGGAATTGCTCATGACTAAGACCAGAGGCTTCGGATGATTCCGACGATTCTCGCTAAGTCTTCTTCGCTCATGGCCGTTCCCGAGGGCAGACAAACGCCTTTTTCAAAGAGGGTCTGGGCCACGGTTCCTCCCACGTAATCGCATCCCTTAAAGACCGGTTGCAAGTGCATGGGTTTCCAGATCCGCCGGGATTCAATGTTGCCTTTTTCCAAAGCCGCAATTACCTCAGCAGGAGTCACGTGGCTCTCCAGGACCATGCAGGTCAGCCAATAATTAGGTTCATGGTGAGGGATCTCTGGCATGAAGCGAATCCCTTCCAGATCCTGAAGATGTTCCTTGTAATAATTGTAGATGAATTTTTTCTGGGCCAGACGCTCGTCCAATACGGTCATCTGACCGCGGCCAATACCTGCTGTAATATTGCTTAAGCGATAATTGTACCCAATTTCACTGTGCTCGTAATAGGGGGCCGGATCCCTAGCCTGGGTGGCCCAATAGCGAATGCGCTGATCCATTTCGGCGTTGTCGTGCAGCAAAACGCCACCGCCGGAGGTGGTCAGAATTTTATTTCCATTGAAGGAAATGATGCTATAGTCCCCAAAAGAGCCTGCCGGGCGGCCGTTATAACGAGAGCCCAAAGCTTCTGCAGCATCCTCAATAAGGGGAACACCATACTTTTTGCACAGCGCCTCCATGCGCTCATAGTCATTGCCGAGCCCATAGATGTCCACGGAGAGAACGGCCCCGATGTTATCGTAGGTTTTCAAGGCTTCTTCTAAATAATCAAGATCCATGTTCCAAGTCTCGAGGCTGCTATCGATGAATACAGGCGTTGCTTGGACGTACCGGATGGGGTTTGCGCTTCCCGAAAAGGTCAGGGATTGGCATAAAACGATTTGGCCGTCCGTCACGCCGGCGGCCTTTAATGCCAGATGAATGGCGCTGGTTCCTGAGATCAACGCCGTGGCTTGGCTTCGCCCGATTCGCTCACGAACATCTTTTTCAAAGCCATTGACGTTTTCTCCCAAAGGCGCAACCCAATTTTTAGCCATGGCATCCAACATATAGTCGATCTCAAGCTTGTTTAGGCTCATATGCGGGGGAGAAAGCCATATCCGATCGTTCATTTTTTTGCTCCTTGTTGGTAATAAATCGATTCCCTCAAGAAGGGATATTGTGCACAGGGTTTGGATGGGGACAGAGATCCGGGTCACAAACGCTCTTAGGGGCCAAGCCTCCCAGCGTGAAAGGAATGAACTTCCTCTCTTAAGCAGACAAAGCCCAAGGTGCGTGTCAAATCATGACCGCTGCCGGGGGATCCTCGTTGCGAACGATTGATTCGAAATGCTTTTTTTTGATGAACGGATAAAACGCCTTGCTTTCTTCGGGAGTAGGGAACTGGAAAAAGAGTGGCGAGTAAAGGAATACCGTAAGAGAAATAAGACGTTCCATACGCCTCCAAAGCATTGCCTCTAGGCATTCTATTGCATTTGATGGCATATGGTTCAAACACAAAGAAAGAGTGTTTTGATCAACAAAAAAGGGGACCTACAAAATTGTAACAAAGAAGGTGGTAAAAAGCGACCCATTCTGGAGGGTTCACATTATTTTTTTTCAAATAGTTGGCTCGAAAAAGACCGTATGCATTTGAACGGTCATTGCAAAGCGTCCGATCCAGAACACCCGTCAGGGGGGCGAATGCAGTGGCCCAATGAGCGTCTTTGGAATTGCACCAATGCAGGAACAATGGTATCATTTTTCGATAGAAGCCCCCTTTCAATGGATCTCCTCTGATCTTTAGGATGTAGTTTTTCCCTGTGGTTTATTATTAGTTCTACTTAGAAATTGTTGTAACAATCGCTAATTGTTTTTAAACTGCAAAGAGCCGATGCCTCTTTGCATTGTCCCAAGCCGCCTAGGATCGCAGCATTCCTTCCGGTATTGTATATTCATGATACGGAGAAGATGGGGGAATACGCAGATCGAAAAGGGAAGGCTGAGAAAGAAATAAGTTCTCTGCGAGCAAAAACTTTCAAGATTCTGGGGAAATGCTCCCGAAATCGCCTCATAGTAAATAATAAAAATAAATAAAAAATACGATAAACCATAAGGGATATTTAAAGCATCCTTAAAGACTGCTGGGCTTCCCCTAGGGAGCGAAATGAAAAAGGATGGAAAGGATTCATTATGAAGAATCAAAAACTTCCGAGCGGAACCAGTGCATCAAAGATCGCTCTTTGCCTGCCCACCCCGCAATATGAGCTGGAGTATTTCCAGGGGAATGGCATCTTCATTAAGCGGGATGACCTGACGGGGGCCGCCTTGGGGGGCAATAAGACGAGAAAGGCCGCCCTTTTCTTTGAGGAGGCCCACCGCTTGGGGGCGACGTGTATCGTGACCTATGGCAGCGCTCACTCCAATCACTGCCGGGTCGTGGCCAACTTTGCCCGAGCCCAAGGGCTTCAGTGCATTGTGGTCACCACGGATCCTGAATCCGCAGGCGGCAACAACCGGACGCTTTGCCGCCATTTTGGCGTACGGTTTGTGATCTGCGCCCAAGACAAGGTGAAAGAAACCTTGGACGCTTCCATGGATGCGCTCTACCGGGCGGGGGAGCGAGCCTATTTTATTCCCGGCGGCGGCCATGGTCCCTTGGGCACGCAAAGCTATATCGAGGCCTATGAAGAGATTCGAGCGGCAGGGATCCCCTTCGATTTTATCTTTTTCGCCTCGGGAACCGGTACCACCCAAGCAGGTCTTATGTTAGGTCAGGCCATGAACGCGGAGAAAACCGCTCCAAGGATCCTCGGTATCAGCATTGCACGCAACCAAGAACGCGGCGTCGGGGCCATAAAAGAATCCCTGGAAGCCTACCAAAGAACGCACCACGGAGCCTTGCAGCAAACGGCCCCCATCGAATTTATAGACGACCTTTTCCCCTTTGGCTACGGGCAATGGGATGAGGGTATTTTGAAGACCATGGATGAACTGCTGGTGCGTCATGGACTGCCCACGGATCCTGTGTACACCGCCAAGGCCTACGAGGGGATGCGGCGTTATTTGATCCGAGAGAGGATTCAAGGGGCCCGCTGCTTATTCCTTCACACCGGGAGCACCCCCCTATTTTTCGATCATTTAGGAGAATTGAGATGAACGTACTAATTTTGAGCGCCGGAACCCGCAACAAGATTGTGGCGTACTTCAAAAGAGCGCTGACGGCCCCTTCGGGCGAGCGCACTGGGCGCGTCCTAGCCACCGACATGAGCCTATTGGCTCCAGCGCTTTATGAGGCGGATGCCCACTATCTGGTTCCCAGCATTCAAGAGGCCCACTACTTCGAAAAAGTCCAAGAGATCTGTGAGAAGGAAAAGATTCAAGTGGTTTTGAGCCTCATCGATCCGGAGCTGAGCCTTTTGGCCGCCCACAAACAATGGTTTGAGGAACGGAACATGGTTCTTTTAGGGTCTTCTTTGGAGGTGTGCGAGCGCGCCTTGGACAAAATGCAGATGCATGATTGGCTGGTGGCCAGAGGGTATCGAACGGCTGAGAGTTATTCCTGTTTGGAGGATTTTGAGCGGGCTCGCCGGGAAGGCCGCATCGATTACCCTGTCTTTGTAAAGCCCAGCCGGGGCAGTGCTTCCCTGGCGGTGAATAAAGTCTACGAGGAAGAAACCTTGCACCTTTTATGGCGAAAGACCCCGGGGCTGATGATTCAGGAATTTCTTCAAGGGCAGGAAATTGGCGCGGATGTCTACATTGACCAGATCAGCGGCGAGGTGGTTTCCATCTTCACCAAAAAGAAGCTACTCATGCGGGCGGGGGAAACCGACAAATCCGTTTCCTTTAAGGATCCCGCGCTTTTTGCCCTCTTGGAGCGCTTTGTCAAAGACTGCGGCTTCATGGGTCAAATTGATGTGGATGTATTTGAGGTGGCTGGAGAATACTACATTTCTGAGGTGAACCCTCGCTTCGGCGGCGGATATCCCCACGCTTATGAGTGCGGGGTCGACCACATGAAGCTGATTTTGAACAATGCCCAAGGGATCGCCAACCAACGTAGGATTGGCGACTACGAAGAGGGGGTGTACATGATGAAATATAATGAAGTCCTGATTCAACGGGGAGAGGGAGTCTGACCATGAGAAGCAAATTCCGCAAAAGGTTCGATCAGCTGGGGCTTCAATTAGAAGCTTCTTATAGAACGCATGTTTATCGAAAGAAAGCCCGCCTGCGCTTAAAACGCATGAAGGGAGGCAGGGCACTGGGGTCCCTCTATGAAGAGGTGGTGCTGCCTTTTTGGGCGCCCTATTCCTATAAGCCCAATAAAATGTGGTACCAGATCTTCTGGGATCGTACGGGAGAGCCAGATCCAAGATACATTCCCGATGATTTATGGTTTAGCACCATCGTTCCGTACTTCAGCAACCCCCAGTTTCGGCGCTTCGGAGAAGATAAATGCATGCATGAGGTCTGGTTCCCGGACGTCCTTCGCCCCCGGACCATCACGAAAAATGTAGCTGGAGTGTTCTACGATGCCCAGCGAAGCCCCATCAGTGAAGAAGAAGCCTTGGCCCTTTGTCTGAAGGAACCAAAGCTCTTTATTAAGCCCTCCATAGATTCTGGAGAAGGGCGGCTCATTCACTTTGTGCCGCAAAAGGAAATCAGCAAGGAGAGGCTCCTGGAAATATTTCATGGCATGGGGGCCAATTTCATCGTTCAAGAAGAAGTCACACAGCATCCGACCTTGGCAAAGCTCAATGCCTCCTCCCTCAACACCATTCGCGTGGTTTCCTTTTTCTTCAAAAATAAGGTGCACATCCTCTCGAGTATTCTGCGCATCGGCGCCAAGGGGTCTAAAGTGGACAATATTGGGGCGGGTGGCTATGCTTGTGTTATTCAGCCGAACGGTCAGCTTCAACCCAAGGGCGTCAACCGCAAAGCCCAATGGGTGTCCAAGACCAATGAAGGCATCGCCTTTGCCGACGTAGAGATCCCGTCCTATGAAAAAATACTCGACGTGGTGCGCAGAGAGCACCAAAAGCTCGCGCATTTTAAGCTCATTGGCTGGGATTTTTCCGTGACGCCAGAAGGCGATCCCCTATTTATTGAATTCAATGTCTGCCCCGGACCCAATCAAATTACCTGTGGCCCCACCTTCGGGGATTTGACCCAAGAGGTGCTGGAAGAGATATTTGTCAAAAAAACACTGGCCTTGAGCCAAAACTAGGAGGAAGTCCATTGAAAATCGCAGTTGTAGGAGCAGGAAATGGGGGATGCGCCGTGGCCGCAGACCTTTCCCTGAAAGGCCATGAAGTCACCTTATTGAAAACATCCCACTCCATGCACAATGCCAATTTTGAGCATTTGGAAAAAAAACAAGGCGAGATCACCCTTTGGGAAGGGGACGAGAAAAAAACCACTCACATTCATCGGGTCACCCGGGAAGTGGAAGAGCTGGAAGGCAATGAAGTGGTGATCCTTTACGTTCAAACCAATCATCACGAAGCGGTTTTGCGCAAAATTTTGCCCCATATCCATGAAGATCAGATCCTCCTCATCAATCCGGGCTATTTGTCTACGGCGTACGTCTTAAAGCACACCAGTAAAAACCTGACCGTAGTAGAGGCGACGAGCTCATTTATTGACTGTCGCATCCAAGAGCCGGGACTCATCAAGGTCGGCTTTCGAAACGTCAGAAATCCTTTGGGGGTATTTCCCAGGGAACGCCAAGAATACGTGGCAGAAAAGCTGGAGGCACTGGGCGTTCCGTTTGCCTACTTCTCCTCCGTGGTGGAGGCGGCGCTGCACAATCCCAATATGATCGTGCATACTGTGGGCGCGGTTATGAGCATTCCTCGCATTGAGAATACAAAAGGGGATTACTGCATGTACCATGAGGTCTTTACCCCCAGCGTTTGGAACATTCTGGAGAAGCTGGATGAGGAGAAAATGGACATCATCGAGCACTTGGGCTATGAGCGGATTTCTTATGTGGAAGCCTGTAAATTCCGCAATACTTTGGACGACACCAAAAACGCCAAAGAGATCTTTTTTTGGTATGCGGCCATGCCCACCCGCGCCAAGGGCCCCCTCAGTGTGGATTCTCGCTACCTCTCCGAGGACGTGCCGCAGGGACTGGTGATGCTGGAGGCCCTGGGAAAGGCCCTGGGCATCGCAACCCCCATGAGCACCTCGCTCATTGAGCTTGCCAGCGCGGCTTTGGGTCGCAATCTTAGAAGCGAAGGGCGTACCCCTGAACGCCTGGGCTCTGAAAACATTCAGCGCATCCTCGAAGACAGCCAAAGAGGATGAGGAAATGAAGGAATCCATTGGGGCAAAATTTCAACGCTTGGGCCAGGATATTGAACGCGACATCTATCCTGGAGCCGGATGGTTGCGAAAGATCCAAATTACGCTGGACTTTCTATGGGAAAAAATACGCTACAACAACGAACTCATCGACTACGTGCAGTATCGCTTCTTTTATAAAAAGCGCCCGGAGCGCCAAAAATTCATCACTCATGGCAAACTGGTACAAATCATTGCCGCATGCAACGATCCTGCGATCCGGCCGATTTTCGATCAAAAGCCGCTTTTTAATCAAGCGTTTGATGCGTATCTGGGGCGTGAATGGCTTGATGCAGGCACGGCCACCGTGGCGCAGTGCCTCTCTTTTTTGGAGCGCAATGCGGTGTTTTTTGCCAAAGTGCCCGACGGCATGTTTGGCAAGGGCATCCAGCGGATCGATCGCCAGGAACTGAAGGATCCCATGGCTTTTTGCCAAAAGGCCCAGGCGGACCATCTCCTTTTAGAAGGCGCTCTGACGCAGCATGAGGCGTTTCGGGAATTCAACGATACCGCCGTCAATTCCCTGCGCCTAGTCACTCTGGTCACAGCGGACGGGACGCCCCGCGTCATGGCGGCGGTGCTTCGCCTGAGCCGACGGGGAAAATATGCGGATAATTTCCACCATGAAGGCATCGCTTCCCTCATCGACATCCCCACCGGCCTCGTCTGCAGCATGGGGGTGGACCGCGAGTGGCGCCGTTATACCTTGCATCCGGATTCGAACAAGCCCATCGTGGGCTTTCAAGTGCCGCAATGGAATCAGGCCGTGGAGCTGGTCCAAAAAGCCGCCCTCGTTCATCCCGAAGTGCGCTACGTGGGATGGGATGTGGTGATTACGGCCTCGGGAGAGGCGGTGCTCATTGAGGGAAATCCGGGCGCAGACCCCGACGTCACTCAGATTCCCGATCAAATTGGCAAATGGCCGCTCTATGAACCTTTGCTTCGGGAGATCCAGAACCGCTAAAAATGACCATGACCCAAGCCTCCCGGCTCAAGACGAGGAGGCTCTTGGAACTAGGGGAGTTCATCCCCGGGAAAGGGAGAAGCTTCAAGATGACCAAGACGCAGAAAAACACGCTGATTTTAGGAGCCCTTTTGGCTTTATTTCTCCTGGCGATTTGGCAGGGGAAGGCGTATCTGAAAAGATATCGGGTGCTGACGTTTGATCGGCCCACCGCGATTTTAACCATGGATTATGGGTCCAGTACGGATTACTCGTCGAATTTTCCCTATCTTAAAGAGCGAGGCATCGCCGCCACAAGCTTCATCAGCGGCAGCCTTTTGGATTCGAAGGGGTATTTGACCAGCGCGCAGATTCAGGAAATGGCAAAGCAAGGCTGGGATTTTCAGTGCAACCTCTATGAATTGAAAAATCTCGAGAAACTAAATGAAAAAGAGCTCAAAGAGCAGCTCAAAAAAAACAATGCGGTCTTTAAAAAGCTTGGATTGCCGAAGCCTTTGGCGACGGCAGCTCCCTTTGGCAAGGTGCCGAGAGCTTCCGAAAAGATCGTTTTAAAGGAGCGCAGCGCCCTTCGACTGGGCTGGAGAAAACCGGCCAATCAGTCGTATGCCTACCGGGCGATTCGACAAAAAGATCTCAAAGGTCTTTATGCCGTTAATTTGGATCTGACCGACCGATCCAAAGATCGGATGAAACATGTTCGGGAAGTGATTGATGCTGCGAAAAACCGCAAGGGGCTCCTGATCTTCTATTTCCATCGAACCACTAAGGAAAACCCAGTGAAGTTCCAGGGAGTGCGCGAGCAATATCTTCGTGAGATTGTGGATTATCTCATTCAAAGCGGATACAATTTTACGACCATCCGCGCCATGACCCAATACATGCAGTAGGACGATCATGGGACGAATCAAGCAATTCATAGGGGCGGCGAGCCCTTTTCCAAAGATGCTGAAACAGGAGGCATTGTGATTATGATTAAAAAAGGCCTTGCCGCGATGGAGCGGGTTTTTGGCATTCGATTTTCGACCCCCATGGCTTGGTATGAGGGGTTGGCTTTTTTGGGCGGGGTTCTCTTTTTTGCCCAGCTCGTCAATCAGGCCGTATTTGTCCGGCTCTTTCAATGGGGCGGCCTTGAAAACAGCATCGCGGTGCTGGCCGCGTCGTTTGTTCCCTTATTTCTTTTGATGCCCCTAGCCATCGTGGAGCGTCGGATGACCGGCTGGTTTCTTTTGGTGTATGCCTTGATCGGCCTTTACTTTCTCATCTCCATTTGGCTGCATCCCAACGACCGACTGTTTTATTTCTTGCCCAGGCACGGCATCGATCGGGTGTTTCGCCCCGATGGCGGACTTTTTGCCTTGCTCTTTCTTTGGGTGCTGCGCAAATGGGAGCGAGTGGATCCTGTAATGAAAGCAACGGCGCTTGCCTTATTCGTCCTTTTGCTTTTTCAGTTTGTCAGCGCGAAGATGAGGGGCTATTGGCCCATTGAAGGACACTTGGGCGAAATGAGAAAGTTGCAGTACAGCCTGCAGTTTGGCTTTAGCATGGCTTTTACCGTGTCCTTGATGGCGTATTGTGCTTTGGTGGACAAAAAAAAGATTTATTGGGGGCTGGCGGCCGTTGGCTACGTCATGATTCTTATGGCGGGCAACCGCATGGCCCTTGTGCTGCCGCTGCTGTTCCTCCTCTTTTTCTTTTTTTACGCCCGACTCAATCGCTGCCACAGCGCTAAGGAGTATCAAAAGTTTTTGCTTCAGGTGCTTTTGAGCGCAGCGATTCTTGTGGCGCTGTATTTCCTCCTAGTCGTTCTCTTGTCGTTCATCGCCAAGAACATCAACCCAGGAATTTTAAAATCGAGAAACCTGCGAATGATCATCAACGGCGACTTCTTTTTCGATAATGGACGCAACAGCATCCACAGCTGGCTTTGGGAAGGGCTCAACGAGCACCCTATTTTAGGGCTGGGCGCCTTCGGCGATCGGATTTACATCGGACGCCACATCATCTGGGGACATCCACACAGCTTCTTTTTGGAGTTTTGGAGTAATTTCGGCGTGATTTTGGGAACGCCTTTGGCCCTTCTCCTGTTGGATACGGTCGTTTCCATGTTTGCCAAGAAGGACAATAAATGGATGGGGCTCTTTTTGGTCTTTCTCTCCACAAGCGTTCTTCATTTGACCTCCCTGAGTTTTTGGTATGCGCCGTACCTTTGGGCCTTGATGGGCCTTGGCGCCCTCGCGCTGCGCGCCAAGGACCGCATCCTTTGGAATGCGCTTTGCGACAATATTTTGGTGAGGAGGGTTCGTAAACAATGAGTGAAACGCCTCCAAAAGAATCGGTTGCTGCGAAGCAGCCCCAAAACGTATTATTGAAATCCACGGTGCTCTACACCATCACCAGTTTTCTCTCCAAAGGGATCGTCTTTTTGATGATTCCCATCTACGTGCGTTGGATGAGCAAAGAGGAGTACGGAGATTTCAGCAACATGTTGTCCTGGCTCACGGTGCTCTCGGGCATTACGTTCATGAACATGCACCTTTTCATCATGAACCGCTACGAAAAGGATCGCAGGAGCAACTACAAGAACCTTTTGGGGGGGTACGTCGCCACCCTTTTGGTGGATGCCGCGCTGTTGGTTCCCGTGCTGATTTTCCGAGAACAGGTGGCTATGTTTACCCGACTTGCTCCCTATCAAATGATCTTGATCGGCCTTTATTTGGTCACGACCCCGATGTTTGTGAACTATTCAGGGTACCTTCGTGCGGACTATCAGCTGAAAAAATACGTGGGGGTCAATTTGCTCTCGGCCTTTTCCACGGCGCTGCTTTCGGTGCTTTTTCTGATGGGGTCAAGCCCCTCGCAGCGCTTGCAGGCGTTCTCCTTGGGGCAGGTGCTTCCCTTTATGGGCTTGGGCTTCTTCTTTTTGTTGGTGGTTGTCCTCAAAAAAACGCCCTTGAACAAAAACGCGGTGAAAAGCAGTTTATCCTTTGGCTTGGCCATGATCCCCCACCTCATTGGTATTATGGTGATCTCCAAAATTGACCGCATCATGATCATGCAGATGGTGGGGCCGGCCGCTACGGCGGAATATGCTCTAGCCAACAACGTGGCGCTGATTTTAACGACTTTCTCTGCAGCGTTGAGCACCGCCATGGTGCCGTGGATGATCAAGCAGATCAAGGCGGGGAATCTTCGCTCTGCGTGTAAGCCCTTTGCCAATCAGCTGGTGCTTTTAATGGGCGCAGTGGTCGTTATCTCCCTCGCCGCCCCGGAACTCATCCGAATCTGGGCCGGAGCACAGTATGAGCCCGTAATTCTCATCATTGCCCCGCTTTTATTCGGAGTGGTGATGACGCACACGTATACGCTCATCTACAACGTGGAGATGGTTTACGACAAGAAGGCCACCCTCATCTATAGTTCCCTTTTAGCCGCCGGATTTAACATTTTGACCAACTATCTATTCATTCCCATGTTCGGATATCAAGCAGCAGCCTACACCACCATGGCCTCCAATGCGCTGTTGATGGTGATGCACCTTCGGACGGTGGTGGCCATGAAAAAGCAAGCAGCCATCCCCATCCGCCTGATTTTCCAAGTGATGGGCGCTAGCGTTTTGTTGCTTTATCCCATCCGCTTTTTATACCGGTTCTTCTGGTTTCGCTGGATGCTGGTGGTCGCCTTGGGCCTGGGTGGTTGCTATTTCCTATGGACCCGCCGCGACAAGCTCTTTAAAAGACAGAATAAAGACGACAGCGCCTTGACGCTTTCCCAGTAAAAAGGAGTTCTTCAATGCCTAAAATTACCTTTATTGGAGACATCATGTGTGAAAAACCCCTGCAGAATTACTATCTAAAACACTCAAAGGAGGCCTTTGCGGACCTATTCCGCAGCGCATCGCCCCTTTGGCGGGATTCCGACTTTGTCGTTGGAAACCTAGAGACGGTATTCGGCGGCGAGGCGGCGGGGTATACTAAGGAACTCTACAACTTCAATACGCCGGATGCCTTGGCGAAGAGCCTGAAAGAGGGGGGCGTGGATTTGGTGACCACCGCCACGAATCACGCCTTGGACCGGGGCATTGCGGGGCTCATCCGGACGGCAGAAGTTTTGGAGGGGGTTGGGGTTTCCTACACGGGGACCTCCAAGGACCCTAACAAACGCTCCCCTGTCTTCTTTCAAACCCTTGGGGGGGTGCGTGTGGCCTTTATCTCGTATACTTATGGCACCAACACACATGAAACGAAACTCATCTTAACGCACAACGAGCGAAAGCATCTGAATCTTCTAAAACCACAAAGCTATCGTACGCAGACCGTGGTGGGCGCCCCGATACGCCGATCTCTGCCGCGAAGAGTTCTGGGGCGCGTTGCCCGCTGCATCCCGACGGAGGTGCGCATGAGGCTTCTCAAAAAACTGGGACGGCCGTACAATGTGCCGCGAGTGGACCATTTGGCCCCCCATGAGAGCGAAGAATTCTTCTTGGAGGATTTGAATAAGGATCTGGAGGACGCCCGCAGAGGGGCCGATTACGTTGTGGCCTGTCTGCACATGGGGGGGCAGTTCAACGATGCCCCCGGCACCTTCAGCCAATTCGTCACAGACTATCTTCGTGAGGCGGGGGTGGATTTAATGATCGGCACACACCCTCACGTGGTGCAGCGCTATGAACGAAAGGGCCGTACCGATCTTTTCTACTGCCTGGGCAATTTTTCGATTTCCCCTAGCTCCATCTACTTGTTGCCCGAGTTTAAACCCGAGTATTCCATTGCGGTTCATTTGTATCTGACGGATCAAGGGAAGAAAAGCAAAATCACCTTCAGCATCTTAAAGCTTCTGGAAAACGAACAAGGCGGTCTGCGCGTGGTTCCCCTCGATGAACTCATCCGCAGCGCCGATGCCCAAGAAGAACAAGCCTTACGGGCGGACGCTCGCTTCATTGCCGAGCGCGTTCTTGGCCCCTTACCTGCGGAACAACTCATCCAAAGGGAATACGAAATTCCTTAGGGCCTGTCCCTAGGGCTCTGCGGCTCCTGCCACACCAAAGGAAAAGCAGAGGAATGGATTGAAACCCACGCCATCATCCGACCTTGTTGGGCGGCGGGCGATTGGGGTCCAAGGCCCCGGGCAGAAGTTTCCCGAACCGGATCCCTCAAGAATAAGCAAACAGGATCCAAAGGATCAAAGAACGCTCTTTTCTTTGATCTTTTGGATCCTGTTGTTTTTTTGGCGGTTATTCAAAGATGTTGAGGTGGTAGTTAAGGTACTCGTTAAACATCTTCAAATGGAAGTAGAGTTCTTTCACGTCCAAGGCGTACTTATTGGTATGGTTGGAGGTATCTGCATTGACGATTTTTGCGTCAATGAGGTAGTTCATATGGTAGAAGAGATTGGCCTTGGTGAGTCCGGTCCGGGTGACGAGCTCTTGAGTATCTGCCGAAGTCCGAAGGAGGATGGACAAGATGGAGAAACGGCTGGGATCGCTGATGGTCCGGATGACTTCGAGGGTTTTTTGAAGTTGGGATTCATGGAAATTTGACGATTCAATTTCGCTTTGATACGTGCCCAAAACCACATAGAAGGCGTTCTCTTGTTCAAACACTCGTACCCCCACGGTCGCGGAGGTGGTGATGTATATGGTATCGTTGCGGCTCCAGTTGAGGGAGTCGCTGATGTCATGCAGGATTTCCTCAAGGGTTCCACGCTTGGCCCTACCCGTCAGCTGTTGATTTAAATTGTTCGTTACTTGAGTGCGCACAGGGACCAATTCCTGATAATAAGGCAGGAATGCAAAAGCGGTCGTCAGGAATTGATTGACGAAATCATCCGGAGCTTCCACCATGCTGAAAAGATCCCACTTACTCTCGGAGTTTAGTCGTTTGCCCATGGGGGAAGTGTTGAGCAGCTCTAAACTGTTTTGAATAATTTCTTGTTGCATAGCCGTCCCGCTCTCTTCAACGGTTAGCTCCTTGAATTCCTTTAAATTGAGCATACTGTGCAACGCAGTATATAGAAAGAACGGCTTGTTGCTGAGGCTTTTGGCGTAATTGATGAGAAAATCCGTGATGTTCTTAGATTCCCAAAGATACGGCATATCTAAGAAGAACTCGGGCTTCATGACGCCGTGGGTGAAGGGGGCTGCAGGAGCGATCAGCTCCGGATGACGTTCGGGGAGTTCATACACCGAAGATTCAAAATCGTTGAAGTGCGTAATGTTGTATCGGCGTTTGAAGTCTTTTTCTTCTTCAATGTTGTGACAGATCCACATGGCGCGGAACATATCAAAGATTTCGCCCGCTAGGGGACTGAAGATGAATTTCATAGGGAACCTCTTTTCTTAAAAGATATTACGAAAAAGGGTACGCATCCGGGGCGTAATAGCGGAGAGATCCGGAAAAAATCGGGTATAAAGGTTAATCTTCACTTTACAAATCGATAAGTACCTGCTAGAGATCATTGTAGTATATAATTCCCTATAAATACAACATCCACCACTCTAGTCAAGTCCAAAATCTTGTGTAAAAGTTCCTAGTACAATGTTTGCTATTTTCTAAAGTTTTATGTAAGTTCTTGTAGCACCTATCCAATCTTCATGTTGATGCATCAACATGGCCCCGAT